>JADGQF010000078.1 GCA_017882045.1 Anaerolineales bacterium
CCACAAGCCGGCGCAGTTCCTCTTCCGTTTGGCACTGGGCCTCGATGGGCTTCTGGTAAATGCTGATTCTGTCGGGGGCAACCAGGTTGTAGTTCGTGGTGCGCTCCGTGAGCGGGATTCCGTGGTAAAAACCGAGCAGGCCATAGCGGGAATGAATCCCCGCCTGCTGCCGCGTCCAAAAATCCGGCCAATCTTCGACCAGTATCTCGACATTGTCGAGCGCGTCTTGGAACCGCTCGGGGAGCGCCTGGATGGCCGCTTCAACAAGGCTGACGAAAGTATCCGTGTCCATACGAGCCTGATTATATCACGCTCGATTCAGATCCCATTTTTCTGCTCGACCGGCGCCGGCGCCCTGCATGCTCGGTCTAATTCACACCGGAGCAGATTGGATTTGAGGAAATCTAAGCTTCGCCGCGTGGTATAATAGCATCAATTCGAAAAGTCGTGTGATGAGCAAGGAACGGAAAGTCTGTTGACGTGGAGGCACCTATGGAACAAGATGTAGAGGTTGTCTATCGCAACGGCGTGCTCATGCCGTTAGAGCCACTCGTGCTGCCGGAAAATCAGCGGATGAGGATCACGTTGCATGTGCCTACAGGAGAGCAGCCAGAAGAACTTCTGGCCGCCTGGCACCAGGTGTATGCCGGATTATCGGATGAAGATATTGCGGAGATAGAGCGAATCGCTTTGGATCGTGATCACTTTATACCAGAAAGGGACTGATTCGTGCCCTCAGCGTTGCTTGATACCGATACGCTCTCCGAGGTGATTAAGCGCCGAGATGCTGAGGTGACTCGGCGTGCTGCCGAGTACTTGAGCGCGAACGGCCAGTTTACCTTTTCGATCATTACGCGTTACGAGATCCTGAGAGGTCTGAAAGCCAAAGGGGCCGAGAGCCAAGCCGAGCTTTTCGAGAGGCTATGCCAAAAGAATATCGTTCTGCCGTTAGAGGACGAAACTGTCGTACGCGGAGCGGAGATTTATGGTAATCTGTATCTTGCGGGGCGGTTGATTGGTGACGCAGATATCTTGATTGCGGCGACTGCTCTTGTGCACGGTTTGGCACTTGTCACCGGAAATCTAAGTAGGTGGTAGAAAGTTCCTGACACAAATTCGGGGACCGCCCTGGCAGAAAAGTGCCGCCAACTTTTTGTTACCTACTTAGATGGCGGCTAAAGGCCGAAATAAACGACGCGACAATCCGGCAGATAATTCGGCCCCATTGGCCCAAATCGCCGCCAAAGAGCGCAGCCCGTTACAGTCCGCCCCCATGTCAAAATCGCCGGTTACAACGGTAGCACGCTCTTCACCGACGACGCCATCCAGGGCATCTTCGAATACACCAAGGGCTTGCCCCGCCGTATCAACCAGCTCTGCAACACCGCCCTCATGGACGGTATGCTCGACCAGAAAGAGATCCTGGACGAGAGTACCATACGCAAGGCCATTGCCGAGATGGGCCCCGACTGACTGACCCCCTGTGCGCAGCTGACCGCAGGCTCCCCCCGCCGGGGGCCTGCGTCTCCCTCTGCACCGGTTTGCCCTTAGCCCGGCATCAGCGACGCCAGAGCAGATGGATCCGGTTGCCCGCCGGGTCGGCCTGTTTCAGATAGACTGCCTTGATGTTTGCCTTGAGGTTGGGTTGTTCGAGCTCGACGCCTTTGGCCCGCAACGCAGCGGTGGCCTGCTCAAAATCGCTGACCAGCACCGCGATGTGGGCTCGGTCGGTGTCGCCCTCTTTCATAACTTCGATGCGACCCCCGCCGGGCCCTTCAACGAAGATGCTGGAATTGCCATCGTTCAGCTTAAACCCGAACGTGTCGCTGTACCAGTCCGCAATCTGCCGGGCGCCCGCGCCACCGTAAGGATAGAGACCGGGGTGCTCGATGCCCAGGAACAACGGCGTGCCGCGCGCCTGGCGGATCCAGCCGAGGGTCTGTGCGACCTTCGTCGCCATCGCCTCGTAATCACCCTTCTCGATCAGGTCCTTGCGGATCAGCTGCGAGCCGATGCCCACGGCCGCAACCCCGGCCTTGAACCAGGCCTGGATGCTTTCCTGCGTCGCTTCGACGCCGCCGGTCGGCATGATGCGCGTCCACGGCATAGGGCCCAGGATGGACTTGACGAAGCCCGGACCGCCGACCGAATCGCCGGGAAAGACCTTCACGATCTCGACCCCCAGCTCTTCGGCCTGCGCGATCTCGCTGGCGCTGCCGCAACCCGGCATGTAAGGGATCTTGCGCCGGTTACAGAAGCGGGCTACCTCCTCGCTGAGCACAGGCCCAACCACGAAGTTGGCCCCATAGGCCACGTAGAGCGCCGCGGTCGGCGCATCGGTCACCGATCCGACGCCCAGGATGGTGTCTGGCGCATCTTTGGCCAGGCCCCGGCTGAGCTCCTTGAAGACTTCGGGCGCAAAGTCGCCGCGATTGGTGAATTCCAACAAAGGTGAGCCGCCTGCCGCACAGGCGCTGGCGACCTGCTTGGCTACGGCGACATCGGAGTGGTAGAAGACGGGCACCAGCCCGGTCCGGAGCATGGTATTCAATACGTCCAGCCTGGCGAACTTGGCCATGAGGCATCGATCCTTTCTATTTCTGGGTAAGAGAAGGAACCAATTGCGACGCGATGCTGTCTAACGGGCGACGCGTCCTGAGGCATCGCCACCCATCAGCTTCTCGACCTCGGGGACGGAAACGGCGTTGAAGTCGCCGACGACCGTGTGCTTAAGGCAAGAAGCGGCGATGGCGAAGCTGAGTGCGCGGGACTTATCCTGCCCGTAGGTGCGCAGGCCATAGATCAGGCCACCCACGAAGGCATCGCCCCCACCCACGCGGTCGACGATGTGGGTAATATCGAAGGTGGGGCCGGTGTAAAACTGGCCGCCGTCCCATAGCACGCCGGACCAGGTGTTGTGGCTGGCGGAGAGTGAGCCGCGCAGGGTGACGGCCACCTGTTTCAGGTTGGCAAAGCGACCCGCCAACTCCTCGCACACGTGGCGGTATTTGTCAGCTTCGACCTTGCCAGACGTGACATCGGTTGCAGGCGCCTGGATGCCGAACACTTTCTCGGCGTCTTCCTCATTGCCGACCGCCACATCGCAGTAACTGACCAGCTCGGGCATCACTTCGCCGGCCTTCTTGCCCCATTTCCACAGCTTGGCGCGGTAATTGAGGTCACACGACACGGTCAGGCCCATCTCTTTGGCAACTTGCACGCCTTGCAGGCAGACGTCGGCCAGGCTCTCCGAGATGGCCGGTGTGATACCGGTCCAGTGAAACCAGTCCGCATCAGCGAATACAGTGTGCCAATCGATCATCCCGCGCTCGACGGTGGCGATGCTGGAGTTGGCGCGGTCATACAGCACAACACTGGCGCGCTGCGCCGCCCCCGTCTCGAGGAAATAGATGCCGAGCCGTTCGCCGCCGCGCACGATCTTGTCCACTCCCACCCCGGATTGGCACAGGAACTGGATGCAAGCCGCACCCAGGTCGTTCTTCGGCAGGCGCGTTACATAATCTACGGCCATGCCATAATTCGCCAGCGAGACGGCCACGTTGGCCTCGCCGCCGCCATAGACGACGTCAAAAGACCGCGCCTGTGTGAAGCGTTGGTATCCGGGCGGCGAGAGCCGCAGCATGATCTCGCCAAATGTGACTACCTTCTTCGTCATTGTCTCTAGCTCCTCGGTGCAGGTTCGGGACGATCGCACCCGTTCGGTTTCGAGCATGGGCCGCGTGTACACGCGTGCACTGTGCTGCACGGCGTCCGGGTTCACCACTCCCTGCGGCCAGCGGCCCTGGCACACGTCGATCGCAATCTGGCAGGCCGCCCGGTAGAGATCGGCTACGCTCTCCTCCGAGCTGGCACTCACGTGGGGTGTAAACGTCACACTGTCGAGATCGCGCAGCGCTGAATCGGCCGGCAGAGGCTCGCGCTCCATTACGTCTAGCCCCGCCCCCCACACCTTGCCGGAGCGCAAAGCCTCAACGAGGGCGACTTCGTCGATCACAGGTCCACGGCTGGTGTTGACGATGAACGCGCCGTCTTTCATGAGGCCGAACTCGCGCGTGCTCAGCAAATGTTTCGTCTGCGCGTTCAGCGGAGCATGCACCGAGATAAAGTCGGCCTGGCGCAGCAGCTCGTCCAGGTCAACCTTCTGCACGCCGCTGCGCTGCATGCTCGCCGCGTCCACATACGGGTCGTAGGCGATCAGCCGCATCCCGAACGCTGCCAGGCGTTCTGCGAGGGTCCGGGCGATCTTGCCGAAGGCCACAAAGCCGAGCGTACAGCCTTTCATGCGCCGGGCCGGGCGAGCCCCGGTACGGTCCCAGCGGCCTTCACGGATCCAGCGATCCTGGCGCGGTATCCGCCGCACGCTGGCCAGCAGCAGCGCCAAGGCGTGCTCGGCCACATCCTCGACGCAGTAAGCTGGCACGTTGCACACCAGCATGCCGCGCCGGGTGGCCGCGGCGACGTCGACATTGTCATAGCCGATGCCTAGCCTGACCAGGCAGCGGCAACGATCCAGGGCCGCGATCACCTCGCCCGTCAGCAGAGGACGCAGGGATTGCTGCAGCACCACATCGGCGTCGTGCGCAAAGGCCAGTACTTCTGCGGGCGTGTGCTGCTGCGCGTGGACATAGGCGATGCCCGCCGAGGCAATCATCTCCGCTTCCCATCCGCAAGGGGAGAACAGGTCCTCGTCCCAATCCACCAACGCTACCTTGAGCTTTGACTGCTCTGTCATCGTCGCTTCCTCCTCGCGCTAAAGACCTCAGACACCGCTGAAAGCCGAAAAGCCCCCGTCGATGGGGATGACCATCCCGTGCACGAGAACACGCCCAACATTGTCAACCTGATCGTCGCCAAGCGCCGCAACGGCCCCTGCGACACGGTGCCGCTCTATTTCAGGTCTGAGCTAACCCGCTTCGCCGACATTGAGCTCTGGCGCGAGCCGGAACCGATGATGTCGCGGGCCGAACAGATTGGCGGCGAAAGGCCGGGATAGATGACGACTTACGCCACCACTAATCTCGGCCTCAAAGCACTGAATCGCTGCCAAAGATTCCGGCCCATAACGTTATCGCGAGCCGAATTGTTTGGCAGCGATCCGGGTATTTTCGTCCGGATTAGACGGTGGCAAATTGGAGAGCGCGTGGCTGCGAACAATCAGGCCGTCGGGTATCCAAATAAACCGGCCCTTGACACTGCTGACGGGCAGTCCGGCAATGTACTCCAGCTGTCCCTCTTCGAGCATGTAGCAAAGACCGTAAGCTGCCGCCGGTCGTTCCACTACGTTCTGGACCTCATTCCAGCGCCGGTTGAGCTCGCCCCACATCTCGCTGATCTCGCCATGCTCGTTCTTGCCCACGTAGCTCAGACCGGCGACCATGAACTTGTCAACTCTAACGATCTTCGGTTCCATGGATCCTTTTTCCTTTCCAGTGGCAGGAGAGTCAAGAGGCAAGCCGCGCAGTTGAGTGGGTCGCGCCAAAGGCGCGACCCACTCACGCTTTTCGGCTTACGTTTCGCCTGCCGTCACGCTCGCAGCGTCGCACCCAGCTCGCGCTCCAGTCGCTGCACGATCTTATGGCGCAACTTACGCACGTCTTCGTCCGTCAGCGTGCGATCGGAAGCCTGGAAGGCCAGGTTGTAGGCCAGCGACTTCTTGCCCTCGGGCACGGGTTGGCCGCGGTACACGTCGAACAAGCGCAGGTCAACCAGCGTCTTGCCGCCGGTCTGACGGATTAACCCGTCGACCTGGGCCGCCGGCAGCGAGTCGTCCACGATGACCGCCAGGTCCTCGTACACAGCCGGCTGGCCGGATATCGCCGTCATCGGCGCCGCCTCGCCCCAGTTGGCCAGGAGGATGTCCAGGTCCAACTCCATCAGTGCGACCGGCAGCGCCGGCAGGTCCCAGGCGGCGCGCACCTGGGGATGCAGCTCGCCGACGGTCCCCGCGGCCTGCCCGCCAACCACCACCTGCGCAGTGCGGCCTGGGTGCATCCCCGGGTGCTCGCCGCGCTCCCAGGTGACATTGCGCACCTCTAGCCGGTCCAGCAGTGTCTCCACCACACCCTTGAGATCGAAGAAGCCAAGCGGTGTGACGTCATGGGGTTGCCAGGTGGCTGGCTCGCGCGGGCCCACCAGCACCGCGCCCAGCCGGCGCGGTTCGGCAGGCAGGGTCTGTCCGGGCCGCGGGAGGAACACGCGCCCCAACTCGAAGATGGTCACTCGCTCGCGGAAGCGCAGGTTCGCGCGCGTCGCGTGCAGCAGGTTGGCGAGCAGCGTGCGGCGCAGGTGGCTGCGGCCTGCGGACAAGGGGTTCAACACCTTGACGTAGGCATCGGCCGGCGGTCCCTGCTGTAGCCTCGCATCGTCGGCCGGGTTGATCATCGAATAAGTGATCGCCTCATCCAGCCCGCAGCCGGTCAGGACGTCGCGTACCTTGGTCTCGCCTTCCAGCGCCAGGTTGCGCCGTTGCGGCGGAAGCTCGTCCTGCAAGAGCGTTGACGGCAGCCTGTCATAGCCGTATATGCGTCCGATCTCCTCGACCAGGTCGGCGGGGATGTTCACATCCTGCCGATAGCTGGGCACGGTGACCTGAAGCGTATCAGAGTTCGAGAGCCTGGGGCTCACCCCGAACTCCAGCCCGCGCAGGATGCGGACGATTTCGGGCAGCGGGATCGCCACGCCCAGCAGCCGGGATACATAGTCCGGCTCGAGATCGATCGTGCGTGTCTCGGGCTTGCCCGGGTAAACGTCGCCATAGACCGGGTGTGTGGCGCCACCGGCCACCTGGCGCAGGAGCTCGCCGGCCCGCGTCAGCGCCGGGATGGTCAGCTCGGGATCGACCCGCTTGCCGAAGCGCAGAGCCGCCTCGCTGGTCAACTTGAGCAGTTGCCCGGTGCGGCGAATGCTCAGGAAGTTGAAGTTCGCCGCCTCCAACAGGATGCGTGTCGTGCCCGGCTGGATCTCTGTGTTGGCGCCGCCCATCACGCCGGCCACTGCCACCGCGCCCGCCGTGTCGGTGATCAACAGCATGTCCGGGTCCAGCGTCCGGTCCACCCCGTCCAGCGTGGTCAGGTGCTCGCCGGGGTGCGCGCGACGCATGATGATGGTGGGCTTCGCTTCCGTGGTCCTCAGCCGCAGCAGGTCGTAGTCGAAGGCGTGCAGCGGCTGGCCCAGCTCGAGCATCACGTAGTTGGTAACGTCCACGAGGTTGTTGATCGGGCGCATCCCTGCCCGCAGCAGCCTTTGCTGCATCCAGTAGGGCGAGGGGCCGACCACGAGCCCCTCCATCAGCGCGGCCGAGTAACGCAGGCACAGATCCGGCGCGTCGATGCGGATGCCCACGAAATCAGGGTCGGCGACGATCTGCGCCTTCTGGTCGACTGGGGCGGCTCCGGGCGGCAGGCGCAGCGCCTGTCCTGTCAGCGCGGCCACCTCGCGCGCGATGCCGATGACAGATTGCAGGTACCCGAAGGCGCCCTTGATGTCGAACTCGAGGATCGCGTCGCCCAGGTAATCGACTAACGGCGCGCCGACCGGCGCGTCGTCGGGCAGTATGATGACGCCCTCGTGTTCGTCGCTCAAGTCCAGCTCCTTCTCGGACATGACCATGCCCTCGGAGGCGATCCCGCGGATCTTGCCCGGCTTGAGCCGCACCACGCGCCGCTCCTCGCTGTGGCCGTCGACGTGCTGCGCACCGGCGATCGCGAAGGCCACCTTCGGGCCGCGCCCGTTGCTCAGGTCTTGCCCGGCGTAGGGGTACAGGTTCGGCGCGCCGGTGACCACGGTCAGCGGCTGCGGGGCGCCGTAGTTGACGCGCGCCAGCACCAGCCGGTCCGCATCCGGATGGCGGCGCACTTCCAGCACCTGGCCGACGAAGATTTTGTCCCGCTCCCACGTCTCGCCGATACGGATGACCTTCTCCACCTCCAGCCCGGCCAGCGTCAGCCGCTCGGCCAGCGCTTCCGGGGTGAGGGTGATGTCCACGTAATCCTTTAGCCAGTTAATCGGTACTTTCATTTGAACTGCTCCACGAACCTGAGGTCATTCCCATAGAACAGCCGCATGTCCTTGATCCCGTACTTCACCATCGACGGGCGCTCGACGCCGAAACCGAAGGCGAAACCGGAATAGATCTTGGGGTCGTAGCCGCCATTGCGCAGCACCACCGGATGGACCATGCCCGCCCCGGCCACTTCTAGCCAGCCGGTATACTTGCAGACCACGCAGCCCTTGCCGCCACACAACATGCAGTCCATGTCGGCCTCGATGCTCGGCTCGGTGAAGGGGAAATAACTGCCCCGCACCCGCAGCCGGCGTCCGGCCGCGTACATCTTGCTCGCGAACGCCTGCAACGTGCCGATCAGGTCCGTCATGCGGATGCCCCGGCCGACCGCCAGCCCTTCAACCTGCGTGAACTGCGACTCAGAGCGGGCGGAGACCTGCTCGTAGCGGTACGTCTTGCCGGGCAGGATCACGCGAATCGGCTCGGGATAGCGCTCGCGCATGACCCGGATCTGCCCGGGGCTGGTGTGCGTGCGCATCACCAGGCGCTCGCCGCTTCCGGTGGACTGATCCTCCTGGCTGACCCAGAAGCTATCCCACATGTCGCGCGCGGGGTGGTAGGGCGGCATGTTGAGCAAGCCGAAGTTGTACTCGTCCGTTTCCACGTCCGGCGCTTCGTAGACCTGGAAGCCCATTTCGCCAAAGATAGCGATGATCTGGCGCAAGGTCTGCGTGACCACGTGCAGATGCCCTAGCTCGGGCCGGCGGCCTGGCAGGGTGACGTCAACCGCCCCGGCAGTCAGTTCCGCCCGCAGATTGGCGCTCTTCAGCGCTTCCTCACGCTCGCCAAAGGCCGCCTCGAGCCGCTCCTTCACCTCATTGGCGGCTTGCCCGTAGGCCGGGCGTTCTTCGCGCGCAAGCACGGCCAGTCGTTTCATAGCCTCGCTCAGCGCGCCGCCTTTCCGACCCAGGTAGCGGATCCGCCAGGCATCCAATTCGGCCGCGTCGGCGGCTGCCTGCAGCGCACCCAGCGCCTCTTCCTGTAGCTTAGATAGGACCTCGTAGTCAAGCATAAGCCCTCCCAATGCCTTAAATAACAACGCGCACTCCGTCACAGGGACGAAGCGCGCATGGCAAGCTCCGCGGTACCACCCTGGTTTCCCCGTTGCCGGGGACCCTCCGGCCGGCGGCCCGATTCGACGGGCTTACCGGTTGCCCGCTAACGGTGGGCGTCCGTGGCAAACTACTTATCCGATCCACGATCGAAGATCCTGAATCGGCTTTCCCTTGCCAGGCTCAGGAGGGAACTTCGGCGAGGTTCACGCCGGCCGAGCTTTCAGCCCCGTTGGGGCCCGGCCTCTCTGGGGTCATCCCCCCGCGTACTTTCCTCCGTCACAGCCTTTTAACTGCCCGCATTATGTGCCCGGCCCCGCGTTTTGTCAAGAGTTCAATGCCGGAAATGCCGTTCTCCGCTGAAGACCATTGCCATGCCAAGCCGGTCGGCTGCCGTGATGGCCTCCTGGTCGCGCTGCGAGCCGCCAGGTTGGATGCACGCGGTCACGCCCGCAGCAGCCGCGGCCTCGATGCCATCCGCGAACGGGAAAAAGGCATCCGAGCCCATCACCGCGCCCCGCGCGCGTTCTCCGGCCCGCATGGCAGCCAGGTGCACCGAGTCCACCCGGTTCATCTGTCCCGCGCCGACCCCCACGGTGGCCGTGCCGCGCACAAACACAATCGCGTTGGACTTGACGTGTTTGACGGCGCGCCAGGCAAAGCGCAGCGTTGCCATCTCTTCGCCAGTGGGGCGCCGCGCCGTCACTATCCGCCACGCGGCCTCGTCTGCGGCCCCAATGTCCGGTGTCTGGGCTAAGAGGCCGCCGCGCACCGAGCGCAGCAGCAACGACTGCTCGCCCCCCGGGCGAGACAGCATCACCCGGCAGTTCTTTTTGTGCTGCGCCAGCCACTCCAAGGCCTCTGCAGAGTATGACGGCGCCGCCAGCACTTCGACAAACAGACCGCCGATCGCCTCGACCAGCGCGCGGTCGACCGCGCGGTTGGTGGCAATGATCGAGCCGTAGGCCGAGACCGGATCGCAATCGAAGGCCAGCCGGTACGCCTCGACCATTATTTCGGCCGAGGCCAGCCCGCTCGGATTGGTGTGCTTGATGATCGCGACCGTGGGTTCAGCGAACTCCTGCGGCATGGCCCAGGCGGCTTCCAGGTCCACGATGTTGTTATAGCTGAGCTCTTTACCCTGCAGCTGCTCGAAGTACGGCCGGCTGCCGACCCAGCGGTACAGAGCCGCCTGCTGGTGCGGGTTCTCGCCGTAGCGCAGCAACTGCACGCGTTCCGCCGCGAGGTTCAGCGTCTCCGGCAGAAGTTGGTTCGGTTCGACCTGGCCCGTCAGCCAGGTCGCAATGGCCGCATCGTAGGCCGCGGTGTGGCGAAAGGCCTTCAACGCCAGGCGGCGGCGTCCTTGCTTGTCCAACGGCTCCGCGGTCCCAGCTTCCTCGGTGTGCCCGGACGAACGCGCGTCGGCGCGCAGGGCGGCCAGCACGCCGGCATAGTCGGCCGGATCGCAGACCACGATCACCGCCTCGAAGTTCTTAGCCGCGGCCCGCAGCAGCGTGACGCCGCCGATGTCGATCTCCTCGATCGCCTGGGCCTCGTCGACGTCCGGCCGGCTGACCGTCTGGATGAACGGATACAGGTTGCAGGCGACCAGTTGAATGGGGGTGATCGCGTGCGCGGCCAACTCGGCCTGGTGCTCGGGCGTGCGCCGGGCGAGGATGCCGCCGTGCACCGCCGGATGCAGCGTCTTCACGCGGCCCCCGAGGATCTCCGGGAAGCCGGTGATCTCATCCACCTGCGTTACCGCCAGGCCCGCCTGGCTCAGTGCCCGCGCCGTACCTCCCGAGGCGACCAGCTCAAAGCCCAACTCGGTCAGCCCGCGTGCGAACTCGATCAACCCGCTCTTGTCATACACGCTCAACAAAGCGCGTGCCCTGGTGGCCATCCTGTCACCTCACCGATGATCTTGCCTGGCGGGCAGCGCGTGCGCCCGTCGCGCGCGGTTTCATGCCCACTGACCTGCGCGAGCGTTTGCGCTATCCGTGCTCCGCGCGCTCCCCGCCCAACTCCCGGCGCAGCATCGCGGCGAAGTCGCGCGCCCGTGCCGGCGCGTCGCCGACGTAATGCGAGGCATCCAGCAGCGCGCGCGCCTCATCAGATGGCACGTAGCTCGCGATGCGCGGGTCCGCGCAGAGCAGTTCCACGATCGGGTTTGCCCGTCCCTCCCGCACAGCAGCCCAGGCCCGCAGCGAGTGCTCGCGGATCACCTCGTGCAAAGCCTGCCGGTCGCCGCCGCGCCTGGCTGCCAGCATGAGCAGCCGTTCGCTGGCGGCAAAGGGACCGTAGGCCGCCAGCAGGCGGGCGGAGGCCGCGCCGTCGATCTGCAGGCCTTCGATCAACCTGCCGCAGCGCAGCAATAGCTCGTCGCCGATCAGGAAAGCTTCGGGCAGAACGCTGCGCCGGTTCGCTGAGTCATCCAGGGTGCGTTCGAGCAGGCTGTGCGCGGCGTTGTCCCAGGCTACCCGAGGCAACGCCGCAAGCAGCCGGGCCAGGCTATCGACGTTTTCCGCATCAATCGGATTGCGCTTGAAGGGCATCGCGCTCGAGCCCACTTGCCGGGCGCCGAACGGCTCGGCCCACTCTCCGATGGGCGGAGATTGGAGGATGCGCAGGTCGAAGGCGAATTTATAGAGCGATTGCGCTAACCCGGCCAACGCCGACAGCACCTGGTAATCCTGCTTGCGCGGGTACGTTTGGGTGGCGACGGGTACGGCGTCCAGGTCGAGGGCCCCCATAATCCGCCGCTCGAGCTCGTCCGGCGTCACATCATTGCCTGCCAGCAACTCGGCATAGGAGGCGGACGTGCCGACCGCGCCTTTGAAGCCCTTGCCGCGTAAGGTCGCGCGCAGGCGGCTCAGGTCCTGCCAATCCAGCCAGAGATCCTGCGCGTATTGCGCCAGGCGATAACCGGTCGTGGTCGGCTCCGCGGGCTGCAAGTGCGTGAAGGCGATGGTCGCGGCTGAGGCCGTCTCGTCGATGCGCCGGGCGAAAGCCAACAACAGCGTGCGAAGGCGCAGCAGCAGCAAATCAAGGGCCTCGCGGATGCGCAACGCCTCGGCGTTATCCTCCACGTCCATTGAGGTCGCGCCCAGGTGGATAATCCCGCCGCCCACGGGACATTGCTCGGCATAAGCACGCACCTCGGCCATAAGGTCGTGACGGATCTCTCGCTCGATGGCCTGGGCGCGCGCCAGGTCCACCGCATCCTGGTGCGCGCGCAGGTCGGCCACCTGTTCGGCGCTCACCAACCCGGCGGCCCCTTCGGACTCGGCCAGCGCGACCCAGATCCGCCGCCAGAGCCGTCGTTTATGGGCCTCGCTCCAGATCCGGCGCATCGCGGTCGAGCCGTAGCGCCAGGTGAATGGCGACAGGTACGTTTCATGGCTGAATACCAGGTCTTCGCTCATCAAATATCCTGCTCAAGACATGAGGATCAGTTGCTCTCGGCTGGGGCCGACCGACACATAGCGCAGCGGCGCCCCGGCCAGCTCCTCGATCCGGCGCAGATACGCCTGCGCCGCGGCCGGCAGATCCTCCCAGCGCCGCACGTTTTCGGTCGACGTCTGCCAGCCCGGCCAAGTCTCGTAGACCGGCGTGACTTGCTCGTACACTGCGGTATCCGGCACACACGTCAGGATTTCGCTGCCATGCTGGTAGCCGGTGCAGACGCGCAGTTCGGGGAACCCGTCCAGCACGTCGAGCTTGGTCACGGCCAGCCCGGTGAAGCCGTTGAGCCAGGTGGCGTAGCCGATCGCGACGCCATCGAACCAGCCGCAGCGGCGAGGCCGCCCCGTGGTTGCGCCGTATTCCTGGCCCACCTCGCGCAGGCGGGCGCCGTTCTCATCGTGCAGCTCGACGGGGAAGGGGCCGGCGCCGACGGCGGTGCAATATGCCTTGACGACGCCGATAACCTCGGTGATAGCCGCCGGCGGTAAGCCTGCTCCCGCGCTGGCGCCGCCCGCGATCGGGTTTGACGAAGTTACATAGGGGTAGGTGCCCCAGTCCAGGTCACGCATGACCCCCAGTTGTCCTTCGAGCAAGATGTGCCGGCCGCCGCGCACCGCTTCCTGAACCGCCGGCAGGGTGTCGATGATGCGTGGCCCCAGGGCTTTGCCCCAGCCCACGGCCTGCTCCAGCAGGACGTCCAGCCGCAGTGCCGCCTGTCCGAAGTCGGCCAGCGTCCGGTTTTTCTGCGCGAGCGCCAATTCAAGGCGCGCGCGCAGCCAGCCGGGCCGCAACAGGTCACCGGCGCGGATGCCCAGGCGGGCCGCCTTGTCGGCATAAGCCGGCCCGATGCCCCGCTTGGTCGTGCCGATCTGCGCGTTGCCGCGTGCCCCTTCTTCGAGCCCGTCCAGCAGCATGTGGTAGGGCATGACCACCTGGGCCCTCTCGGAGATCCACAGGTTATCTACGCTCACGCCTGCGCCCGTCACTTCCGCCATCTCTTCCAGCAACCGGGCGGGGTTAAGTACCACTCCCGTGCCGATAATACAGCGCGTGTGCGGGTTGAAGATGCCAGACGGCACCAGGTGCAGGCGGAATGTGCCGTGCTCGTTCACTACCGTGTGACCGGCATTGTCACCACCCTGGAAGCGGATCACCATGTCCGCCTGCTGGGCCAGGTAGTCTATTATCCGGCCCTTACCCTCGTCCCCCCATTGTGCACCTACGATGGCGGTTACGGTCATGCTTGCTCCTCCCCCGGCTTCTGGAAAAAGAAAACCCTATCCCCGGGGGGCCTCCCCTTGCGAGATAGGGCATTCATGCAGCGTCCACGGGCACTTAGACCCACGACTTCAATTGTACACGCCAGTACGTAGGGAGCAAAATCGCCTGATCTCGCCTTCGGTTATCGGCTGCTCACCCGCTCTCTCGCTCTCCCTCCGGCTCCCCCGCCACCAACGCCATCTCCAGCGCCTCGCGCAGAGTGCGCGCGCCCAATACTTGCACGCCCGCCGGCGGCTGGTCTAGCTTGCGCGCCGCCGTGCGTGGGATCAGCACACGAGTGAATCCTAACTTGGCTGCTTCGTTAAGCCTGCGCGGCAACTGGCCCACGCTGCGCAGTTCGCCGCTCAGGCCCACTTCGCCGACCAACGCCAGGTCGGCTGCTACCGGTCGATTGCGGACTGAAGACGCGATGGCCGCTGCGATGGCCAGGTCTGCGGACGGCTCGTCTACCTCCAACCCACCCACGATGTTGACGAACACATCCTGATCGCCCAGCTTCAGGCGCACGCGCTTGCTCAGCACGGCCGTCAGCAGCAACAGACGATTGAAGTCCACGCCGTTCGCGGTGCGCCGCGGCTGGGCGAAGCTGGTCGAGCTGGTCAGCGCCTGCACTTCGACCAGGATTGGCCGGGTGCCTTCCATGGTCACCGCGATGGCCGAGCCCGCCGAGTTGGGCAGACGTTCGGCCAGGAAAGCCTCGGACGGGTTCTTGACCTCGCTCAAGCCGTGTTCGGTCATCTCGAACACGCCCACCTCGTTGGTCGAGCCGAAGCGGTTTTTAACCGAGCGCAGCAAACGGTAGCTGTGGAAGCGCTCACCCTCCAGGTACAGGACCGTGTCGACCATGTGCTCCAACACGCGCGGTCCGGCAATCGAGCCTTCCTTTGTGACGTGGCCGACAAGGAAGAGTGGGAAGGTCTGCGATTTGGCCAGGCGGAACAACTGTGCCGAACAGTCGCGCACTTGCGTCACGCTGCCGGCCCCGGATTCGATCGCGTCCGAATAGATGCTCTGGACCGAATCGACCACCACCAGCTTGGGCTGAGTCTGCTCGATGTGCCCGATAATGCTCTCCAGGCGCGTGTCTGCCAACACCAACAGGTTGGGCGTGTCGATGTCCATCCGGCTGGCCCGCAGCTTGATCTGCGCGGCCGACTCCTCGCCGGAGATGTACAGGATACGGCCGCTCGACAACGCCAGGTCGGCGCACAACTGGAGCAGGAGGGTGGATTTGCCAACGCCGGGATCACCGCTGATCAGCACCACGGACCCCGGCACGATCCCACCACCCAGCACACGGCTCAGCTCGCTGATGTGGACGGGAATGCGCTCGTAGCCATCGGCGGAGATGTCGGGCAGCGGGATCGGACCGCTGCCGGGCTCGACGATCGCCCCCACCCCACGGCTTTTGCTCGGCGCCTGCACCACCGTCTCAACGAGGGTATTCCATTCGCCGCAGTCCGGACATTTGCCCTGCCACTTGGGCTGAGCGCTGCCACAGACCTGGCAGACATAGCGGGTTTGGGCTTTGGCCATCGCATCCTCTGAACGAGTCGATCAAATGTTCGCCTGATTGTACCGCCACACGGCCGCCGCGTCAAGCTGATTTTCGACGGAGCCAGACAGCGCGCTTGCCTTTTGGCCCGGAAGAGTCTACTATTCGCCCTCAACTGGAGGAATGCATGCCCGTATCTTGTGCTCTCGTTCGCCAGCCGGGCGCCAGCTACGTACGCGCGATCAGCAGCACGGCTGCGCGCATCGACGTCGCGCTGGCGCGGGCCCAGCATGCCGAATACTGCCAGGCCCTGGCGGCCGCGGGCCTGGCAGTGGAGCTGCTTTCGCCTGACGAACGTTACCCGGATAGCTGCTTCATGCAAGACCCGGCGCTGGTGATCGCCGGTCAGGCCATCATTTGCCGGCCGGGTGCGGCCAGCCGGCGCGGGGAGGAAGAGGCGCTGGCCGAATGGCTGGCCCGTCGCCTGCCCGTGGCGCGCATAGAAGAGCCGGGTACGCTGGAGGGGGGCGACGTCCTGGTCCTGCCAGACAGTGTTCTGGTGGGCGAATCTGGGCGCAGCAACGCCGCCGGTATCCGCCAACTGGCCGCGCTACTGGCCCCTGCCGGCCTGCCGGTCATCTCGGTCCCGGTGGGCGACAACTTGCACCTGCTCAGCGCGGTGGCGTACCTGGGGCGGAACCGGCTGCTTGCCGTCGAAGCTTTCGCCGAGCGGCCGGTTTTTGCCGGTCTCGAGATTATCCCGGTTCCTCGCGCAGAAACCTACGCGGCCAATGTGTTGGCGTTGGGCGACCACGTCATCGTGCCGGCCGGCTATCCCCGCGTCGCGCGCGCCCTGCGCGCGTGCAGTCTGGATGTGCTGCCCGTCCCGACGTCGGAGTTTGCCAAGGCTGACGGTGGCGTGACCTGCCTGTCGCTGCTTTTGTAAACGGCGACGGTAGCAGTCTGCCTCAGGGTGCCAGCGCGACCTTGATAGATCGATCGCCTGCGCTCACCAGGTCCATCGCCTCTTGAAAAGCGCTCAGCGGGAACTGGTGGCTGACGATCTGGTCGATCGGCAGCAAACCCTTTGCCAGCATCTCGATCGCGCGCGGGTAGCAATAGGGTCCCAGGTGCGAGCCATGGATATCCAATTCCTTCGTGTCGCCGATGATCGTCCAATCGACCGTTACTGCGTCGCGTAGCACGCTGAACTCGACAAAAGTGCCGAGGTTGCGCACCATCTCCAGCCCCTGCAGCACTGCCGCCGGATTGCCTGTCGCCTCGATGTAGACATCACAGCCGTAACCATCGGTCAGCTTGCGCACCTCCGCCACCACGTCCATCTTGTCCGGATTCATCGTCAGATCGGCGCCGCACGCTCTCGCCACGGCCAGCCTGTGATCGAGCAGGTCCAACGATATCAGAAGTCCCGGTTCCTTGAGGCGCGCCGCCGCCACCATGCCCAGCGCCAACGGGCCGGCGCCTGCGATCACCACCACATCGCCGGGCCGGATATTGCCGCGGTCCACGGCGTGGATCCCGCAGGCCAGTGGCTCGATGTAGACGGCGTCTTCCAGCGACAGGCTCTCGGGTACGCGGTGGTTGAGCGAGTTGCGGGGGAACAGCATGTACTCGGCCATGGCGCCGAAAGTCTGCTGCCTGAA
>JADGQF010000079.1 GCA_017882045.1 Anaerolineales bacterium
TGGGCGGCCCTGGAGGCTGCAAGGTACGCGCCCCTCCCACTGGTGCACCCCGAACACAGACAGTCCGGGCTCGAGCCCCATTTCGTGACCGAAAAATACTGGTATGCGAACGACACCACCCACGCCAACAAGATCGTGGACGTCAGTGAGACGATTGAACGACGTCTGGCAGCCCTGGCCGAGCATGCCAGCCAGATGGCGTCGATGGTCGCGGGAACGCTGCGCCAGGCCAGCCTGGCCGGGCTCGACCCGGCGGCGGTGCTCGGTCCGCTCGCCGGCAACCCCGCTGCGGCAGTCGCCTCAGCACTCCGCAACCAGGCAGCTGAGGTCGGAGCACGTATCGGAGTGCCCTACGGCGAGGCGTTTCGCTACGAGCGCTTCGATCCGCTGGTCGAAGCGCTGCTGGCCGCTCTGGCCTGCGCCTGACGCTCGGCGCCTCGCGCCCTCGCGATCGCGCCTCGCCCCAGCCATTGACAGGCCTATCGGCGCGTGCTATCCTTCTCAGGCGCTCAATCGGCCGGAGTCCAACACCGGAAGGGAGAAAGTGATGTTATCATCGTCGAGGCATCGCTGGTTCGTTGTAGCCATCTTTTTCACCTTCATGCTGCTGCATCAGTCAGACCGGCTGTTGATCAGCTCTTTGACACCCAATATCATGTCAACCTTCCACATTACGATGACTCAGATGGGGGCGATTTCGACCGGCGCGTTGATCGTCGGCGCGCTCTGCTACCCACTGTGGGGTTACCTGTACGACCGCTACGGTCGAGCCAAGTTGCTGGCGGCCGCATCCTTCATCTGGGGCGCCACCACCTGGCTCAATGCCATTGCGCCGACCTTCAAGGCTTTCCTGTTCACACGCGCGAGCACGGGTATCGACGACTCGAGCTATCCCGGCCTGTATAGCCTCATCTCGGACTATTTCGGCCCCAAGGTGCGGGGGAAGATATACGGTCTGCTCGAGCTTACCATGCCGCTGGGCTTTTTATGCGGGATGATCCTGGCCCTGACGCTGCGCGATGTGATCGGCTGGCGCGGCGTGTTCTACATCACCGGGTCATTGGGTATTCTGCTGGCTGCAGTGATCTTCTTCGGCGTGCGCGAACCGGCCCGTGGCGGCACAGAGCCCGAGCTGGCCGGAGTCGAGCAGGTGACGACCTACCGCTTCAACTGGGCGGCCGCCAGGGACCTGTTCAAGAAACCAAGCCTGAGGCTGTTGTTCGTACAGGGCTTTTTCGGCGTCTTCCCCTGGAACGTGATCACGTTCTGGTTCTTTACTTACCTGGAAAAGGAGCGCGGCTATACGGGCAATGCCCTCCTCGTGACGATGGCGGCAGCCGTGCTGGTGCTCGCGGCCGGTTATCCGCTCGGCGGCGCGATCGGCGATTTCTTCTTCCAACGTCACAATCGCGGCCGGGTGCTCGTGGCAACGACAGGTGTGATCATTGGGGCCATCCTGATGTGGATCACCATGAATGTCCCGATCGCCAACCAGGGGCTGTTCCTGGTCATGCTGGCCTTGACGGCCCTGTTCATCCCGTTCGCGGCGGCCAACGTCATCTCGACGGTCTACGATATTACCCTGCCCGAAGTGCGCAGCACTGCCCAGGCGGTTCAGAGCTTCATCGAGTCTGCCGGCGCCGCGCTGTCACCGCTGATCGCAGGCTTCATCGCCGACCGCTCGTCGCTGCACGATGCCATTCTCTATATCTGCGTCTCGACCTGGGTACTGTGCGCCATCTTCTTCCTGTTCGTGGCTCGCTCGGTGCCTCAGGATATTGCCACCCTGCGCGGCCAGCTGCGTGAGCGCGCCGAATACGAGAAGACGTTGGCTGCCGGCGGCCTGACAGGCGCCGCGACGACGCCCGTCAAGGGCAAACCCGGCCCGCAACCGGCCTGAGCCGGTGCGTCCCGGGATGGGAGACCGTATGAAGATAGCAGTGCTGGGCGCGGCGGGTGTGCGCACGCCCTTGATCTTAGAGGCCATGGCCCGGCGCCAGGAGCGACTGGGACTGAACGAGCTGGCGCTGATGGACATCGACGGCGAGCGCCTGGCGTTGATCGGCGCCCTCACCACCGTGCCGGAGCCGGGCTTTCAGTTCAAGCTGACGCTCACGACCGATGCGCGCGCCGCGCTGTCCGAGGCCGATTTCGTGATCACCACCTTCCGGGTTGGCGGGATCGACTCGCGGGTGATCGACGAGCAGGTGCCGCTGCGCCACGGCGTGCTGGGCCAGGAGACGACCGGGCCGGGCGGCTTCGCCATGGGCCTGCGCAGCATCCCCGTGCTTCTGGCTTATGTCAAACTGATGGCCGAGCTCTGCCCCGCTGCCTGGCTGATTAACTTCGCCAACCCGGCCGGGATGCTGGCCGAGGCCGCAACGCGCTACGGCGAGTGGTCGCGCACGGTGGGCATCTGCGATTCGCCGCAAGTGGTGACGCGTATTGCGGCTGCGCTGTTGCGCCTGCCTGCCGAGGAGATCTTTCTGGACTACTTCGGCCTCAACCACCTGGGGTGGTCGCGCGCCGTCGTGCACAACCAGCGTGATCACCTGCCGCAACTCATCGACATGATCCGCAACCTGGGCCAGGTGCCGGGAGTGCCCTTCGACTCTCGCCTGATCGCGGCGCTGCAGATGATCCCGAATGAATACCTGTACTACTATTACACCAGCCGCCAGGCCGTGCAGCACATCCTGGACAGCGGCAGCAGCCGTGGCGAACAGGTCGCGGCACTCAACAGGCAGTTGTTCGACGAGCTAAAGCAGCGGCATGCGGCCGGGGATCTCGCCGGCATGCGCGAGGCATACGCAGCCTATCTCCGGCAGCGGGGCGACAGCTACATGACGCGAGAGACCGGCCAGAAGAAACACGGCCCGCTCGAGGCCCTGGCGGGGGACGCAGCCGAGGGCGAGGGCTACGCGGGCGTGGCGCTGGACCTGATAGAGGCGTTGAGCGGCGCCCGCCCGCGGCAAATGATCCTGAACGTGCCGAATAGGGGCGCGATCCAGGGCATGGCCGCCGATGCGGTGGTGGAAGTGCCGGCTTTCGTGAGCCGTGACCTCGTGCGGCCCCTGGCAGTGGGCGCCGTGCCCGAAGGTTGCCTGGGACTGATGAGCGAAGTCAAGAACTACGAGCGGCTGACGATCGCCGCCGCGCAGGAGGGCTCGTACGCGCTCGCGCGCCAGGCGCTGGCCATCCACCCGTTGCTGCGAGACTACACGATGGCCGGGACCATCCTGGATGAGTATTGCGCCAGACACGGCGACGCCTTCCCGCAACTCAAGTAAAAGGACGAATGATGCCGACCGCGTATGATGTCATCGTGGTCGGGGATTACTTCCTCGACCTGGTCTTCAGTGGGCTGCCTCGCTTCCCGGAATTGGGCCGGGAGATCGTCGGCTCGGGCTTCGAGATGCTGCCCGGCGGAGCCTATAACACCGCCCTGGCCATGCACCGGCTCGGGCTGAAAGTTGGTTGGGCGGCGGACTTCGGCGACGATGAGTTCAGCCGCTTCGCGATGGAGCGGGCGCGAGCCGAAGGCCTCAGCGACGAGCTATTCGGTTACCACAAGCACTCGTACCGCCGGATCACGGTCTCTATCTCCTATCCCGAAGAACGGGCCTTCGTTACTTACTGTGATCCCGAGCCATCAGCGCCCGCCGGGGTGCGGGCGCTCGGGGCGGTGTCGGCACGCGCCGTATGCCTCCCGGGAATGTTCTACGGGCCGCTGTTCGAAGCGGCGCTGCCCATTGTGCGCGCCAAAGGTATGAAGTTGATCATGGACGGCAACCCGCCCGAGGAGCCCACGCTGGTCATGCCCGAGGTGCGCGCCGCCGTCAGCAGTGTGGATGTTTTCCTGGCCAACTCACGCGAAGCGCGCCACATGACGGGAGCGTGTGATGTCGTGCAGGCCCTGCGGAGCCTAAACGAGCTTTGCCCGCTGGTGGTGGTCAAGGACGGCGGGGCAGGAGCCTACGGCTGTGCGCGCGGCGAGATCGTGCATGCCCCGGCCATACCGCTGACGCCGATCGATACGACCGGCGCAGGCGATTGCTTCAACGCCGGCTTCGTCCGGGCCTGGCTGGATGGGCTGCCGCTGGACGAGTGCCTGCGCTGGGGCAACGTGGTCGGAGGACTATCGACGCTGGCGCCCGGTGGGACAGGCAGGGTGATCACTGCTGAAGATGTGCGGCAATGGCTGGCACGCGAAACTGAAAAGCAGAAGGGTTAAGGAGACAGAACCGTTCATGACTCACGACTTTGACGAGATCATCGACCGTGCGGAATCGGATTGCATCAAGTGGAGGTATTACGACCGGGACGCCCTGCCGATGTGGGTGGCCGATATGGATTTTCGTTCGCCGGAACCCGTCGTCCGGGCGCTGCGCGAGCGTGTGGAGCACGGCATTTTCGGCTACGCCGAGGAACCGTGCGAATTGCGCGACCTGATCGTGAACCGGCTGCAGCGCATGTACGGCTGGCAGGTTGCGCCGGAGGCGATCGTGTTCTTGCCCGGCGTCGTCACGGGCTTCAACCTGGTCTCCGCGGCTTTCGCCTCACCGGGCGACGGCGTGCTCGTGCAGACGCCGGTCTACCCGCCCATCCTCAGCGCGCCGCGCAACCACAGACTGGTGCGCCAGGCAACAGAACTGGTGCGAGGCGCCGACGGGCGGTACTCGATCGACCTGGACGCCTTCGAGGCCAGCATCAGCGACCGCAGCCGGCTCTTCCTGCTGTGCAACCCGCATAATCCGGTCGGCCGCGTCTTCACGCCCGCTGAGCTCGGGGGCATGGCGGACATCTGCCTTCGCCACGACCTGCTGATCTGCTCCGACGAAATCCACTGCGACCTGGTCTTCAGCGGCCATCCCCACACCCCGATCGCCGCCCTCGACCCGGCCATCGCCGCCCGCACTATCACGCTGATGGCTCCCAGCAAGACCTACAACATTGCCGGCCTGAACTGCTCTTTCGCGGTGGTCGAGAATGCGGACCTGCGCAAGCAGTTGCAGGCGGGCCGGGCCGGAATGGTCGGCGATGTAAACCTGCTGGGCTTCACCGCCGCGCTCGCGGCGTATCGCGACGGCCAACCCTGGCTCGACGAGCTGCTGGGCTACCTGGAAGGCAACCGCGACCTGCTGGTAGACTACGTAAACCAGAGGCTGCCGGGCGTCCGCACGATCGCCCCAGAGGGCGCCTACCTGGCCTGGCTCGATTGCCGGCAAGCCAATCTCCCGGGCAAACCGTTCGATTTCTTCCTTGACCGTGCCAGGGTGGCAGTCAACGACGGGGCAACGTTCGGACAGGGCGGCGAAGGCTTCGTCCGCCTCAACTTCGGCTGCCCGCGCAGCCTGCTCTTAAAGGGTCTGGAACGCATGCGGGCGGGGCTGGAAAGCGTGCTATACTCCGCCTATGAAGGTCATGCCGCGTAGTCGACTGCCACTGGGGCTCATTCTGCTGGCCGGAACGGGCTTGCGCCTGTTCCGGCTCGGGGCGGAAAGCCTCTGGTACGACGAGACAGTCAGCGTCATGCTGGCGGGCAGTCCGCTGCGCGAGCTGCTGCGCCATACGGCCGGCGACATTCACCCCCCGGGCTATTACCTGCTCTTGCGCGCCTGGCTCCTGCTCAGCGGCTATCCGACAGGGCACGCCGATCCCGCCGGCAACGGCCTGGAGTTCGCAGCCGGGTTTCTGTCGTTGGCTGCCGGCGTCCTGCTGATCACCCTGGTTTACAGCCTCGCGCGGCGCGTCGCCGGCCGCCCTGTGGCGCTCCCGGCCGCCGCGCTGGTCGCGCTCAGCCCGTTCAATCTCTGGTACAGCCAGGAAGTGCGCATGTACACCCTTGGCGCGTGCCTGGGTGCAGTGGTGGTGTACGCGCTATTCCGGGCCACGGGGATACGACACGCGGGAGCGAGGGCAGGGACCGACCCGGCCTGGGAGGCGGAGCGCGCAGCGTCAGGTTTGGCACAGCGAGCCGGCAGAGAGGACCGCCCGGCGTGGTGGGCCGTCTACGCGCTGGCTGCCGCGGCCGGCATGTACACGCTGTACTACTTCGTATTCCTCCTGGTGGCAACGAACCTCTGGCTGTTGGCGCGGCTCGTCTGGACGCAGACCAGACAGTGGAGAGAAGGCCGCTGGCCGGTGCGCCAGTCTGCGCCCTTGCGCCCCTGGCCCTGGCTGCTGGCCAACGGCGCGGCTCTCCTGCTGTATGCTCCGTGGGTACCCGTCGCCTGGCGGCAGGCGACCGATCCGCCCGTGCCGCCCTGGCGCACGGTCCCGACCCTGGTCGTCGCCTTGCGGGAGAGTTGGGCCGCGCTCAGCCTGGGCCAATCCGCCCCCGGCTGGCTGTGGCCGGCGCTGCTGCTCACGCTGGTGGTCTATGCGCTTGGCATCCTCGCTTTGTTTAAGCGGTCGCCCGGCGACCCGTCCGGCGCCTGGGCGCCGGCGCTGCTCGTCGTCGCCCCCTTCGGTTCCCTGGCCCTGATCCTGATCGCCTCGGCGTTCACACCGCTCTACAATGTACGCTACGTGTTCACTTACAGCCCGGCGTTCTACGTGGTGCTGGGCGCCGGGCTGGCCTGGCTGTGGAGCCGGCGGTGGGCCCTGGCCGGGCTGGTGGCCGTCGCCTGGCTGGCGGCGGCTGCCGTCACCGGCTACGTTTTCTGGCAGGCGCCCGCGTATCAGAGCGACGATCACCGCGCGGCCGTGCGCTACCTGCAGAGCCACTGGCGGCCGGGCGATGTGGTAGTGGTCAACGCCGGGTATGCCTATTCGACCCTGCTGACCTATTGGGATGGCCCCTTGGCGTGGCGCGGCCGGCTGAGCGATCTGCCGGCCACTTTGCCGGCGGAGGGACAGGCCGGCGAAGAGCCTGGGCAAGCAGGCGGACCAGGAAAGCCGGGGCTGATCCTCGTAACCACCGGGCACGTGGATGGCGACCCCGGACTGGGCTGGGCCGATCCACGCTCGGACTTCTTCGCCATGCCGGCGGATGACGCGGCGCGCCAACTCGACGTGCTCTTCGCGCGCTATTCCCGCGTCTGGCAATACCGCATCTACGATACGGTCAACGACCCGAGGGGCGCCCTACGCGACCTGTTGGCGCAAAAGGGTCAGCTATTCGACGACCAGGTCTTCGCGGGGGAAGCCAACCTGCGCATCCAGGGTTACCTTTCGCGCGGGCAAAGCGCCGTCGCGCGACCGGGCCAGGGCAGGCCGGTCGTGAGCCTGGGAGACAACCTGCGCCTGAGCGCCGAGCCACTGCCCGCCCGTGTCGTCGCCGGACAGACGCTCTATCCCGTCCTGACCTGGCAGACCGGCAGCCCACTCAGCGCGCCGCTGGCGACCTCGCTGCGGCTCGTCGGGCCGGACGGCGCGACGTGGGCACAGCCGCCCGACGAACTGCCGCTCGGGCCTCTGTTTCGGGCTGACGCCTGGCAGGTAGGCCGGCCGGTGCGCCAGCCGCTCGCCCTCCCGGTCCCCGCCGGAACAGCGCCCGGGCGCTATAGCGTCGTTCTCCTGGTCTACGACCCCGCGACTGGCCGGCCCTGGCCTCGTACGCCGGTGGGCGGAGCGGCGCCGGGCGGCGAAGGGATCAACCTGGGCCAGGTCGAGGTAGAAAGACCGGCCGTTGCCCAGGGCGAACGGCCGGTTCAGGCACAGTTTGGGCCACTGGCATTGGTAGAGGCCGGGTCGCCGGCAACGGCTCTCTCGCCGGGTGACCGGGTGCCGGTCGAGCTGCTCTGGCAAGCGAAGCGCGCACCAGGCGAACCCCTGGTAGTGGTGATACAGCTGCTCGATGGGCAGAACAGCGTGGCGGCCGGTTTGGAGGCGCAACCACTGGACGGGCGCTACCCGACGCAGGACTGGGCGAGCGGCGAATTAGTGCGCGACCGGCACAGCCTGACCCTCCCCGCCGATCTGCGCCCCGGCACGTACCGTTTGGCGGTTGGCGTTTACCGGGCGGCGGACCGGCAACGGCTCAACACACAGAGCGGATTTTTCGGGCAGAGCCAGTTTTGGGTGATCAAGACTCTCTCAGTTGGCTAGGCCCCCCGGCCAGTAGCCCCCTGGAAGCCGCGCCGGCTCCCGCTGGCGAGAACGATCGCCGCAAGGGCGATCGCCAGGCCAAGCAGCGTCCAGCGCGTGGCCTGCACCTGGCTGAGCGCTTCCATGAGCGCCGAGCCAAAGGTCAGCGCCGGGTCAGGATGCTGCTCAACCGTGGCCCGCGCCTCGGCCAGGGCCTGCAAGGTGCTCGTGCGGGTGGCCTGGTCCTTCTCAACCAGCACCGCCTGCTGCAGCGCCCGGCGTGCCTCTAGAGTCCCGATCTGCCCCAACGCCCAGGCGGCCTCGCTACGGACGGCGGGATCACCGTCGTGCAGGGCTGCGACCAGTTTGGGAGTGGCCGAGTCGGGACGGGTCCAGCCGAGCATCTCGGCCGCATTGCGGCGCAGCGTCGGGTCGGCGCTGCCCAGGGCTGCGGTCAACTGCGGAGCAGCGCTCGGCCCCGCCTTTTCCAGCCCGCTCATCGCCGCCTGGCGGGCGGGCGTCGACCCGGGATCGGACAGCGGCGCCACCAGGGCGGACAGGGCAGCCGGCGTTCCGATATCGGCCAGGGCCGTGGCGGCGCGTTCCGCCACCGTCGCGCTGTCTTTCCTGAGCATCTCGGCCAACTCAGGAACCGCCTGCTGGGCCCGCAGAAGACCCAGGCCATAGGCGGCCCGCTCCCGCACTGCCTCACGGTTGTCACTCAGCGCCGCGCGCAGGGCCGGTATCGCCGTCGGATCGCCAAGCCGGCCGATCGCCTCGGCGATCCGGTCGCCCGCCAGGACATCCGGGCCGCTGCTCCCACCGTCACGGAGATGCTGCAGCAGGGCCGGCAGGACGGCATGATTGCCGGAGAGGCCCAGGGCTTGCGCAACCGCCCCGCGCAGGGCCGGGTCGGCATCGTTCAATTGCGCGATCAGCGAGGGCGTAACGGCCAGCTCGAACCTTTGCGTCTCAGATGCATCCTGCGCGACCACTGCCAGCGGCCGGCCCGTCACCGGCTCCAACCGGCTAAACATGCCGAGTGTCAAAGCGCTGCCCGCTGCGCCCGCAGTGGCGGGGGTCATCGCAAACCAGTGAGCGCCGAAATCCGTGCTGGCGTACAGGCCCAGGGGCGTGAAATGCACCTCGGATGTTCCCAGCCAATAGCCCGGGGCGGCGTACACTACGTTCTCATCCTCACCGTTGATGGCGACCGCGCTCACGCCCAATGCTCCGGCGCCGGGCACCGCCAGCGCCTGGCCCACGGCCTGCCAGCTCTGGCCATCGTCCAGGCTGCGATAGAGGCCGTTAGCCGCGCTGCCGGCCAGGAGCAGATGCGTAGTGCCTTGCCCGACCGCCAGGGACATCGGCACATCGGGCAAGGGAGTCCGGTTCCAGGTGCTGCCGGCATCCAGGCTGCGCCAGACGTTGCTCTTGGTCAGCGCAAACACCAGGCTCTCCTGGCCGGCTTGGCTGGCTTGGCCGGCCACTGGCTCCAACTGCACGACAGTCTCGGGAATCGTGCCGGCATTCTCCCAGGCCTGGGTGGTGGGAGTGCTTTGCGACAGAGGTAACCGGATGAGGGGCGCGCCATCCGGCACTGCCGGCTGGCTGCGCTGGATCTTAGAGGTACCATCCGGCTGGATAAGCGAACGGTAAGCGAAGCTCTCGCTCGCCGCCCTGGCCGTGGCCGGGCGCAAGGCCTGCCGGAGCGTGTTATCCGACAAGATAGGCGCCCCTACCGGCGCCAGCCCCAGGATCAACAGAGCAACCGCCAGCCCCACGCGGAGCCACGGCTTCTCAACAAAAGCCCGAACGAATGCCTTCAGCCTTGACATGCCCATCCTCCCCAAACACATGATACTTCTCATACTATGTAATACGTAATACAACGTCTTACGGCTGACATTCGTTCCAAGAGTACCTTAAAATACGCACGCGGTCAAAACCATGTGCCCGATATTTGCCGTTATGCCCGCACCAGGTCGAAGAATGGGGTGCTCCCCCGCTCCACGCAGGTCACGGCGTAGAGGTACAGCGCGGCCGACCAGGTCTGCCAGTCCTGCCCGGCGACCGCGCCATCCTGGGCACGCGCCCATTCGTTGAAGCCGAAGGTCAACCCGGGCCGGCGTGCCGCTCTGACCAGGCCGGTCAATGCGTCCAATTTGTGGCGAGCCAGCTCCTGCCGCCCTGCCGCCACCAGGGCCGCGACGTAAAAGCCGCAAATGAATGGCCAGACACCGCCGTTATGGTACTGGCCGGGCAGGTTGAATTGATCGTAGCGGGGGTGCCAGTCGGGGTCGCCCGGCTGCATATATGGCAGAAGGCAAGGTGGCTGATCGAGGGCCAACTGGCCATCCGCCCGCAGGGCAGCGCATTGGCTCTCAACCCAATCAACGATCTCACCGGCGCGTCCCGGGTCGGCAATCCCGGCCAGTATAGCCAGGCTGTTACCCAGCAGGTCGAAGCGCTCGTCGTTGAGCACCTTCCAGGACCAGAGTGCATAGTAGGGGCGGCCAGGGACCAGGAGACCTTCGTGTTGGTGCCCGTGCTCTCCGTCGCCCAGACGAACGTCCGGCCGGTGCACGAGCGCGCGCAACGTATCCGCTCGCTCTTGAGCGCCATACAGCCGTAAGCAGGTGTAGACTAGACAGTTGACGTACAGGCCATAACCGAGCACCCACTGCTCGTCGCGCCAGTCGCTGGTCGGCTGCTGGGCGACGAGCACGGCATCGTCGGGGCTTTGGTATTCCAGCCAGAGGAGAGCCCGGCGCGCCGCGTGATCGAGAAAAGCCGGTTGGCCGGTCGTTTCCCGGTAGAGCGCCAGGGCCAGCAGGAAAAGCGGCGTCGTATCACTCGCGCCGCGGTCGTCCGCGTCGTGCGCCAGCGAGGGGATCTGGCCGAGCCGGCTCTGGTTGCGCGCCAGCGCTTCCAAAGTACGGCGCAGGCCGTCGATCAATGCCTGGTCGCCACTGGTGAGGATGCCAAAGGCCGAGATCATCAGGTCACGCGTGTATGGCTCCGGGTAGCCCCAGCCCGCGGTACGCGGCAGTCCAGCGTAGGAGCCGTGCAGGTTGTGCCGCAAAACCTGCAGCGCGGCGCTCCTCGCCTCCTCAATATCAACGCTGTTAGTCATCATAAGGCAATCCATTCATGGCAGTCGGTCGAGCATCGGCTTAACTGAGGCCGAGGCGCGTGGACAGGATCTGTACCAGGCGGCGGGCTACGACGCGATAATCGAAGAGCTCGACGGCGCGCGCCCTCCCGGCGGCCCCCATCCGGCGGCGCAGGTCCGGATCCTGCATCAACTCGAGCAAGTATTCGGCGACGTCGTTCACGTTCGCCCGGTACTCGGCGATGCGCGGGGTATCGAACACGATGCGGTGGCCCTGCTCGTAACCTGATTCGGGTCCCAGCACCGTCTCGCTGATGCGGATCTCGCGCGCCGGCCGGGCCAGCAGAGCCGTCTGGCGATGCACCATCGTATCCAGGAAGGCCATCGCCCTGATGGCCAGCACCGGCTTGCCACAGGCGCCGGCTTCGACCTGGGGCATGCCGAAGCCCTCCAGCCGCGACGGCGCGGCATAGATATCGCAGGCCGCAGTCAGGTAGGGCATGAAGTTGCGCGACATCATGTTCGCCGTGTAGATCACGTTCTTGTCGATGCCAAGATGCGTGGCCATCTGCAGATCGACCAGGTTCTGGCGCATGGTGCGCGCTTGCGGCCAGACCTTGCAGACGTATTTCCACGGCGGCGCCTGCGGCCCTATCATGGCCAGGCCCTGCATCACCTCCTGGGCGCCCTTGGATGCCGCGTCGCCGCCGACCGTGAGGACCATCACCTCGTCGGGCTTGATGCCCAGCGTCTCGCGCACCGCGCGCACCAGGGGATCGTCGGGATCGCGCGGGATAAAGGCGTCGGTGTCGCAGCCGACGGGCAGGACCTCAATCAGGTCCGCGCGTACGCCGTCGCGCTCGTAGACTTCCTTGACCCAGCTTGAGGTCACCAGGATCAGGGGCAGCGCGTTCAGCACCTCGAGGTAGTTGGCGATATAGCCGTCGGCGACCAACCAGGGCACTGCCGGAATGCGGTTAAGCTGTGGGTGCATGATCAGGTGCGGAACGTGGCCCCAATAGCCGATTCCCACTGCCACGTCCGGCTTGAACCAGCGGTAGTACCACTCCTTTTCCTTGGCCGCCTGATAGTTGACCGGTTGTACCTCGACGCCGATCTCGCACAATCCCTTGTAGAGGAGATCGCCCTGCGTAGCCAG
This sequence comes from Anaerolineales bacterium, assembly GCA_017882045.1. Taxonomy (GTDB): domain Bacteria; phylum Chloroflexota; class Anaerolineae; order CG2-30-64-16; family CG2-30-64-16; genus JADGQF01. Next base: position 12,306 of record JADGQF010000079.1, read on the forward strand.
CCCACCCGGCCCTGCCGGGTAATCGTAGAGCAGCAAGATTTTCATAGGTCCACGCTCCTGGCGCGCAGCCATTCTTGCGCGCTGGCGGGTAAGGCGAAGCGCCAGAACGCCTCTCGGCGCGGCGTCGCCTGGGCCTCCCAGCTTTCCGGCACAAAGCCGTAAACCCGCGTGATCAGACGATATTTGTCCTGCCAGACCTGTGCGGGCAGTTCCTCGGCCGTCCCGGCCGCGGCGTCGGCACGCGGAGGATAGGCCCGGCCGCCGTCCTCGTAGGCGAACAGCCACAGGCCGTCCGCCGACAGCCGACCCTCCTGCCAGAGCCCGACGACCGCGCGGCAAGTCTCCTCGTGGCGGCGATGGCGAGTGTATTCGCCGCGCGGACCGTGGGTGACGATGAGGTCAAAATGGGCGGTGGGCAGTAATGAGAGAATCGTGTCCTGGATCAAAGACTGGTCCAGGGGAAGTTGCTCGGGGCCATCGTCCAGGTCGCCCATGCCGCCGGCCGCTCCCAGGTGCTGGAGGGCACGGAAGAAGCGCGGCGCCCGATCGGGGTCGCCGGCCCGGCAGAGAGTCACAATAGTCCATTCCCAGTCGGGGTGAGCCAGGATCAAGCCCCCGCTCCACAGAGTCTCGTCGTCTGGGTGGGCCACGATCACGGCGACCGATTTGCGATCTTTCATGCGTCTATGATAGGCCGATTGCAACCGGCAAAGCAAGTGCTAGGACACACAGTTGGGTGATGATGATGATATTTAAGACAAAGGGACGGGTCGATTGGCCCGTCCCTTCGGTATCAGTTCTGGTCGTGCACCCCTCGTCGAACCTCGTCACTCAGCTTGCCGATACCAACTTGCTCAAGCCAGGCTCCCCCGTGGCACCCGAGAGTGACCACTTAGGGCTGCTACCTTCCGGTCCTGACCCGATTCGCAGGCTCCCGCCGCACAGGACCCAGCCCTCAACGCCCGCTGGCACAGCAGTCCTGCTGACCGCAAGCCCTAGAAGGGGAATTCAACTCCGCTGTAGCGGATTGCGGATACAGGGCACCGCTAGCTCCCCGTCTAGCACGACCAGGAGCCATTCTAGCTCAGCAGAGCGGATTTGTCAATTAGGGTCGACATCTCTTTCCCTTTCTGGATTTGACAACCAGTGTGATTGGTAGTACGCTCCCCCCTCGTTGGATTTATTCACACCTCGTACTATCCTATCTCGTACTATTCTATGCATGACGAATCCGGAGCGAGGAAGTATGTTCTCTGCAGAAGATAGTGACCACGCGCGGGCCATCAAGGCCTATATTCGCAGTCACCTGAAAACCCTGCTGGGTCTTGAGGATACGAGCGGTGTCGAACTGGCCAGCATGGTCCATGCGCTGGCGCGCCTCTATGACTTCGTCGAGACGCAGTCATCGTGCGGTTCGGAGCTTTCCGGGTCGCGCTGGGCCTTGTTGCTGCACCTGATGATCCAGGGAAAGGTTGGCGAGCGGGAGGGGCTGACTCCCACCTCGCTCAGCCGATTCCAGGGCGTCAGCAAGAACACGACGAGCGCATTGCTGCGTGGCCTTGAGGAGCAGGGCTATATTCAGCGCGCTCTGGACCCAGACGACTACCGCGTGTTTCGCATCCAGCTCACTGCGGCCGGACAGGAACTCATCGCGTCCGTGGCGCCCGAGCGATTCGCGTACGTCAACCAGCTCGCAGCGGGTTTGAGCTGCGACGAACGCGAGCAATTGACGTCACTCTTGGAGAAGCTTTACCACTCGATCCGGGCGAACGCGAACGTGACCCCCGGACAGCTCCGTGATGTCTAGCCGTCAGGCCGCCCAGCACACCGGAACTCCCGCAGCACGCCACAAGAATTGAAACGTAGGTTAGACAGGAGCTGACACAACGATGCTACGATTGATCAAGTATTTGAAACCCTACGTCCCCCTGATAGCGCTCGCCATCGTCCTGCTGTTCACGCAGGCCATGGCGGATCTGTCGCTGCCCGACTATATGTCCAAGATCGTCAATGATGGCATACAGCAGAGCGGCGTGACGAGCGCGGTGCCAAGCGCTTTGCGCCAAAGCCAGATGAACCGGCTCACCATCTTCATGAGCCCCGGCGACAAGACGCGGGTGCTCGGCGATTACGCCCTGGTGGACAAGAGCTCGCCCGACTATGGGAAGTACCTGGCCGACTACCCCGACCTGGCCAACGAGCCCATTTACGTGTTGAAGGGCGTAGACAAGGCGGAAATGGACCGGCTGAACCCTGTGATAGGCAAGGCGTTCCTGGCTGTCGCCGGCGTTCAACAGGTGATGGCAGACCCCACCAAGGCGGCAGCGATGGCGCAGGGTTCTGGCCTTGACCTGTCCAAGCTCCCTGCGGGCACCGATCTCTTCGCTTTGATGGCCAGGCTGCCCGCCGCGCAGCTCACGCAGATCACCGGCGCGATCAACAAACAGTTTGCGGCCATGGGCGACAGCATGATCATCCAATCGGCGGCCGGGCTGGTCAAGACCGAGTACAGCGCGCTCGGCATGGACACCGGCAAGCTGCAGAGCAACTACATCATCCACACCGGCATCCTCATGCTGGCTCTGTCGTTGCTCTCGGCGGCATGCACGTTAGCCGTGGCCTTCCTGTCGGCTCGCACGGCGGCCGGCCTGGCGCGTGACCTGCGGAGGTACGTCTTCAGGAAGGTAGAGAGCTTCTCGAACGCCGAGCTCGATAAGTTCTCTACTGCCTCGCTGATCACGAGGTCAACCAACGATATCACGCAGATCCAGATGGTTGTCATCATGGTCGTCCGCATGGTCTTCTACGCGCCCATCATGGGCGTCGGCGGCGTGATCAGGGCCGTCGGGAAAAGCTCGTCCATGTGGTGGATCATTGCCCTGGCGGTAGTCGTGCTCTTGGGCCTCGTCTCCATCGTGTTCTCGCTGACCCTGCCCAAGTTCAGGATCATCCAGACCCTGATCGACCGGCTCAACCTGGTGATGCGCGAGAACCTGTCAGGTATGATGGTCATCCGGGCGTTCAATCGGCAGGACTTCGAGCTGGAGCGCTTTGACCGAGCCAACAAGGATGTGACCGGCACCATGCTGTACGTCAACCGCGTCATGGTGTTCATGATGCCGGCGATGATGCTCATCATGAACGGCCTGTCCCTGGTGATCATTTGGGTTGGGGCGCACCAGGTAGCCCAGTCTTCCATGCAGGTCGGCGACATGATGGCGTTCCTGCAATACGCCATGCAGATCGTGATGGCGTTCCTCATGTTGTCGTTTATGTTCATCATCCTGCCCAGGGCGTCGGTCTCCGCTGGACGTATCGTCGACGTTCTGGAAACTGAGCCGGCGATCCAAGACCCGAAAGACGCGCGGCGGTTCGCCGAGCAGTTCAAGGGGACGATCGAGTTCCACAACGTGGCCTTCCGCTATCCCGGCGCCGAAGAGAACGCCCTGCACGACATCGACTTCACAGCGTGGCCCGGCCAGACCACAGCCTTCATCGGCGCGACGGGCTCGGGCAAGTCGACCCTTGTCAACCTGATCCCCCGGTTTTACGATGTGACAGGCGGGTCGATCTGCGTCGATGGCGTCGATATTCGCTCGGTGACGCAGCACGACCTGCGAGACAAAATTGGTTACGTAGCGCAGAAGGGCATGCTGTTCTCCGGCACGATCGAAAGCAACCTGCGCTATGCCGATGACCGGGCCTCTGACGACGTTTTGGCAGAAGCCGCCGATATCGCGCAGGCGGCCGAGTTCATCTCCGCGAAGCCGGAAGGCATGACGGCCGAGATCGCCCAGGGAGGAGCGAACGTCTCCGGAGGCCAGAAGCAGCGGCTTTCGATTGCCCGCGCCCTGGTCAAGAAGCCGCCGATCTACATCTTTGACGACAGCTTCTCGGCCCTGGACTTCAGGACCGACGCGGCCCTGCGCAAAGCGCTCAAAGAGCACACCGGCTCGAGCGCGTTGCTGATCGTAACCCAGCGCGTATCTACCGTGAAGAATGCCGATCAGATCATCGTGCTGGATGAGGGCAAAATCGTGGGCAAGGGCACGCACCGCGAATTGATGGAGAATTGCCCCACTTATGGGGAGATCGCGCTGTCGCAGTTGAGCAAGGAGGAGCTGGCATGACCGTGCAGAGCCGACCCGCACCATCCGGTCGTGGTCCCATGGGCGGTGGCCCTGGGGGGCGTGGCGGGATGGGGCGAGGTGGTCCCATGGGCCGGGGCGGCATGATGATGAAGGGCGAAAAGCCCCGCGATTTCAAGGGCACGATGGTCAAGCTGCTCAAATATCTGCGCGCATACCAGGCGTCGATCGCCGTTGTCGTGGTGTTCGCGATGGCCTCGACCGTCTTTTCCATCGTCGGCCCGAAGATGTTGGGCAACGCCACAACCAGGCTGTTCGAGGGCGTGATGGGCCAGATCGCCAGGACCGGCTCGGGCATCGACTTTGCCTATATCGGCCACATTATCCTCATGGTGGTAGGTCTGTACGTCCTTTCGGCGGCGTTCAGCTACATTCAAGGCTGGATCATGTCGGGCGTGTCCATGCAGGTGACCTACCGCTTCCGCAAGGACATCGACGAGAAGATCAACCGCATGCCGTTGCGTTACTTTGACGGCACCAACCACGGCGAGGTGCTCTCGCG
>JADGQF010000280.1 GCA_017882045.1 Anaerolineales bacterium
GCCTGTTGGATGGCCCCTTGCTGCGCGACCACATCTTGCGTCGTCACGGGGGTGGCCGTCGCCGGTTCGGCGGGTGATCCGCCCCCCGAGCCGCAGGCGGCCAGGGACAGCGTCAGGAATGCCAGGCTGATAATGAGCGCTTGCCGGTTCATCTTCTCGCTCCGTAACATGCTCGGGCCGGGATACCGAGATGCCGCGAAGGCAAGACCGGAAGGCGCCGGCTCCCCCCGCATCCTCGCCCGGTTCATCCTGCGGCGCTTGTTAGCCTGTCCAGAAGGGGCTGGCACCCGGCCGCGATCACGCGATCTGCCAGCACGCTGTCGTACTGGTCTTGTTTGCCCAGGGCTACACACTCGGTTGCCGCGGCACGCGCCGCGTCATCCAGCGGCTTATACTCCGTGGCGGGTCTTCCGGTCAGGCGCCGGATGACGGCCTTGTTCCAGTAGGCCCCTGCCAGGCTCAGGTCGGCTTGCCCGAGCAGGCGCTGCTCGCCGGCGTCCGCCAGCACGGACCGGCTCTTCTCGATGTTCTGAATGGCCGTGTCGTAGTATTTGTCGGCCTGGGAGTACTGGCTGGTTTGCATATAAGCATCCGCCTTGATCTTATATGCCTGGCCCAGCGCAAACAGTGGAGTGCCGTCCGGTCCCCAGACTTTGTCCAGCGCAGACTGCTGCGCCTGCACAGTCTGCGGCGCAGCGGACTGCGGCGCCCCTGTTCCACTGGTCTTAGTCGCCGGCCGCGAACTGGCACGCGCCGGGGCCGCCGCAAGCGCGATCGCTTTCTGGTACTCTCGGAGGGCCTGCTCCCAGTCAGTGCTTTCCAGGCGATCGGCCCCATGTAGCGCCTGGGCCCGGTTGAAATAGAGGCTGCCCAAGAGCACCTGCGCCCGCACCAGGCCCGGATCTATCGTCAGCGCCTTACGCAGGGCGCTCTCGGCTATCTGGTCATCCGTGGTCACATTGGTCGTGGGGTCGCCTTCCGCCATCAGCGCCGCCTGGCCCAAGAACATATAGTAAAGAGCCTGGCCGTCTGCCCTGCCCTGTAGCCGCGCGGCATACTTCTCGCCCTCTTGCAGCACCGCCAACGCCTTCCCGCCCTGCCCGTAGTTCTCCTGCCGCAGCCCCATGGTGAACCAAAAGAGGGTGTTCGTCCGGCTGGTCAATGCGCTCGCGACCGCCTCGGCAGCGCTCATGTCCACCAGAACCGGCGTCTCACCCAACTGGTAATGCCCTGTTACCAGGTCCGAATCGCCCCGCTGTTGCGATGAGATGTAGAAATGCGGGATGAAGTTCTTCTGGTCATCCAGGTTGCCCCAGATGACCATCTGCGCGCCGATACGATTCGCCAGTTGTTGCGCCGCTTGCTCGTTGTCCACCCGGCCGATGGCCGCGCCCCTTACCGAGGAGGGCAGGCTGTCCTGCCAGATCCTGACATCCGTCTTCACTTCAGTATCCGGGAAACTGTCACGCTGGGCGCTGAGGGAGTTGAAGACCCATTGGCTCAGCCGGTCGCCGTCATCCGAGTGCCCGACGCGCCCCGCGCTATCCGCCACCCCGAAATTGGCCACCGCGACATTGAAAGAGCCTGGCATGCGCGGCGGCCCGTGTGGCTGGTTAAACACTGCCCGCAGTCCCATGAAGGTGGTGCCGGACGCGAGGACCAGCAACAGCGCCAGGACCGGCAACGTCGGCACTTCCAGCTGGCCGAAGCGGATACGGTTCTTCTTTTTTTCGACCTGCCAGATCGTGCCGTCGGGCGAGCGCATGAAGAGCACCGGCGTCGCCCAGGCCAGGGCCGTCGCGCTCTCATCATTGGCCAGCGCCTTGCGCGCTTCGCCCAGCGCAGCGTCCAGCGGGTAGCCATCGGCCAGCGCGCCGTAGAGCTCACGCCCGAACAGCGCCGCCGAGCGATCGGCGATCTCAAACTGCATCGCCACCACAGCCGGGATGCCCGCTCGCACCAGGCCCTGGGCAGCGCCGGCAAACGGGTCGTCGTGCGCGCTGCGGGCGCCCTGGCAGGAGTTCAGCACTGCCAGGCGCAGCGAGCGATGGTCGCGCAGCAGGTCGCCCAACGCACGCGCGCTGACCGGCTGGCCGTTTCCCGCGTCGTCGGCCATCACCAACACGCCATCTTCCGATTGCTCGTCAAAGGCGCCGTGCCCGCTAAAATGAAAGACGTGGTACTCGCCGCGTCGCAGTTGTTCCTGCAGGGTACCCAACCGCGCGTCTGGCAAACGCTCAAGCGTGACTAACCCGCGTTGCTCTAACGGGCGCAGCGCCTCCGAAAGCCTGGCCCATTCCGCCTCGATATCCAGCTTGGGGAATCCGCCCGGGCTGGCCAGCATGACCAGCACGCGCAACGGCGGCTTGACGGCCAGGTCCTGTACCGTTTGAGGGAGTTCCAGGTAGCGCACCAATGGGCTGGCGCTGGACAGGGCCAGAAAGCGCGCGCTCGCAGGGTCGTACATCAGCTCCCAGGGCAGGCTGGAGAGTTCGGGGACGTCGTTCAGCCGCAAGCGGATGCGCAGGCCGCTGCCGGCCCGGCTGCTGAGATCGAGACTGCGCGCCAGGCTGTCACGCACTTCGCCGCTGAAGACCGCCTGGAAGATCTGCTGCCCAAGCTGTTGCGGCGCGCCTTGCCCGGCCGGCCCGGCAAGCGATTGGTCGAGCTGGGCCAGGAGATCGTCAAGCTGGGCGCTTGAGAACGGCAGGCTGAATTCGGCGCTGGCCTGCCCGGCAGGCGAGTCCAGCACGCGCGCGCGATAACCGCCCGCCGCGCGTTCAATCAGCAGGTCGAAATTGGCGTAGACAATACTGGCCACGGGCTGCCCCTTCTCCTCCTGGACGCCTGCCACCAAAGAACTTATATGATACAAGCTTAGCACGGCTTTTTTGGCTATACGGTAGGGATGCTTATGTTGCTCATTTCTCAGATTTGACAAGATTCCACTACTTAAGTAGAATACCGTCAATACTTAAGTACTTAATACTATGACTTATTATAGGTTTTTGTTTAGCTATCATGAGTCGCCGTTTGAGGGGACGGCAAGCGCTTCGTGCGCCGTGGACCAGGAAGAATCGCGCTTCGTGCGCCTGGTGATTAAGGAAGAATAAGCGTTAGAGGGGCGCCAGGGGGCGCCCGCAAAGTGGAAAAGCAAGACACCCGGACCACAAAGCCGGGCGTCTTGCTTTAACGACATCAGCAACGCTAGCGGCGGTCGCCGCCGCCTGCCAGTTTCTCGGCCTCGCTCACCATGTCATCCAGGATCTGCAGGCCGTCCTTCCAGAAGTTCAGGTCATTCAGGTCAACGCCCAGCGGGCGGACAATCTCGTGGGGCCAGTTCGAGCCACCGGCGCTCAGCATTTCCAGGTACTTGCCGGGGAACTCGGCGCCTACCTGCTGATAGCGGGCGTACAGTGCCAGCACCAACAACTCGCCAAAGGCGTAGGCATAGACGTATCCCGGCGTGTTGATGAAGTGCGGGATGTAGCTCCACCACAGCCCGTAATCCGCCGTCAGGCTCACGCTGTCCGTGAACATCGCCCGCTGCGTGTCCAGCCAGAGCGCGTTGTAACGCTCGGTGGTTAGCTCGCCCTCGTTACGACGCGCCGCGTGGATCGCATCCTCGAACCGGTTCATGCTCACCTGGCGGAACACCGTGGCAAACGAGTCCTCCAGCTTGCCGGTCAGCATAGTCAGGCGCACCTGCGGATCACTCTCGCGCCGCATCAGGTCCTGGAACACCAACATCTCGCCAAACACGGAGGCCGTCTCGGCAGTCGTCAGCGGGGTGTGCATCTGCAACATGCCTTGCTCGCGCGACAGGGCCTGGTGTACGCCATGGCCCAACTCGTGCGCGACCGTCATCACATCGCGGGGGCGGGCCTCATAGTTCAGCAGCACGTACGGGTGCACCGAGGGCACGGTGCCTGCGCTATAGGCCCCGCCGATCTTGCCTGGGCGCATGGCCGCATCGATCCAGTGTCGTTCGAAGAACCAGCCTGCGATCTCGGCCATGCGTGGGTGGAAGGCGCGATAGGCGTCGAGCACGATCTGGCGTGTCTCCTCCCAGGGGTAGAAGTGTTGGGCCGCGGGCAATGGAGCATAGCGATCGTACTCGAACAACTCGTCCAGGCCCAGCAGGCGGCGCTTGAGGCGGTAATAGCGGGCCACTATGTCGTAACGTCCGGTGACGGCTCGCACCAGGGCTTCTACCACCTGGTCGTCCACCTCGTTGGCCAGGTTGCGGGCGCTGATCCAGCTCTCGTAGTGACGCAACCGGTCGTCGGAAGCCTTATCGGCTAACAGATTGTTTAATATGTAAGTCGAGGTGCGACTCAGATCACGCAGGCCGGCCGTGACGGACGCCGCGGCCCGCTTGCGCAAGTCGCGATCCGGCGCATGCAGCTTGCTCAGCACCTTCTCCTTGGACAACTTCTCGCCGTCCAACTCAAAGGTTGCCGCGCTGTGGGTCTCGTTGAAGAAGCGCTCCCAGGCGCTGCGCCCGGTAACCGACTTCTCGGCTAAAACCTTTTCTTCCGGCTCGCTGAGGACGTGCGGGCGGTAGAGACGGGCCTTCTCCAGGTAGTGGCGATAGCGTGCCAGCTCGGGGCTTTCGATGAGCTTCTGCGCCACATCATCCGGCGCGTTCGCCCACTCCAGCTCTACGAACACCAACTCCTGGCTCAGTCGCGATTCGCGCTCGGTCGCCCGCTGCATCAGGGCGCCGCGCGCTGGGTCCGTGGTGTTGGCGCTCCAGAACAGATGAGCGTACGAGCCCACTTTGGCCGCGAGCTCGTAGATCGCCTCGTATTCCTGGAGCATAGTCCGTAGCTGCTCCGGGCTCAGCCCTGCGATCCGCCCATAGTACTGCGCGCGCAGGCCGCCGGCCTGCGCATCGGCCTGGTCCAGATCCGCCCCCAGACGGGGGTCATCCGCGCCGCCGTACAGGTCGCCCAGGTCCCAGACAACCTGCTCCGCCCCGGTCAGTGTCGTCTCGTCGCTCATAGCGGGTGCTCCTTCTGTGCGCTTTGGGCTCCAAACGTTTCCTATGCGGTCACGGCTGTGCAGCCACGGCTGCCTTCATCTCGAAAGGATCGTACTCGCGTTCCAGTTCGTGCCTGAACTGCTGCGTATACAGCCGGTAGTAGTGCCCGCGCTCGCGCAGTAGCTCGGCGTGCGTGCCCATCTCGGCGATCTTCCCGCGCTCGATCACGACAATGCGATCGGCGCGCCGGATGGTCGACAGGCGATGGGCGATGATGAAGCTGGTCGAGCTCTCCATCAAGGTCTCCATGCCCCGCTGGATCAGCGCCTCGGTCAGCGTGTCGACCGAACTGGTCGCTTCGTCCATCACGAAGATCTCCGGGCGGGCCAGCACGGCGCGCGCCAGGCTGATCAACTGCTTCTGCCCGACCGAAAGCAGGTTGCCGCCTTCGCCCACCTCGTTATCATAGCCCTTGTCCAAGGTGATGATGAAGTCATGCGCGCCTGCCAGCTTCGCGGCTTCTTCGATCTCCTCGTTCGTGGCGCCCAACCGGCCGTAGCGGATGTTCTCGCGCACGGTACCGGAGAACAGGTGCGGGGTCTGCAACACTACGCCGATACGCGATTGTATACTGTGCAGCAAGAGCTGGGTGTAATCGTGCCCGCCGATGCGGATCACGCCGGACTTTGGCTCGTAGAAACGGCAGACCAGGTTGACGATGGTTGACTTGCCGCCGCCAGTCGGGCCAACCAGGGCGATCGTTTCACCCGGCTT
>JADGQF010000281.1 GCA_017882045.1 Anaerolineales bacterium
GCCCGAATATTCAGTGGTGCGCAACTGGACACTTAGCGGCGGCCGGTTCATCAGCGCCGAGGACAACGCCAACCTGGCGACAGTGGTCGTGCTCGGACAACAAGTCGTCAAGGATCTGTTCGGCAGCGCCACGGCCAACCCCGTCGGCGAGGTCGTGCGCATCAACCGGCAGAATTATGAGGTGATCGGCGTGCTGAACGCCAAGGGCCAGAACGGGCCGTCCAACCAGGACGCGGTCGCCTTCATGCCGCTGCGCACCGCCCAGCTCAAGCTGGGCGGCGCCGGCACCAACACGCTGCGCACCATCAGCCTGCAGGTGCGCTCTGCTGACGAGATGGACCTGGCCCAGGCCCAGGTGCGCGGCATCCTGCGCGCCCTGCACGGGCTGCAGGCCAGCGCGGCCGACGATTTCCAGATCCAAAACCAGGCCGACATCCTGAGCAGCGTCTCGCAGGCGACCGGCACCTTCACCACCCTGCTGGGCAGCATCGCCGCCATCTCGCTGTTGGTCGGCGGTATTGGCATCATGAACATCATGCTGGTGAGCGTAACCGAGCGCACGCGTGAGGTCGGCCTGCGCAAAGCCGTCGGCGCGAAGCGTAACGACATCCTGCTGCAGTTCCTGGCCGAAGCCATGGTATTGAGCGTGATCGGCGGGGCGCTCGGCGTCGCCTGCGGGGTCGGCGGCGCCCAATTGATCACCCCGCTGCTCGGCGGGAGCAAGGCCTTGGTCACGCCGCAAAGCGTCGGCCTGGCCTTAGCCGTCTCGCTGGCCATCGGTATCTTCTTCGGGCTCTACCCGGCCAACCGCGCCGCGCGCCTGAACCCGATCGACGCCCTGCGCTATGAGTGAGGTCCGCAGGCTGACGGAGGGTCAGTGATGGAAGCTCTTGCCCGCCGGCCCGTGACCGTCTCCCGCTGGCTGCCCGTCGCTGCCATGCTGGTGATCGTCCTCGCCGCGGCCGCGCTCCATCTCGCGCTGCCCGCCACGAGCGGACCCGGCTCCGACATCTACTATTCCTACGTCGAAGGCGGGCGCATCGCCGCCGGCCAGGACCCTTACGCCCGCATCCTGGCCGGCAACATGCGTGACAACGACAAGTACGCCACCTATCTCCCGCTCTTTTATCTGCTTTCGGCGCTAAGCCGGCGCCTGGGGCTGCAAGAATACGGCGCCTGGATCGCCTTCTGGCGTATCGTCTTCCTGCTCTGCAACGTGGGCGCGGCCTGTGTCCTCTACTGGATGCTCTACCGGCGCAGGGCGCGCTGGCTGGCCCTCGTGGCCGTCCTCTTCTGGTTCTTTAACCGCTGGAACCTGCAGAGCTCGCAGGCCGGCACCAGCGACTTCGCCGCTATCTTCTGCCTGCTTCTTTCGCTCGCCGTGCTCGAGCGCTCGCCCCGGACCGGTCCGCTGCAAGGCCGGTGGCCCGCCTACCTGCTCTTTGGCCTGTCGCTGGCCCTCAAGCAGATCGCTATCTTCCTGGCGCCGCTCTACCTGATCTATGCCTGGCAAGCGATCGCGCCGGTGGCCGCGCCGGCGGGAGTTCACGACAAGCCGGCCGCCTGGCGTGGGCCGCAGATGCGTGCGCTCGGGCTGGCGGCCCTGGCCAGCGCCTGTCTCCCGCTCCTCACGTCATTGCCCTTCCTGCTGGTCGACGCGCCGGGCTTCGTGCGCTCGATCGCCTTCTCCGTCACCCGTAACGCGGCCACGGCCACCCACATCGATGCGCCCTCGCTGGATAGCCTGCTCGGCATCTCGGGGCCGCTCGCGCGTCTGCCAATGCTTTGCTTGCTGATCGTCTCCTACCTCGCCTTCTGGCGTCGCGAGCTTGGCCTCTACCGGGCTGGCCTGCTGGTGATGGCCGTGTTCATCGACTTCAACTCGGTGCTCTTCCTGCAGTACTTCTGCTGGCTGGTCCCCTTCGTGCCGCTGGCTGCCGTCGAGACCCGGCCGGGGAACATGGCGCATGGTCATCCCACCCTCGCCTAGCGCGCTGCTGTTGGTCATGCTGGATGGCGATCCATGCGGCCCGCTGCTGCGCGCCCTCGAGCAGTCGGGCTATGCAGTGCGCCCATGTTGCGGGCTGCCGCCTGCCATGGAGAGCCTGCGCCGGGAACGCGCTTGCCTGATCATACTCACCGGCCTGGGCCCAGCCGCACCCTGCCGCGCCCTGCGCTGCCTGACCTCGGCCCCCATCCTGGCGCTGCTCACTGGCGGCGGGGAGCCGGAAATGCTGGCCGCGCTTGAAGCCGGCGCCGACGATTGCCAGTTGACCTCGATCGGCCAGAGCGAAGCGCTCGGCCGAGTGCGCGCCCTGCTGCGGCGGGCGAGCTATTGTCGAGGCTAAGGTCCCCCTCAGCCCTCGCCCGCCATCACGGCGAGCGCGCGCGGCCGCACCAACACCCGCAGCGCACCCTCCCCCAGGATCACGCCGTCCACCATCGCCGGCATACCGGGCCCGGCCCGAACGTCGACGCGGCGCGCCTGGTAGTGCTCCACCCGCGGATCATCCGCCGCCCCGCTGCTCAATTGGACCGCGTAAGTAAGCAGATCGAGTTTGCTCAAGTGCCCGTAGACCAGCACGTCCAGCAGCCCGTCGTCGCAGGCGATGCTCGACGCCGGGTGAAAATGCGCGCCGACGTAGGGCATGTTGGCCAGCACCACCATGTGCCCCTCGTCCACCACAATCTCCTGCCCGCCGTTCAGGCACAGGCGGATCTCCCCCGCTGTGGCCGACACGAAAGTCGTCACCAGGTCGCCCACGCGCGCCAGGTCGCCGTGCTGCAGATCGTCGGCCGCCGGGTACAGGGCCGACACCAGGCCCACCGCCCCCGCTTCCAGGAACCAGCGCGCCGTCCCGTTGCAGTAGGCGCGCCCCACGTCGATCCGCCGCCGCCGGCCCGTGCGCAACAGAGCCACCGCGGCCGGGATGTTCCCCTGCGGGATGCCCAGGCTGAGCGCCACGTTGTTGCGCGTGCCGGTCGGAATGATGCCCAGCGTGCCGTGGGTCCCGACCAGCCCGCCCATTGCGTTGTCAATGGTCCCGTCCCCGCCCGCCACGATCACCAGCCGGATGCCGCGCCGCAGCGCGTCCGCCGCCACCGCCTGCAGCTGCGACTCGGCCGTCACCAGGTGCACCTCGGGCAGAATATCGCAGCGTTGCAACTCGGCCAGGATCTCCGTCAGTTGCGCGCCCGCCTGGCCGGCCGCCCCCGCCGCCGGGTTATAAATCAGCTTCGCCCGCAGCGCGCGCGCGACGCCCCCCTCGTGCGCGCCGCCCACACGGTCAGGGTGTAACAAAGGCTTCAGCCGCCTCCCTCCCGCGGCGCGACCCGCGCTCGCGGCGCGAGTCGCGCCGCCACCCGCCGGCCCGCCGCCGGGCAGCTGCCGCACCAACTTGTCCGGCCTCCGCAGCCGCTCGCCGGGCGGCGCGCCGAAGTAGGCGGCCAGCGCGTTCGGGCTGACAAAAGCCTTGAATTGGGGCGTAGCCATGTTGCGGACGGTCAGCGAGCGGTGCGGCAGCCGCCCGGCCGCGTGCCGCCGGGCCATGTCCTCCAGGATCGGGCGCGGCAGGCACACCGCCACCAGGTCGCTGCAGATCTGTTTGGCCGGGTCGTCCACCTCGCCCCAGGTGAGCGCCTCCATGTTGTCGTATGGCTGGCCGAGCTTGGACTGCACCGCCTGGCAGAACGCCTCAGCGTCGATCCCCATCGGCTCGCCCGCCCTGACTGGCTGCGCCCCGCCACCCGCCGGCTGCGCCCCATGACCGGCTGGTTGCTGCCCGTTACCCGTCGGTAGCGGCTCACTCCCGGCCGCCGGCCCGCCGCGCCCGGGCAGCGTCAGGCCGGCCAGCGGCGCGCGTGCGAAGGGCCGTGGGCCGTACTCGTCCTGAAAGCTGCGATGCACCGCCTGCCCCGGCGCCGACTCGATCATTACCCGCTTGCCGGTCGGCTGGTCGATCTCACCGCAGTCCACCGCCACGTGCGAGTAGCCGTAGCCGCCGGTCGCCCCGTCGATCAAGCGGCTGCGTAGGGAACGCGGCACAAAGAACAGCAGCGCCGGCGCATCCGCCGCCGGCTGAGACACAAAGGGACCGGCCGGCTCCCCGGCGCCGGGCGCGGGCCTGGCCGCGACGCCCACCGGCTGGTTGCTCTTCAACAGGCTGATCACACGCAGACCGGCATTGGTCAGGCCGCGCGCCCCCGCCGCGCGCAGGCCGTCGATCGCCTTGCCCATCCAGCGTTCCGCCACACGCACGCCCGGCCATTCAGAAAACTGGCGCACTTTCCCCTCCTGCTGCGAAAACACGCATCTCCATCCGTCACCCCGTCATCCATATCATATACGCTGCCCACTCGTCGGGGTTGCTGCTTCCGCAGATGCGACCTGGTCGTGCGACTTGGTCGCCCGCCTTCCCACCCCTGCATGGCCCAAATTGCATGGCCCTCACAGACTGCGCTACACTGCAGGCAAAGAATGAAGGCTGGCGGGGTTACACTCTGGTACTACAACCGCTCGGAGCCGGGCGACCAAGGTCACTGCAACGAACTGCGGTTGTAGTGTTAGAAAGGGCCATGCTATGGCGGAGGATCGGGAAAACCAACTTCGGGAACAGCCGGCGAACGGCGAACGGCGCGGCGCCCGCTCATCATCCTCGTGCTCGCGCTGGCGCTGGTCGTGGCCCTGGCCACAGTACCGCACCAAACGCTGACCAGGCTGCTGGATGGCTTGCTGATCCGGCGCTCGCTGGCCGTGATGCTGCTCCTGTTCGGGCTGCTGGGGCTTTCGCTGCTCTGGACCGATGGTCAGAACCTGGATGCCGCCGTGTTCCTGCGTATCAACGTGCATGGCCCGCACCCGCGCTACCTCGACCGGGCGATGGGGCTGGCCACGCAACTGGGGAACGTGACCGCCGCGGCCGTCCTGGCCGCGCTGGCCTTCCTGGCCGGTAACCGGCGCCTGGCCGTCGAGATCGTGCTGGGAGTTATCAGCCTGTGGCTGATCGTCGAAACTATCAAAGCCCTGGCCGATCGCACCCGCCCCTACCGGGTCTTCGCGCAGACCCGCATCGTCGGCTGGCGGGCAATAGGCCCGTCTTTCCCCAGCGGCCACACCTTACAGGCCTTCTTCCTGGCCAGCCACAGCCAGGCAGCGGCGATCAGCCCACCCAGGGCCGGGAAGAAGATCGGGATCGCCCACCAGCGCGGCATAGACTCGACCCGGTTGAACCAGCCCAGGTTCTGTCCCAGGAAACCCATGCCGAACAGGAGCCCGCCCAACCTGGTGAAGCTCAGCCACGGCCCGGCGAAAAGGTTTGCCGTTGCCGTGTATGACCGGTCCCCTGGCAGCGGCAATCCGGCGAACACCAACCCTAACCCCGGCAGCAGCACGAACAGCGGCCAATAGACGCTCCAGCTCAGGTCCAGCAGGAACATCAGCGCCACCATCAGCACGATCAGCCAGCTGAAAAGGCTGGCGCGCACTGCCTGCGTGAAGCGGCCCGCCCGCTGGAACAACGCCAACGCCGTGCCGAAGTTACCCACCGCCGGGATCAGGATGAAGACTGCCCACCAGTTCTGCAGCGAGAACCAGCGCATCTGCTGCAGAAGAAAGACGACGCCAAGGAAAATAAGGATCAGGCCGCCGCTGAGAGAGTTGTGCCGGTGGCGGCGTTGCGGCTGAAGTTGGCTCTCGCTCTGCATGGCTGGACTCCTTTGGATCGATTCCCCCAGGTTCTCTCCAATCTTAGCACGCGCGGCC
>JADGQF010000080.1 GCA_017882045.1 Anaerolineales bacterium
TGAGCCGCGTGCAGGGGCTGCGCGTCGCGCCCTACTACGGCTGTCTGCTCCTGCGCCCACAAAGCGAGATCGGTCTGGACGATGCCGACGCGCCCACCATCCTGGCCGACTTTCTGCGCGCGGCCGGCGCCGAGCCGGTGGAATTCCCCTTCCAGACCGAATGTTGCGGCAGCTACCTGGCGATCAGCAAGCCCGACCTGCCGGCCGCGCTCAGCGGCCGCATCCTGGAACAGGCCGCGAACGCCGGCGCGCAGGCCATTGTCACCGCCTGCCCATTGTGCCAGTACAACCTCGATCGAGCCGCCGCCCGGGCGCGCTCGGCCGGGCGCCTGCCGGTTCTCTATTTCACGCAGTTCCTGGCCGCCGCCCTCAATCTGCCGTCCGCAGCCTGGGGGTTGGAGGGCCATGCCGTCGATCCGGCGCCCTTGTTTGCCGGGTGTAGGTCCGCCGCGTAGCCAGCGGGCCAGGAGGTAGGAGATGGTCATAAAGGTCATTGAGGTTCAGGCGAGGTGATCACCCGCGCGCTCGTTCTCGGCGCCGGGATTGCCGGTATCCAGGCCGCTTTGGACATCGCCAACAGCGGCTATGACGTCGCGCTGGTGGAGCGCCAGCCGTCCATCGGCGGGCACATGGCGCAACTCAGCGAGACCTTCCCGACTCTCGATTGCTCGCAGTGCATCATGACGCCGCGCACCGTCGAGGTGGGCCACCACGAGCGCATCCGGCTCTATACCTACAGCACGTTGGAGTCGCTGCGCGGTGCGGCCGGCGACTTCACCGCCACCATTCGCCGCCGGGCCGCCTACGTGGATTGGGACGTCTGCACGGGTTGCGGCGTCTGCCAGGAGAAGTGCCCCTGGAAGGCCCCCGCCGAATTTGAGCGCGGCCTGGGCCTGCGCAAAGCCATCTACACCCTCAGCCCGCAGGCCGTGCCCAATAAACCGGTCGTCAACCCGGCCGTCTGCGTGCGGCTGAGGAGCCTGGCCGCGCACGAGAAACCCAAGTGCGGCGCCTGCCTGAAATTCTGCCCGACCAACGCCATCCACTTCGAGCAGACCGACACCCTCGTCGAGGAGCATGTCGGCGCGCTGGTCCTGGCGACCGGCTACGACCTGATGCCCCCGGCCCGCCTGCCCGAGTACGGCGGCGGCCACGTACCGGACGTCATCGACGCCCTGGCCTTCGAGCGTCTGCTGGCCGCTTCCGGCCCGACCGCCGGCAAAGTGCGCCGTCCTTCGGACGGCAAGGAGCCCAAACAGGTGGTGTTCGTGCAGTGTAGCGGCAGTCGCGACCCAGAGCACGGCGTGGCCTACTGCTCCAAGATTTGCTGCATGTATACCGCCAAGCAGGCCATCCTCTACAAACACCGCGTTCACGACGGCCAGCCCTATGTCTTTTATATCGACGTGCGCGCAGGCGGCAAGGGCTATGAGGAGTTCATCAACCGCGCGCAGCAGGACGAAGGCGTGGTCTATCTGCGCGGCAAAGTGAGCAAGATCTACCGTGACGGTGACCGGGTGATGGTTTGGGGCAGCGACACGCTCTCCGGGCGCAAAGTCGAGATTGCCGCCGACCTGGTCGTGCTCGCGTTGGCCGCTCTGCCCGCCGCCGGTAGTGACGAAGCTCAGCGCCTGTTGGGGCTGGCTCCTGGTAGTGAGGGTTTCTGCGCCCCTCCCGACGGCGAGCTCCAGCCGGTCAACACGGCGGTGCCCGGCATCTACGTCGCCGGCGCGGCCGCCGGCCCCAAGGACATTCCCGAAACCGTCGCCCAGGCCAGCGCGGCGGCGGCCAAGGTCCTGGGGCTGTTTCGCAACCGGGTGGTGTGATGCGTAAGATCGGCGTGTTCATCTGCCATTGTGGCATCAACATCGCAGGCACGGTCGACGTAGAGCGGGTGGCCGAAGCGCTGCGCGCTTACCCGGGTGTGGCCTTTGCCACGACCTACAAATACACCTGCTCCGATCCTGGCCAGAATATCATCCGTGCGGCCATCCGAGAGCACAACCTGGACGGCGTGGTGGTGGCCGCCTGCTCGCCGGCCATGCACGAGGTGACCTTCCGGCGCGCCGCCGCGGCGGCGGGGCTTAACCCGTACCTGCTGGAGTGCGCCAACATCCGCGAACAATGTTCGTGGGTCCACACCCGTGACCCGGAAGAGGCCACCCAGAAGGCGCTGCGCACTATCCAATCCATGGTCGAGAAGGTCAAGCGCAACGAGGCCCTGGACCCGCTGAGCCTGCCGCTCACCAGGCGGGCGTTGGTGATCGGCGGGGGGATCGCCGGCCTCAGCGCGGCGCTGGATATCGCCGACGCGGACTATCCCGTCCTCCTGGTCGAGCAGGGCCCGGCGCTGGGCGGCCACATGGCCGGCCTGTCCGGCACTTACCTCAACTTCGACGCCGCGCCCGATCTGCTGGCCCGTCGTATCGAACGGGTACTGTCCCACCCGAACATACAGGTGCTGACCAATGCCCGGCTGGAGCAGGTTGACGGCTACGTCGGCAACTTCCGCGCGCGCGTCGCCTGGGCCGCGGCCGCGGCCGCCGCCGCTTCTGAAGATCAATCGGTCGCCGGGACCTTTGACGTGGGCGCTATCGTCGTCGCCACCGGTTACGGGCGCTATCCCCTCGACCGGCTGCCCGAGTACGGCGGCGGCGCGCTGCCGGACGTGATCGACGGGCTGGCCTTCGAGAAGATGCTCGCTCCCGGCGCAGAGCTGCACCGCCCCAGCGACGGGCGCGTGCCGCGCGCGCTCGTTTTCGTGCAGTGCGCCGGCTCGCGCGATCCCGAGCACGGCGTGCCGTATTGCTCCAAGGTCTGCTGCATGTACGTGGCCAAGCAGGCCATGCTCTTCAAAGAGCGGGTGCCCGATGGCCAGGCTTACGTGTTCTACATCGATATTCGCTCGGCCGGGCTGCACTACGACGAATATGTCCAGCGGGCGATGACCGATTACCACACCCTCTACCTGCGCGGCAAGGTCAGCAAGATCTTCCGCGAGGGTGACCGGGTGATAGTGTGGGGCAGCGACACCTTGAGCGGGCGCACGCTGGAGGTCGCAGCCGACCTGGTGGTCCTCGCGACCCCCCTGTCGCCCGCGCCCGAGGCGATCGACCTGGGGCACCGGCTGCACATCAGCACTGACGCGCACGGCTTCTACAACGAGGCTCACCCCAAGCTGCGGCCGGTCGAATGCCTGACGGCTGGCATCTTCCTGGCCGGCGCGGGCCAGGGTCCCAAGGATATCCCGGAAACGGTAGCCCAGGCCGGCGCGGCGGCGGGCAAAGTGCTGCAGTTGTTCAGCCACGACGAGATGAAAGCCGAGCCTACCGTCGCCCAGGTGCTTCCCGAGCTTTGCGCCGCCTGTGGCCTCTGTGTTCAGGCCTGCCCATACGGCGCCCGCACAATTGACGACCTTGCCCACGTGGCGACCGTCAACGCCGCTCTTTGCCAGGCGTGTGGCGCCTGCGCCGCGGCCTGTCCCAACAAGGCGACGACGGTGCGCAACTGGACGCCGGAGCAGATTCTGCGAATGGTGGATGTGCTGGTGTAGGACGAGACGCGCTCAGGAACGAGGATCATGCCCGAGATATCTTTGCAGGAGCAGGTAAACACCCTTTCTGGCGAGACCACGCAGCTTTGCTATCACTGCCATAAGTGCACGGCCGGCTGCCCGGTCGCGTATGCGATGGAGCGCGGGCCGGATCGCATCCTGCGCATGGTGCAGTTGGACCAGCATGCGGTGTTGAGCAGCCCGGATATCTGGTTGTGCGCCGGCTGCGAGACCTGTGGCGCGCGCTGCCCCAATGCTATTGACATCGCCCATGTCATGGATGCGCTGCGCCAGGTCGCGCGAGCCGAGGGCATCCCCCCTGCCGTCCCGCACGTGGCTCTCTTCCACGAGATCTTTCTGCGCATCGTGCGGGCCACCGGCGAGATGCACGAGGCGAGCCTGCTGGGCGGCTATAAACTGCTCTCCGGCGACCTTTTCTCGGACCTGGGCGCGGGGGCCAGGCTGATGATTAGGGGCAAGGTGCCGATTGTGCCGAAGCTCAGCCGGAACCGGGCGCGGGTGAGGCGGGTGTTTGGGGCGGACAAGGACGGCAAATGAGCGAACGTCCCACGGAATTTTCATACTATCCCGGCTGTAGCCTGCATGCCACCGGCATCGAATATGATCTGTCGACCCGGGCAGTGTTTGGCGCCCTGGGCGTGACCCTGGTCGAGCTGAAAGACTGGGTCTGCTGCGGCGCGTCGTCCGCGCACTCCGCCGGGGCGGCGCTGGCGGTGGATCTGCCGGCCATCAATCTGGCGCTGGCCCAGGACGCCGGCCACGGTGACCTGCTGGCGCCCTGTGCGGCCTGCTTTAACCGCAGCAAGGCGGCGGACCATGCGCTGCGCACCGACCCGGCGCGCCGCCAGGCGGCGGAAAGCCTGATCGGCTTCCGCTACACCGGCGCTGTACGGGTCCGCAACCCGCTGGACGTGGTCGTCAATGACGTCGGCCTGGAGGCGCTGGCCGGGCACGTGCGGCGCCCGCTGGCCGGTCTGCCCGTCGTGGCCTATTATGGTTGCCTGCTGGTCCGCCCGCCGCACCTGATGGAGTTCGACGATCCCGAGCACCCGCGGGTGATGGGCCGGATCCTCGAGGCGCTGGGCGCGGGCGTGCGCGAGTGGTCTTACGCGGTAGACTGTTGCGGCGGCAGCGCCTCGCTGGCGCGCGCCGATATCGCCTCCCGCCTGGTGACGGACCTGGCCGGCCACGCGCGCGAGGCCGGCGCGGCAGCGATTGTCACCGCCTGCCCGCTCTGCCAGATGAACCTGGAGATGCGCCAGGCAAAGCGCCCGCCGATGCCGGTCTTCTACTTCACCGAGTTGATGGCCCTGGCCTTCGGCCTGCCGGGGACCCGCGCCTGGTTCCGCAAGCACCTGATCGATCCTCGCCCGGCGCTGCGCGCGGCGGGGCTGCCGGCCTGATCGTCGTAAGGGGGACACGCATGGCGTTGAGCGATGAGAGGAGCCAGATGAATCCCGACTCCTCAGCTCTTGAGCACACTGTTGGCGCAGTCCTGGTCGTTGGCGCCGGCATCGGGGGGATGCAGGCTGCGCTCGACCTGGCGAACAGCGGTTTCAAGGTCTACCTGGCCGACAGCGGCCCGGCCATCGGCGGCACGATGGCCCAGTTGGATAAGACCTTTCCCACCAACGACTGCGCCATGTGCATCATGTCGCCCAAGCTGGTCGAGACCGGCCGCCATCGCAACGTGGAGATCATGACCCTGGCCGAGATCGAATCCATCTCCGGCCGGGCCGGAGATTTCCGCGTGCGTCTGCGCCGCCAGCCGCGTTTTGTCGACACTGCCAAATGCACGGGCTGCGGTGACTGCGCCGCCGCCTGCCCCATTAGCCGGCCAGACGAGTTCAACGCCGGGCTGTCGCAGCGTAAGGCTGTGTACAAGCGCTACCCCCAGGCGATCCCCAACGCCTATGCCATCGAGAAACGTGGCGAGGCGCCTTGCCGCGACGCCTGCCCCATCGGGCAGCGCGCGATGGGCTACGTGGCGCTGGTGCGGGCCGGGCGCTTTGCGGATGCCTACCGCACGATCCTCGAGGACAACCCCTTCCCGGCCGTTTGCGGGCGTGTCTGCAACCACCGCTGCGAGGAAGCCTGCTCGCGCGCCGCGGCCGGCGACGGCGCAGTGAGCATCATGCGGCTCAAACGCTTTGTCAGTGATTGGGCGGCCGCCCACCCCGACGCCTTGCCGGCTACGGGCCCGGCGTCGAACCTGCCGCCTGCCGGCGCGAACGGGCGAGTCGCCGTGGTCGGCAGCGGCCCCGCCGGCCTGACCTGCGCGGCCGGGCTGGCCCGCCTGGGCCACCGCGTCACCGTGTTTGAGGCGCTGCCCGTCGCCGGCGGCATGATGCGTGTCGGCATCCCCGCCTACCGCCTGCCGTACGCCGAGGTGCAGCGCGACGTTGAGCGCGTGCTGGCCCTGGGGGTTGAGTTAAGGCTGAACGCGCGCGTGGACGACGCGGCCGCCCTGCTCGCTCCGTCCGGCGACTTCGACGCAGTGTTTGTGGCCGTGGGCGCGCACGCGGGCGTGCGCCTGCGCATCCCCGGCCACGACCTGCCGGATGTGCTGCTCGCGACGGACTTCCTGCGCCAGGTGAGCCTCTCCGACCCTGGCGCGGCAGCGGGAGCGGCGGCGGGGAGGCCGTCGATCGAGAGCCGGCGCGTGCTGGTGCTGGGCGGCGGCAACGTCGCCATCGACGCGGCGATGACCGCCGTGCGCCTGGGCGCGCGTTGGGTGGGCATGTCGTGCCTCGAATGCCGCGCGAAGATGCCGGCCCACGATTGGGAGCTACGCGACGCCCAGGAGGAGGGTGTGGCGCTGTTCCCGGCGCGTACCTTCAAGGAGATCACGCAGCTGGACGGGCGGGTGACAGGCGTGCGCACGGTGGGCATCGATTTTAGAGGCTTCGTGGACGGCCGGCCCGACTTTGACGAGCTGCCCGGCACTGAAGAGACGATCCCCTGTGACACGGTCATTTTCGCCATCGGCCAGCGCCCGGACCTGAGCCTGCTGCGCGGGCCGGCGCAGAGCGGCGGCGCCGGCGGCAACGGCCGCCCGGTCTGGCATGCCGCGACCCTGGCAGGCGCGCTGCCGGGCCTGTTTCTCGGCGGCGACGCCGTGACCGGCACCAGCTTCGTTGTCCACGCCATCGCGGCCGGCCACCGGGCGGCGCGCTCGATCGCCGCCTATCTGCAGGCGCGCGGCGCCGGACCTGCCATCTGGCCGCCGGCCTTGGCCGAGCGCACGCCCGCGCCCGTCGCCGTGCTGTCCGCCGACGAGGCCCGCGCGCAGGTCGTCTCCCGCTCGCAGGCCGCGCGCGCCGAGCCGGCCCGCCGCCCCGCCGCAGAGCGCCGGCGCGACTTCGGCGAGGTGGAGGCCGGCCTGAGCGAGGCGCAGGCCGTGGAAGAGGCGCAGCGTTGCCTGGAGTGCGGCATCTGCTCCGAGTGCCTGCAATGCCAATACGCCTGCCGGGCCGGCGCGATCGATCACGAGCAGCGCGAGCAGGTCGTCGAGCTGAACGTCGGCGCACTGATCCTGACGCCGGGTCTGCAGACCGTGCGCGGCGACATCCGGCCCGAGTTCGGCTATGGGGTCTACCCCAATGTCGTTACCAGCCTCGAGTTCGAGCGCATGCTCAGCGCCTCGGGCCCGTACGCCGGGCAGGTGCAGCGCCCATCCGACGGCGCCCACCCGCGCAAGGTGGCCTTCATCCAGTGTGTGGGCAGCCGCGATCTCGCCTGCGGCCAGGACTATTGTTCCTCGATCTGCTGTATGTACGCGACCAAGGAAGCGCTGATCGCGCGCGAGCACGACGCGCACATCGAGCCGTCCGTCTTCTACATGGATATCCGCGCCTTCGGCAAGGGTTTCGAGCGCTACTACCAACGCGCCGGGGACGAGCAGGGGGTGCGCTACGTCCGCTCGATGGTCTCCTGTGTCAAGCAGGCGCCCGGCAGCCGCGCCCTGCGCGTGCTCTATGCCACGCCGGACGGCAAAAGCGCCGAGGAGACCTTCGACATGGTCGTCCTCTCGGTGGGATTGGCGCCCGCACCCGGCACGCGCGAGCTGGCCGGCCGCCTGGGCGTGAGCCTCAACCGCTTCGGCTTTGCCGAAAGCCCGACCTACGCGCCCGCCGAGACCAATGTGCCGGGTATTTTCGTGGCCGGCGCCTTCGCCGCGCCCAAGGACATCCCCGAGACGGTGATCGAGGCCTCCTGCGCCGCGGCCCACGCCTCGCGCCTGCTGGCCGCGGCGCGCGGCACCCTGACCCGCGAGCCGTCTTATCCGCCCGAGCGCGACATCTCGCGCGAGCCGCCGCGCGTCGGCGTCTTTGTCTGCCATTGCGGCATCAACATCGGCGGCGTGGTCAAAGTCCCCGAAGTGGTCGAGTACGCCCGCGGGCTGCCCAACGTAGTCTACGCCGAGAACAATCTCTACACCTGCTCGCAAGACACGCAGGAGCGCATCCGCCAGCGCATCGAGGAGCACGGCATTAACCGGGTGGTAGTCGCCTCGTGCACGCCGCGCACCCACGAACCGCTATTCCAGGATACCATTCGCCAGGCCGGGCTCAACGCCCACCTGTTCGAGATGGCCAACATCCGCGAGCAGGATAGTTGGGTGCACCGCGCCGACCCCGACGTCGCCACCGCCAAGGCGCGTGACCTTGTGACCATGGCCGTCGCCAAGGCCGGCCGGCTGCGCCCACTCTACAGCCAGAGCCTGGACATGGACCATCGGGCCCTCGTGGTCGGCGGCGGCCTGGCCGGCCTGACCGCAGCCCTCGCCATCGCCGGGCAAGGTTTCGCAGTCAGCCTGGTCGAGCGTGAAGACGTCTTGGGCGGCAACCTGCGCCACATCTACACGGCGCTCCCCGCTACGTCCCTGCCCCTGGAAAGTAACGACTCCAGTCGTTCCGCTCCCCAGGCTCTCCTTGCCTCCCTGGTCGAGCGCGTGAGCCGCGAGCCGCGCATCCATGTCTATCTCGGGGCCCAGGTGATCGGCGTGGCCGGTTACGTGGGCCAGTACCGCACCACCATCCGCTTTCACGATGGCCGTACGGAGGAGCTGGGCCACGGCGTCGCCATCCTGGCGACGGGCGCGCAGCCGGGCACCCCGCACGAGTACCTGTATGGTCAGCACCCGGCCGTGATCACCCAGCGCGAGCTGGAAGAGCGCCTCGCGGGACCGGCCCAGGACCGGCTCGAGCTGCCGGGCAAGATCGTCATGCTCCAGTGCGCCGGCTCGCGTGACGCGGAACACCCGTATTGTTCGCGCATCTGCTGTACGCAGGCCATCAAGAACGCGCTGGCGCTGAAGGAGCGCAACGCGGCCACGCAGATCACCGTCCTATACCGTGATATCCGCACCTACGGCTTCCGCGAGCTGGCCTACCGTGAGGCCCGCGCGGCGGGGGTGAGGTTCCTCGAATACAGCGAGAACGACAAGCCGCGCGTCACGCCGGCGCCGGATGGCGGCCTGCGCGTGGCAGTCTCCCTGCAACCCGACGGCGAGCAGGTGACGCTGGACGCCGGCTGGCTGGTGCTGGCGGCAGGCATCCAGCCCGAGCCGGGCAACGCCGCGCTGGGCCAGATGTTCAAAGTGCCGCTGTCCGAGGACGGCTTTTTCCTCGAGGCGCACGCCAAGCTGCGCCCGCTGGATTTCGCGGCCGATGGCCTCTTCCTGGCCGGGCTGGCGCACTCGCCGCGCTTTATCGAGGAGACCATCGCCCAGGCCAACGGCGCCGCCATCCGGGCCGTCACCCTACTGAGCCGCAAACAGTTGCAGAGCGCCGCCTTGATCGCGGCCGTCAACCCACGCCTGTGCGCCGCCTGCGGCATCTGCGTCGAGACCTGTCCCTACTCGGCGCGCGTGATCGACGAGGAGAAGGGCTATGCCCGCGTCCTCGAAGCGCTCTGCCAGGGCTGTGGGGCCTGCGTCGCCGCCTGTCCCAACGGCGCGTCCTATCAACGCGGCTTCGAGTTCAAGCAGGTCTTCAGTATGTTAGAGGCGGCCATTGGCTGACGGAGTGGCTATGTCTGAGAGTGTCTTTGAACCGCGCATCGTTGCCTTCCTGTGCAACTGGTGCACTTACACCGGCGCCGACCTGGCCGGGACGTCGCGCCTCCAGTACCCCCCCAACGTGCGCATCATCCGCCTGATGTGTTCCGGCGCGGTCGACGTCAGCTATGTGCTCAAGCCGCTGTTGGAAGGCGCCGACGGCGTGCTGATCGGCGGCTGCCATCCCGGTGACTGCCATTACCAGGAGGGCAACTACAAAGCCCGCCGGCGCATCGCCATCCTCGAGGAGTCGCTGAAGGGCATGGGCCTCGACGAGCGGCGCGTGCGCCTGCGCTGGATCAGCGCCAGCGAGGGCGCGCTCTTCGCCGAGACCATCCGGCGATTCACCGATGACCTGCGGCAGTTGGGGCCTAACCCGGTGCGCACGCTGTGGACGATGTGAAAGGGCTCGCGTGATGGGAGACTCAATGCACTGGATCATCGAGAGGCCTGACGGCGACGTCCGTGGGGCGCTGGTGGGTGTCCTGCGGGCGGTGTTGGCCGGCGGCATGGTCGAGGCCCTGCTCGTCCCCTTGCGCCATCCGGCGGGCGACGCGCTGGCCCCGGCGCTTGTCAAAGATCCGGCTTTGCTGGACCTGGCCGATCCACTGGCGCCGGTCCTGCCGCTCAACGGAGCCCGGCTGGTCAGCATGCTCACCCAACGCCCGCCGCGCCCGCGCATCGCCGCCGTCCTGCGCAATTGCGAGATTCGCGCGCTGGTCGAGCTGGTCAAGCTGCAGCAGGCGAGCCTGGAAGGGCTGGTCCTGATCGGCGTCGAGTGTACGGGCACGTATGAAGTCCAGGACTACGCCCGCATCGCGCGCGGCGAGCCACGCGCCGCTTTTGCTCTGCGCCCGGCCTGCCAGATGTGCGAGTACCCGGCGCCCGCTGTCTCCGAGGCCATCCCTGGCCTGGAGATGGTGATACAGCAAATCGGGCTGTATGGCTCCGCCGCCCTGCACGTGGAGACGAGCGCGGCCTGGGC
Organism: Anaerolineales bacterium; assembly: GCA_017882045.1. Taxonomy (GTDB): domain Bacteria; phylum Chloroflexota; class Anaerolineae; order CG2-30-64-16; family CG2-30-64-16; genus JADGQF01. The sequence goes on from JADGQF010000080.1 coordinate 10,621, forward strand.
AAGCCGGCTAGGCCTGGCCGCGATCGACGACGCCGGCCCGCACGACGAGGCCTTGCGGCAACTGCTGGTCGAGCGCAGCGCGGCCCGTGACCGGATGTTGGCCGAAGTCCGCGCGCGCACCGCCTCACCCGCCGGGCTGGCCGCGTTCTTCAGCACGTGCATCCGCTGCCACAATTGCATGACCAACTGCCCCATCTGCTACTGCAAGACGTGTTTCTTCAAGACCGACGTTTTCGACCATGACCCGCTGCAGTTCGTGGCCTGGGCGACGCGCAAGGGCGCGAGCCGCCTGCCGGCGGACACCCTGCTTTTCCATCTCACGCGCATGAACCACATGAGCACCAGTTGCGTCGGCTGTGGGCTGTGCACCAGCGCCTGCCCGGCCGGCATTTCCGTCGGCTCCGCCTTTCGCGCCGTTGCCTTGCGCACGCAGGCGCTCTTCGACTACGTCCCCGGCCGCAGCCTGGACGAGGCGCCGCCGGTCAAGACGTTTGAGGTCAACGAGCTGGGTGAGCTTGGAGAAGGATGATGACGATGCCTGAGACGATGCCTGACACGATGTCTGACACGATGCCCCAGATCGAAGAAGTTCTGATTCCCGTGTACATCATGGGCAAGCGTTACGAGGTGCCGCCCAGCCTGACCATCATGAAGGCCATGGAATGGGCCGGCTACACACTCGTGCGGGGCGTCGGCTGCCGGGGCGGCTTCTGCGGCGCGTGCGCCACCGTTTACCGTATAGGGGGTGACGAGCGCCTGCATTTCGGCCTGGCCTGCCAGACGGTTGTCCGGCCCGACATGTACCTGGCCCAGATCCCGTTCTTTCCCACGCAACGCCACACCTACGATCTGACCCGGCTCAAGCCCGATGCCGCCGCCGTCTGGAAGCTGTACCCGGAGGTGCTGCGCTGCCTGGGCTGTGGCACGTGCACCAAGGCCTGCCCGCAAGAGCTTGACGTCAAGGGCTACATGGCTGCCCTGATGCGCGGCAATATCAGCGCCGCGGCCGACAAGAGCTTCGACTGCATAATGTGCGGCCTGTGCGCGGCGCGCTGCCCCGCCGAGGAGAGCCAGTACAACGCCGCCATCCTGGCCCGTCGCCTCTACGGCCGTTACCTCGCGCCGCGCAGCCGCCACCTGGCCGCCCGCCTGGCCGAGATCGAGAGTGGGGCGTTCCAGGATGAGCTCGCGGCTTTGAAAGGGGCCGACCGTGCGACGCTGCTGAAGCTTTATGCCGCTCGTGACATAGAACCGGAGTAACCCATGCTATACCCGCCCGAGATACTTGTTTCGATGAAGAAGGTCGAGGCCACGCGGCAGGCCCGCGTGGGGCAGGCCTACCCGCGCCTGTCACAGGATGAGCGCCAGGCGATCCTGCGCACCTTCCACCCCGACTATGTCGAGAATGCTTTCCGTCCGCTGCGCGTCGGACCGAACAAGGGCGACCGCACCTTGCACGAGCTGGCGGCGGTCCTGGAGGCACGCCCGCGCGTCCGGCCCGGCAGCCTCGACCTCTCCTCGCCCCTGGCCGAATGCGACGTGCTGGTGATCGGCGGCGGCGGCGCGGGGGCATCGGCGGCCCTGCTGGCGCAGGAGGCCGGCGCGTGCGTGATCCTCGTCACCAAGCTGCGCTTCGGCGACGCCAACACCATGATGGCGCAGGGCGGCATCCAGGCGGCGGATAAGGCGGACGACAGCCCGGCCCGCCATTACCTGGATGTGATTGGCGGGGGCGGCTACGCCAACGATCCGGACCTGGTTGAGGCGCTGGTGATGGACGCGCCTGGGGTCATCGCCTGGCTCGAAGGCCTGGGCTGCATGTTCGACAAGGAGCCGGACGGCACCATGCGCACGATCCATGGCGGCGGCACCAGCCGCAAGCGCATGCACGCCGCGCGCGATTATAGCGGGGCCGAGATCATGCGCACGCTACGCGACGAAGTGCGCAGCCGGGCGGACATCACCGTCACTGAGTTCTCGCCGGCCCTGGAGCTGGTGCTGGACGAGAACGGGCGCGTGGCGGGCGCCGTGGTGCAAAATCTGGAGACGCAGGCCACCGGCTACATCCGGGCGAAGGCCGCTATCATCGCCACCGGTGGCAGCGGCCGCCTGCATTACCAGGCCTTCCCGACCACCAACCACTATGGCGCGACCGGCGACGGCCTGGTCCTGGCCTACCGGGTGGGCGCGCCGCTGGCCTTCATCGATACAATGCAGTACCATCCGACCGGCGCCGCTTTCCCGGAACAGATCCTCGGCCAGTTGGTCACCGAGAAGGTGCGCGGCCTGGGCGCGCAGGTCTGTGATGCGGAAGGCGAACAATTCGTGTTCCCGCTGGAGACGCGCGATGTCGAGGCCTCGGCCTTCATTCGTGAGTGCAAGGAGCGCGGCCGGGGGCTGATCACGCCTGCCGGCCAGCCTTGTGTCTGGCTCGATAGCCCGCTGATCGACGTGCTGCACGGACCGGGCACCATCGCGCGCGCCCTGCCGGCCATGGTCCGCCAGTACAAGCGCTTCGGCATCGACATGACCAAAGAACCGATCCTCGTCTACCCGACGTTGCACTACCAGAACGGAGGCGTGGCCATTAAGCCTGATGCCTCCACCCCGGTGCCGGGGCTGTACGTTGCCGGCGAGGCTTCCGGCGGCGTGCACGGGCGCAACCGCCTCATGGGCAACAGCCTGCTGGATATTGTGGTCTTTGGCCGGCGAGCCGGCCGGGCGGCCGGGGCGTATGCGGGCGGCGTGCAGCTGGGCGCAGCCACGTTGGCACACCTCGACGCCTGGAACCGTGAATTGGACCAGGCCGGCCTGGAAGCCGGCCTCCCCGGCCATACCAGCCCGGTCCTCCTCCCGGATTATACCCGGCACGTGGGCCAGCCGGAGACGAGCCTTACCGTCTAGCCTGCCCGGCGTCCCGCGCCGGAGCGCTTGACATTCGGCCTGCCCGGGGTATCATAAACGCCGGGGGGTGCTTTGCATGCCGGCGCTCAAGGATTTCTACCATCTTCCGCAGGTGGACTCGCTCGTCCAGCAGGTGGTGAGCGGGCGGCCGGGGTTAGTGGTGGTCGCCGGGCTCGATCCACGGCCGCAGGCCGCCGCCGCGGTGGACGGCTTCGTGCCCAGCGGGCGCGCCACCATCTTCGGCATCCTGGCGCGTGAGGTGCTGGCCGCCCATCCTGCCGCCTGCGCTGAAGGCGCGCGTGCGAGTGCCGCCGCTCAAGAACGCGCCGTCCTGCCCCGCGCAGCTTGCCCAGGCCATCGACCGGCGGTCCGAAATCATCCTCATCGACGAACTGGACGCCGAGACCGTGCCGCTGGCCCTGGCTGCGGGCGGGGCCGGGGCGCGCGTCGTGGCCCAACTCGACTGCGTCTTTAGCGGCGCCTCCATCGCCCGTTACCTGTCCGATCTCGGCGCCGGCCCCGATTTGCTCGCCGGCCTGGCCTGGGCCGTGACGGTCCAACGCCTGCCCACCCTCTGCCCGCACTGCCGGGAGCGGGCGCAGCTTGACCCCGGGCGGGAGAGCGAGCTGCACCGCCTCTATCCGGACCTGCCGGCAGCCGGAGCGGTGTTCCGCGCGGCAGGCTGCCCGCACTGCAACGGCGCCGGCCGGTTGGGCGACGTGGTAGCCTTCGATTTCTTCCTGGCGGACGCGACCCCGCCGGCCCTCTTCGAGCAGCCAAGCTCGCTGTCCCTGCAGGAGTACGTTCTGCGCCTGGCGTTGGCCGGACAGGTGCCCCAGGATGATCTGGCCCGCCTCGAGGCCGGCCAATTGCATCGCACCTATCTGCTGCTCATCGCCAGCGAGCGCGCTCTGTACGAGACCAACCGCCAGCTCGCGCGCAAGCTGGCCGAGCTTGAAGCCGCCAACCGGGTGCTCGAGCAGCGCACCGAGTCGCTGGTCTCGTTGCAGGAGATCGCCGAGACTCTGATTTCCTCCACTGAACTCCACGACCTGGCGCAGCGCATCACCCGGCATGTGGTCGATGTCTGCTGCGCGGACCGCTCGATCCTCTATGTCATGCGCCCCGATGCCACGGCCGGGGTGCTGGCAGTCAGCGGCTGGAATCCGGCGTTCGTCGGCACACGGCTGGACGCCCTCCAAGTGTTCGGCGGCGGCGGTCACGCCGGCCCACCGCCGGCGGCCGCCAGCGCAGCCGCCGCTGCAAGGGCAGCCGCCGCCCCCTTCAACGGTTGGCCGCCCGGCATCCCGTACCGCCATCCGGACGTGGAGGGCGCTGAGCTGCGGGCCGGCCTGCGCATGCCGCTGGTCTCCCAGAACGAGATCGTGGGCCTGATGATCGTCCACTCGACCCGCCGGGCCCGCTTCACGCCCGGCGATCGCCTGGTGTTTTACACCGACGGCCTGGCCGACACCCTGGGGGCGGATGGCCGGCCTTTTGGCCTGGAGCGCCTGTAAGCCTTTCTGCGCAGGCAGTCCGGGTCCCCCCCGGCCGAGCTCTCCGCGGCTACCTTCAGCGAACTGGCCGGCTACCGCGGCGCGGCGGACCAGTACGACGATATGGCTATGCTCGTGATCCAGGTAGATTGAGCGGGCGGCTCGACCGCCAGGGTTGCAGTCGCTGAACAACTCCCGGTAGCCGTCCGGCGTCTCCAGCCGGGCCAGTTTCGCGCAAGCCTCACCCGCCATCCGCCAACCCTTTCCTGCGCACTCTAGCGTAACCTGCCCTGCTTCCCAAATCCCTGCGCGCCTTCTTCATCCGTTTCTCGGGTCTTGGCATCCCTGTGTCCTTGCGTTAGACTGCGCTTGATCCTGCGTCGCTGAATGGAGCCGCAAATGTCCGACCTGTCCGACCAGCCCTGGTATGCCGAGTTCTTCGGCGAAGACTATCTCCGCCTCTATCATCCCTACCTGACGCCTCAGCGCACCGAGGCTGAGGTGATCGGCCTCATTCGCCGGCTGGCTCTGCCCGCGGGCAGCCGCATCCTGGACCTGTGCTGCGGCCAGGGCCGGCACAGCATCCCCCTGTCGGTGCTGGGCTACCGGGTGACCGGCCTGGACCTCAACCCGGTCTTGCTCGCCCACGCCCGGTCGCTGGACCGCGACGTCGAAGCCGGGGTACGCTGGGTGCAAGGAGACATGCGCCACCTGCCGTTCGAGAGCGAGTTCGATGCCATCATAAACGTGTTCACAGCCTTCGGCTACCTGGAAAGCGAGGCCGAAGACCGGCAGGTGCTGCGTGAGGTCTCCCGCACCCTCGTCCCCGGCGGCGCCTTCCTGCTAGACGTCGTGAACCGTGAGGCCCTGGTGCGCCACTTCCTGCCCGCCGAGGTCGAGCGCCACGAGCACGGGTTGTTGGTGCTGCAGGAACAGGAGCTTGACTTGCGCACCAGCCGCCTGGGCGTGCGCATCACCATGATCGAGCCGGATGGGCGGCGCAAAGAGTATCGCCAGTCGATCCGCGTCTACACGCTGACCGAGCTGGCCGAGATGCTCGCCGCCGCCGGCCTCAGGCTTGATCAATATTACGGGGACCTGGAAGGCAGCCCGCTGAACCTCAACAGCCGCCGCCTGGTGCTGCTCGCCCGCAAGGCCTACGCCTGACCGGGCCTGAGAACTACGCTCTGTAAATGTTGCATTTCTTCTCTTCCATATTTGCGCTTTGTGACGGAGTATGGTAGAGTATGCCCGTTGTTAACTTTCCCTAGCATGGTCGAAACTAGGTGGACCAAGTCCCTTCAGGCGCTCGGCCCTGTTCCTCCTTTCGCTGGCGGATCGTTCCAAACCAAACCATTTTCACTTAGGAGTCAGCGTGAACAACACACAGGACAAGATTCTCACTTGCAGCGATTGCGGCCAACAATTCACCTTCACGGCGAGCGAACAGGAATTCTTTGCGAAGAAGGGCTTCACCGATCCCAGCCGTTGCCCGGACTGCCGGGCGGCCCGCAAGGCCGCTCGCAGCGGTGGTAGCGATTACCACGGCGGCAGCAGCAGCACTGGCGAGCGCCAGATGTACCCGGCCGTGTGTGCGCAGTGTGGCAAGGAGACCGAAGTCCCCTTCAAGCCCACCGGCGATCGCCCGGTCTACTGCTCTGACTGCTACCAGCAGCAGCGCGGTGGCACCAGCAGCCGTGGCAGCAGCTACGGCGGCGGCCGCTCCAGCGGCGGTGGTGGTGGTCGTTCCAGCAGCAGCAGCGGCGGTGGCCGCAGCCGCTGGTAAACCGTCAGGCTCCCCGGAGCCTCTGATCCAGTAACTGGCAAGGGCCGGGCTTCTCACGAAGCCCGGCCCGTTTGATTG
>JADGQF010000282.1 GCA_017882045.1 Anaerolineales bacterium
CCGATCTGCATTTCATTACCGGCAGATTTTCTGAAATGCAGTATACATCCGTCGGACGACTGTGGCAAGGGGTTCCGGGCGCTTGCCCACGGTACTGTCAAGGTGAGGCCAGCAATGTCTCTCGCAACGAAAGTTGCCCGGAGCCGAAGCCGCAGAGCTAAAACACCATGCGTCACGGGCAACCAGGCAGCCCAGAGCCGGCGTGGTCACGTCAGCTAGGCGTTTCAGCGCCGGTTGGCTGCACAATCCGTTGCAAGTTGCGGTGAAGTGCTCACCTTGACAGTACCCTGGCTTCAGGCTGGTATCCATTATACCCCTTGCCGGGCCATGCTATAATTAGCGCGTGAGAGCGAAGATTCCCCCCCAGGATTTTGTAGCACAGGCTGCACAGGCTGAGGCGCAAGGTGATTGGAAGAAGGCCGCGCATTACTACGCGCAGGGTCTGGAGCAGCGTGCCGCAGAACTGACCTTGATCAACAGTGTGCAAGAAGGCCTATCCTCCCAACTGCAGATGCAAGCCATCTACGATCTGGTTGGCGACAAACTGCGTGATACGTTCGACGCGCAAGTCGTGATGATCTCTCAGTATGACCCGCTGACAAGGACGGTTTTCCACCCCTACGCCATCGAGCGCGGGCTGCACCTGCATATTCAAGGCTGGCAGCCGGTGGATATTTCACGTGCCGAGATCATTCGCACGCATACACCGCTGATGATCAACCTGGACGAGATCATTAAGCGTGTCGGGGCGGCCGGGATGCATGTTGTGCCCGGCACAGAGCTGCCGAAAACCTGGTTAGGGGTCCCTATGCTCGTGCGGGATGAAGTGCGCGGGGTCGTGAGCCTGCAGAACCTCGACAAGGAGAATGCCTTTTCCACGTCGGACATCGACCTGCTGACAACGTTGACCAACAGCCTAAGCCTATCCCTGGAAAACGCCCGCTTATTCAATGAAACAAAAACCTTGCTCAACCTGCTGGAAGGCGAGTTGGCGATCGCCCGTCGGACACAGCGGGGCATTCTGCCGCTGCGCTTGCCCAGGCACCCCGGCTATGACTTCGGGGCGCTGATCATTCCCGCCCGGGCAGTGGGCGGGGACTTCTACGACTTTATCCATCTGGACAAGGGACGCTTGGGTATTGTGATTGGCGATGTCGCGGACAAGGGCCTGCCTGCGGCGCTGTTTATGGCCTTGACCTTCAGTCTGGTACGCGCGGAGGCTGGACGGACAGACAGACAACTCACGCCAGATCCTGCTAAACGTCAACCGTTACCTTCTTAAAATGAACGCCTCAGGCGCGTTTGTCACCCTTATTTACTGCGTCCTGGATTTCAAGACCGGGTACCTACAGTACTCAAGAGCGGGCCATCCGCTTCCAATTATCATAGACGGTGATGGGCAGTGCGTCGAAGTTGCCATGCATGAAGGACAACCGCTGGGCGTGTTTGAGGATGTCAGGACCGACCAACAGCAGCTTCCTATCTCGGTTGGCGGTTTGGCGCTGCTGTACAGCGATGGACTGAATGAAGCTGCCGACACAGAGGGGTGCGAATTTGGCTGTGAACGGGCGAAGCAGGAATTATCCGCCCACCGCCAGGAAAGCGCGCGAACAATCTGCCGAAGACTGTGGCACGCCGTCCAAGACTACAGCGGCCCTATCCCGCACCAGGACGACTTCACGACCGTGATCGTGAAGCGGCACTAGCCCACGAATGAATTCGAGCCCTTATCTGCGTCGCCGTCCCTCTCACCCATCATACCCCACCGCCACCAGCGTCCCCGCGATCTCGGCCTCCATCTCGGCGATGCTTGCCCTTACGCGCGCCACCACCTCGGCCAACGGCACGACCTCGGCCTTCTCGGCGCGCCTCAGCTTCATCTCCACCCCGCCCTCGCGCAACGCGCGCGCCGCAACCGTCAGCCGGATGGGGATGCCGATCAAGTCGGCGTCGTTGAATTTCACGCCCGGGCTCTCGTCCCGGTCGTCATAGAGCACCTCGATCCCCCCATCCTGCAGCGCCTTGTACACCCCCTCCGCGGCCACCTCCTGCCCTTTGAAGCCCACAATATGCACGGCATACGGCGCGACCGTCACCGGCCAGACTAGCCCCTTCGCATCGTGGTGCTCCTCGGCCACGCAGGCCAGCAGCCGGCCCACCCCGATGCCATAGGAACCCATCACCACCGGCCGGTTACGTCCGTCCCGGTCCAGGTAGGTGCAGCCCAGCGCGTCGCTGTAGCGCGTGCCCAGCTTGAAGATATTGCCAACCTCCACACCGCGATAGGTGCGCATCGCTGCCCCGCACTCGGGGCAGGCCGCTCCCTCTTCGGCCACGGCGATGTCGGCTACCAGGTCCGCGCTGAAGTCTCGCCCGTAGTTCACGTTCAGCAAGTGGTAACCGTCGCGGTTGGCTCCGGCCACCAGGTTAGGCGAAGCGGGCACGGCGTCGTCGACCACGACCAGCACGCCGCGCAGCCCGACCGGCGAGGCGTAGCCCGGCACAGCGCCCACCGCGCGGATCTCAGCCTCCAGTGCCGGGCGCAGGTCCTTGGCGTGCAGCGCGTTGGTCAGCTTGGTCTCGTTGACGTCCATGTCGCCGCGCACCACGGCAAACACGAACTGTTCCCGGTCTTGCCGTTCTTGCTGCAGCGTGGCGACCATGAAGACGGCCTTGGCGGTCTTCGCCTCCGGTACGCCCAGTAGCTTGGCCAGGTCCTCGATGGTCTTGGTTTCCGGTGTCGCGACCGGCTGCAGCGCGCCCGGTTCCTCCACCGCCGCGGCGGGCTTGCGGAAGCGGGCGATCTGGCGGTTGGCGGTATAGCCGCACTCGCCGCAGACCAGCAGCGTATCTTCCCCGACCGGCGTCAGGTACATGAACTCATGCGCCAGCTTGCCGCCCATCATGCCCACGTCCGCTTTCACCGCCACCACCGACAGCCCGCAGCGCTCAAAAATGCGGAAGTAGGCCTGGTAATGCGCCCGATACTGGACGTCCAACCCGTCAAGATCGGCATCCAGGCTGTAACTATCCTTCATGGTGAACTCGCGCACCCGGATGAGACCGGCGCGCGGCCGCGGGTCGTCGCGCCACTTGGTCTGGATGTGGTAGATCAGCCGCGGCAACTGTTTGTACGATTGGATCTCCGTGCGCACCAGGTCCGCCACCACCTCTTCGTGCGTCATCGCCAGCACCATATCGCGCTCGTTCTTGTCCTTGAAGCGGCCCATCTCGCTGCCGATCTGGTACCAGCGCCCGGTCTCGCGCCACAGGTCGGCCGGGTGGACCACGGGCATGCTGATCTCCTGCCCGCCGATGGCGTTCATCTCCTCACGCAGGATCGCCTGGATCTTCATGATCGTGCGCTGCGCCAGGTGCAGATAGCTGAAGATGCCCGCCCCCAGCGGCCGGATAAATCCGGCGCGCACCAGCCATTGATGGCTGGCGATCTCCGCATCCGCCGGCGCCTCACGCAACGTGCGCCCGAACAGTTGGCTCATTCTCATGTTGCACCTCTCTTCATTCCTGCCCCCATTTTGAAACGCGCTCGTTTGCCTTTCGATTTTAGCCACATCGTCCACTTTATGCTAAACTGCGCTTGTTGGTTTCGATCCTCGACCGTCCGCCGGCGCATCCTGTCCGACGCCCCACGCAACAAGAGCCTTTGACTCAGGCTGATGGTTATGTCATATTGATCGCAATCATGGACTGTCGTACTTTGGCGCCAATCGCGGCTGACTGATCCGTGGCTGATTGATCCCTATAGGGAGTGGTTGGCATGCCGATCCTCGAGACGACGGGGCTGCGCAAGCAATACGACCTGGGTGAGCACAAACTCAAGCGGGGCGACACGATCGCTCTGCAGACCAAACGCGGCATGCACGACTTCCGAGTCGCGGCGGCAGGGGTGGATTTCTCGAACCAGGGGCTGGTGGTCGAGGGCAGTTGGAAGGACCTGGATCAGTAGTTCGGCGTGCGGGACGCGGACGCATTCCTCGTCAAGGTCCAGCCTGGGGTCGCCCCCGCCGCCGTTCAGAAGCTGATCGATGGCCAGTATGGCGTGCGCCGGCGCCTGACCATTCAGCCCAACGCGGCGGTCAAAGCCCAGGCCGTCGCCGGCGCCACGCAGGCCTTTGACCTGCCTGACGATGACTATAGCGTAACCTTGATTGAAAGGTTAGCAGCGCACACAGGACCCTGATCCAGCCAGCAATGGACAAAGCCCAGCTAAGTTGAGCGAGTACGTGGACTGGCCGCTTGCGCAAAACTTTGAACCGCACTCGAAAGAATGGGCGCATCTCTGGATGGGGGCAGAAAGATCCTGCCATGGCGGAGATGGCACGCTGCAAGCGTGCCCTACGTTCGTCCGTAGTCCGCCCGTAGGTCCGGCTTGCAGCCGGACGGCCCTTGCCCCCAGAATGAAGTGCTCCCGTCCATAACAAGACGGCCGAAAGAATCGGGGGCTTGACACGGCCGAATTCGCATGCTAGAATACGAAATACCGCATACGATTGCAGTCAATTGCGCACCGGCGAAAGCGTGGTTGCATGGCTCTTCCCGAGTCTTTTGTCCGTTCAGGTCCCGTTACGATGCGCGACGTGGCACGCCTCGCCAACGTCTCGCAGAGCACGGTTTCGCGTGTCCTCAGCCACTCGCCCTCCAGTGTGCCCATCAGCGACGAAACGAAGCAAAAGGTCCTGGCCGCCGTGGCGGAGCTGGGTTACCACCCCAACCAGTACGCCCGCAGCCTGCGCGGCCAAAAAACGTATATGATCGGCATGATGATCGCCGATATCGGCAACCCCTTCTATCATCCGATGGTAAGGGCGGTGCAAGATGTGGCCTTCCGCCAGCGCTATGATGTGTTGATCGCCAATTCGGATCACACCCGCGCCAAGGAACTGCTTTTCTGCGAATCCATCATCCGTCACCCGGTCGACGGGGTGATCATGGTGCCCTACCACTTGCAGGATTCCGACCTGGACGAGCTGATCGCCCGCACGGGGGTCGCCATCGGCGTGGTCGGCAACCATATCCAGCACCCTGGCGTGGACGTGGCCTTCGGTGACGATGCGAAGGCCAGCTATGAAGCCATCCGTTGGCTCATCGAGCAGCGTGGGCACCGGCGCATCGGCATGATCTGCGCCGGGCGCCAGTTCCCGGTGATCGTGCGGCGTTACGGCGCCTTCCGCCGGGCGATGGAGGAGGCCGGCCTGCCGGTGCCGGCGGAGTACGTCGCGACCGGCGACTGGTCGGTTGAGAGCGGGGCGCAGGCCATTCGCGCGCTGTTGGCGCTGCCGGCCCCTCCCACGGCCGTGTTCGCAGCCAATGACACGATGGCCATCGGCGCCCTGGAGGCAGCCCAGGAGCTGGGTTTCAAGGTTCCGCAAGACATTGCGATCATCGGCTTTGACGACATCCCCGACGCCCAGTGGGTCCGGCCCAGGCTGACCACCATCGCGCAATTCCCCGGCGAGATGGGACGCCTGTTGGCCGGCGCGGTCTTCGAGCGCATCGCCGCCGAAGGCGAGCATCCAAAGCAGGTTTTTGAAGTGCCCTGCCAGTTCATCGAGCGCGAGTCGGCATAGGAGGCGGCGCCTGCGGGCGCGGCGCCCGCCACTTCTCAGTGGCATGCGATCGCCAGGGAGGAAGTGGTCGAAGGTATCCCAGACAGGCCGGCACGCGTGGACGCCTGCCCGGCACAGTGATTTGAGGCCAATTCCAATCATC
>JADGQF010000283.1 GCA_017882045.1 Anaerolineales bacterium
CGCCGAAGCCGGCAGACGGTCGGCGTCGTGATGACCCCTGATCCGGCGACCATCAGCGAAGACACGACCATCGCCGATGCGGTGCGCCTGATGGCGGAGCGGGCGGTGAAACGCCTGCCGGTGGTGGGTGCAGACGGGCGCCTGATCGGCATCGTCAGCCGGCTGGATGTGCTGCGCGCGCTCTCGCAGCCACCGGTGAAAGAGGCAGCCCGGCAGACGCCGCAGCCGGGCCAGCACAGCCAGGTGGGCCAGATCATGCTGGCAGGGGTGCCCACGGTGGCCCCCGAAGCTCCGCTTGGCGAAGTAGTCGACATGCTGGTGACCACGGAGCAGCGGCGAGTGGTGGTGGTCGATCGTAAGCGCCGGGTGATCGGTATCATCACCGATGCGGACATTCTGCACCGGGCGGCCGGACCCGAGCGCGGCGGCCTGCTGCAGGCGCTGACCAGCCGGACGCCGCTGGGACAGGAGGCCGGGTCGAGCCTGTCCGGCAGGACGGCGGCCGACGTGATGACCCGCAACCCGGTGACCGTTCACCCGGATACCCCGTTGCTGGAGGCGCTCCAGTTGCTGCTGGCGCACAGGATCAAGCGCTTGCCGGTAGTGGATGGCGAGGGCCGCATGCTGGGTCTGGTCGGGCGGGGTGGCATCCTGGAATCCCTGGCGCGCGAGCTTTAGGTTTCTCGCTGCGCCGGATTTGCGCTGCCGTCCACAGAACGTGGGTCGGGCGGGAAGGAGTGGCGCGTGGACGAACCAGTGGACGAACCAGTGGACGAACCAGTGGACGAACCAGTGGACGAACCAGTGGACGAACCAGTGGACGAACCAGGGCGGGGTGATTTCGAGGGAGATGCGCTGAATCTGATTCATACCGGGATGATGGTCTTTGACCGCGACGGGCAGCAGGTGGGGACGGTGGACGGGGTGTTTCACGGCCGGCCGGAAGACCAGGCCGCGGCTGCCGCGGCTGGATCGGCTGCTCCGGCTGCCCCGGCTTCCCCCGGCGGGGCGACTTCGGCCGAGGACCCGTCCGGCGGGAGCGCGGCGGAGGGGCAGGGAACGGCCGGCCGGGGTGAGACGTTGCAGGACTACCCGGCGCCACCCGGCACGCCGCCGCCGGTCGAAACGTCGGACGTGGGCCTGCAAGCCACCCTGGGCGAGCCGGAGATGTGGCGCGGCTACATCCACCTGGGCGGCACGGACCTGCCGGAAAGGGCGCGCTACGTCGCAGCCGAGCTAATCGAGCGGCGCGACGATTGGCGAGTGTATCTCAAAGTGAGCCTCGCCGAACTCGAACGGGGAGAGGCGGGAGCGCCAGGCTGAAGGCGCGCCGAAGCGCGCGCAGATTGGCGCGCTGTGCAGGCCGGAGCAGAGCGGGCAGGGTCCATCTTGGCGCCCGGCCGGCCGGGCCGGGCCGGGACACCCGGTGTGGCCCGCCCGTGGCGCGGGTACTCGCGGCACTGGATCACGCGAGACCGGCCCGGCAGTTGGCACGGCGCGTGCTCAGCGGTTGTCATTGCCTTCCAGGCCCGGGATGCGGTCAGGCGGTGCGGTGGACTTCCAGGCGGTTAGCCACGCTCTGGACGCCGGGCAGGGCACTGACCGTGGCCAGCACGCGGTCGATCTCGCTGCTCAGGATGGGACCGCTCAGGATCACTTCCCCGTCCCGGGTGGTGACAATGATACTGCTGGGATGGGATGTCACGCTGCTCAGGTGTGCGCGCACGCGTTCGGCCAATATCAGGTCTGCGGGCAGTTCGGCGGCTGCCTGCTGCCGGGCGCCGAGGCTGCTTGCCCGATCGCGCACTTGCGCGCTGGCCCGGGCCAAAATCTGTGCCGTCCGCCGGCGGGCATATCCGAAGTGCTCATTGACGGATGCCCGCCGCCATCCCCCTATTCCGGGATCCAGGATGGACTTCAGGCCCGCGCCCACGGCGGCTCCGCCCAGGAGTGCCAGCAGCAATCCCCAGGGAGGGAACGACCGCCGGGCAGGCGGCGCGGCGGCGGGCGCGAAGAACTTGTTCTTGGAAAGCGCAGCGCGCGCCGGCTCCATCACCCGTTCGTCCATGGCGAGTTTTTCCAGAAGCGCCGCTTTGGCAGCCGGCACGGCGTCTTCGATGCGCGCCCGTGCGCGCCGGCCGGTCTTGCGCGTGCTCTGTAGAACCTGCGCCCCGGCTTGCTGCCCTGCCTCGGTCGCCCGGTCGCGCGCCTGCTGGCCCGCCTGAAGGGCTGCATCGCGGGCTTGCCTCGGCGGCGCCCAGGGCGTCGAAGCTCAGGGCGCCGCCGCCCTGGCTATAGACCTGCCAAGGCTCGGAAGGTGTGCCGGCGGCCGAGAACGCGCGGAACTGCATGCCGTTGGGGTGGCGCGGCAACTGTTCGTCCGGCTGCCAGAGGATGTCGACCGGCGCCGGCGCCAGGGTGTCGGCCAGGGCACGATCGGTGAAATGGCCCTTACCCGTCGAGGCCAGGCTGCCATAGAGCGTGACCTCGAAACGGGCTGCGTCCGGGTAGCGTTCTCTGAACATCTGCGCGGCCTTGCGCGGGGCCATCGTGTGGCTGCTCGACGGGCCATGGCCGATGCGGTACAGTTCGCGAATGGATTCCATGAAACTTATTCCGCTTTTGCCAGAGAGCGTATAATACCACAATCTGTTCCGGCGGGGTCCGCCGAGCGAGGCGTTCCTGATATTCGGAGGGAGGCACGCGTGAAAAAGTGGCAGAAGTCGGCGCTCGGAGCGGGGCTCGGAGTCGCGCTCGGGGTGGGTTTCGGCATCGCCGCCGTGCCGGGTTACCGGATCATCCACGAGCTGCTCAAGGCGCTGAAGGATGATCCTGAGGCCTATCGGGAGGACATGGACCGGTTCACGCGCGAGGACCGGACGGAGCCGCCCCCGCGGGGTGTCATCGTTTTTACCGGCAGTTCCAGCATCACCTTCTGGGAGACGCTGAAGAAGGACATGGCGCCCCTGCCCGTGCTCAACCGGGCCTTTGGTGGGTCGCGGCTGAGGGACGTGGTCTATTGGACGGAGCGCGCGGTGATCCCCTATAACCCGTGCGCGGTCGTTCTGTTTGCCGGGACCAACGATCTCTCCGGTGCAAAGCCCAAGACGCCGTGGGAGGTGTTTGAGGGTTACCTGGAGTTCGTGCGGGTCATCCACGCGTCGCTGCCCGGCGTCCCGATCTACTACATCGGCATCACGCCCACGCCGTCACGCCGGAAGCACTGGAGCGCGGCGAGCGAGGCGAATCGATTGATCAAGGCGCACACGGAGACCGACGAGCGGCTGCACTTCATCGACCTGACGGAGGCGATCATGGGGCCAGACGGCCGGCCGGACCGGTCTCTGTACCGCCTCGACCGGCTACATCCCAGCCAGAAGGGCTATGCCCGGTGGGTCTCGGTCATAAAGCCGATCCTTGCGGCCGACCTGGGGCCAGCGGCCGGCCCGGGGCCGGCATAAACGAAGTTCCGCCAATTGCGTTTTACGTAGCGCAGAAGTAGCGCAAATGTAAGCCGGCCTTTATCAGGTCTTTATAGCGAACGACTATAATGCAGCCGGGTTTGATTCCAGAGCGGAGGCCATCCTATGCAGTCCAGACGTCTGATCGTCTACATCGTACAAGTGCTCCTGCTCGGGGCGAGCGCCGTTTCTGGTGGGGCGGCAGTGCGGCAAGGGCCGAGCACGGCGACGCCGGGCCCAATGACGACTCTGCACGTTGCGCCCGCGCAGCACCGACAGATCGGTCTGCCTGCCGGGCCTGGGTCGCAGCAGGCCGGCGACGCAGACCAGGCGGGATGCCAGCCGGTGCGTGCCCACGACGGCGAATCCCACCATTACTGGCTGCGCGACGACGCGCCGGCAGATGATCGGGCGGGCAGGTCGTCCGGTTCTTAGCCATGCGGGTATCTCGGTTAGACGCGGTTAGACCCCCGCGCCCAGCTCCACCGCCAGCACATCGTAATACGTCCCCGCCCCGAAGCCGTCAAACAGGACGTTGTCGCCAGGCTGCAGCTGTTTCAGGGCGCGCAAGAAGGCGATCATGCAGGACGCGGCGCTGACGTTGCCGAACTCGCTCAGCAGCCAGGGGATACGCAGGTTAATCCCTTCTTTCTGCAGATAGCGGTCTTTGAGCTGGTTGATCTTCAGGTTGGCATGGTGCGCGATGGTAACCGTGATCTCCTTGCCCGGCATGCCCAGGTCGCTCATGCGCTGGCGGTAGGACTGCACCACCCCGCGCACCGCCACCACTCCGCTGCGCACAAACAGCTTGACCATGCCCATCGGCCCGGCCATCACCACCGTTTCGCTGGCGGCTGCCGGCTCGTGTTGGAAGCCGGCGACACGGATATGGTTCTCGCCCGGCCGCGTGACATCGATCAGTGGTGCGTCGGCGCTGGCCGAGCGCGCGTGGGGATAGAGCATGTGGACTTGCAGCAGGCCCTCCTGGTCGTAGACCTCCTGCATCCCACCGGCGAGGAACTTCATCGTCTGCCCGGGGATCACGCCGATCACGCCGGCCGCGCTGCCGAATAGCTGTTGGGCCTGGATATCGCGCGAGCTGCGCAGCGCCCGGCTCAGTCCCTCGATCCCGCCCACCAACACACGTTTGCCGTACAGCTTCTCGGCCAGCCTCGAGGCCGGGCCCAGGCTGGTGGGCAGACCGGGATTCAGCGCCAGGTTGAGGCCGGCCACCGAGCCGTCGCAGGCCTTGTGCACGCTTACCTTAAGCGCGCTCTCGGGTATGCCGGCCGCGCGCGCGATGCGCTCTGTGTAGTCTTCCACCACCGGCAGGGTGACTCCGATCAACAGTCCCTCAACATCGGCCGGCTCCCAGCCGTTGGCGTGCGCGGCCTCTACCAGGAAGCGCGCGCCGACCTGCACCTCCAGCTCGGTCTGTAGCGCCTTCGGCATGTTCGGCACGTGATGGCGGCACACGAAGCCCAGCTCCGCCAGGTTCATTTTCTCGGCATCGTCCATCGCCCGGCCCTGGCAATCTTCCACCAGCGCGGGCAGGGCGGCGTTATCGTAGGGTTTTCCCCAGGCGCCGTAGGCCCCGCCGATGCCCACGCCGGCGTTCGAGACGACTTCGATCCCCAGGGGCACCCCCGGGCCGATAGCGATCTCCTCAAGTTGTACTCCCGGCTGGTCGAAGAAGGATGTGACCCCGGTGGGCGCGCCGGGCGCTGCTGTATCTTGCATGTTCGACAGTCCTTGCGCTAGAGAGAATTATGTTCTTGTGAAAAAGAACACCCCATGGTGCAAGTCGTTGCGCGCTCTTCGCGGACGAGCTTAGGGCCCGGCCGAATGCCGGGCAGCCGCAGCGGATGGAGGGGCAAATTGCGCGCCCCGGCAGGTTAAGGTAACGTATAAGTAAGCGTCTTGCACCCCCAGATGTGCCATTGGGTGGATGACATTGCGCCTGCCGGTATGCGATACTGAGGGTGCAATCGAGGACCAAAGGCCCAGCTGGGACCGTGCCTGCGGGTTCCGACCCGGCGAGGACCGGGGAGAGCGAGGGGGGTGACATGCACGACTACGACCTGGGCAAGATGGCCGCGGGCGCCGCGGCGCCCGCGTTCGGATTGGCGGCCGCGGCAGGCGCCGGGCTGGGGTTGCTCGAGCGGGACGCGTTGGCTGCGCTGGCCGGGAGCGTGGCAATCGCGGTAACCGGGCGCTATCTGCAGCGCGTGACGGCGCCGCTTCACACCGCGATCTCG
>JADGQF010000081.1 GCA_017882045.1 Anaerolineales bacterium
CAGATTGATGGCCACTTCGAAGCCCGCTTGGGCCACCCTGGTCAGTTCCTCTTCGCTTGGCTGACCGCTGGTGGCAAGACTATCGGACAAGCGGTGGTAGTTGTAGATAGCACTCAGCTCAGTCTCCTCATTCACCCGTGTCCTCCACATACATCTGTTCGGCTCAACACGCTGATCATACATCAACCTTGGCTGTGCGCAACACCTCTGTGAGCGCAGACTATGCCGAACTCTTGGGTATGCCCCCGTATTGCCTCACTGCCTTAACGGCGTTATAATCGCACACGCTTTGATCGGTGATCTTTTACGTTGGCACAGTATGGAGCGCAATCATCATCGACGAAAGGAAGAGCCGCTAAGCGGAGGCCAGTGACAAACAGCAAAGCCTTGATCGAGCACGCGCCGGCCGAGCCGGAAAGCATCGCCGGCCGCAGGCGCGACGACCGCCGGTTGGCGCTGGTACTATACGTTCTCACCGTGCTGCTCTACTGGTCGGCGCTCTAATTCTATGTGCCTACCCTGCCCATGTACGTGCACAGCAAGATCGGTGATCTGGTCGTCGTCGGCGCGGTGCTTTCCATGTACGGTCTGTGGCAGGCGCTCGCCCGCTTGCCGGTCGGCATGGCGGCCGATCGAGTCGGCCGGCGCAAGCCTTTCATCTTGCTCGGCCCCACTTTGGCTCTATTGGGCGCCTGGGTGATGGGCCATGCATCCGGCTCGGCGGGACTGTTCGTCGGCCGTGGCATCACTGGGCTCGCCGCGGCGGCATGGGTGCCCATGGTAGCGGCCTTCAACGCCCTGTTCCCGCCCAAGGATGTGGTGCGGGCGAGCGCACTGATCTCGCTGGTCAGTTCCCTAGGCTGCATCATCGGTACCAGCCTGAACGGCCGCTTGAACGAGATCGGGGGTTACGGTTTAGCCTTTGCGCTGGCGGCGGGGATGGGCGGCGCCGCGCTCGTCATTGGACTGGTTCTACCCGAGCCGCCGCTCACCGGCCAGAGACCGTCGGCCAGAGACCTGGCGCGTGTGGTCACGCGGCGCGTGGTCTGGCTGCCGTCGCTGCTGAGCGGTGTCTCGCATTACGTGCTATTCACCGCCACTTACGGTTTTCTGCCGATCTTGGGCCAGCGCCTGGGGCTGGGAGATGTGGCGCAGGGGCTGCTCGTGAGCCTAAATCTGGTCTCGCAAGCTGCAGGCAACCTCGGGGTGGCGGCATTGGGCAGACGAATTAGCTCGCGGCGCCTGGCTTACGGTAGCTTCGGTCTGCTGGCCCTGGGCGCGGCCCTGGCGGCCGTTGCCCAGGGCCCGGGGCTGATCCTCGCCGCGCAGCTTTGCATTGGCCTGGGCCAGGGCACCAGTTATCCGGTGTTGATGGGCCTGAGCATGCGTCACGTTGGCCAGGGCGAGCGCACGGCTGCGGTAGGCGCGTTCCAGGCGCTCTACGGCATAGGGATGTTTGCCGGCCCGGCAGTCAACGGGCTGGTAGCCAGCGCCGTCGGCATCCAGCCCATGTTCGGTATCACGGCGCTGCTCTGCCTGGCGTTGGGTTGGCTGGGAACCGGCAAACTGCGGGAGTGAGCGCAAAAAACCTCCCGGTGTCTGCGAAATCCGGGAGGTCTCAGGCGCTGGTTTAGACGGAGATCAGCCCTCTGGCGGCGGACCGGCTATCTGCAGCCGGTTGCCGTCGGGATCGTAGAAGTTGGCCCAGGTCACCATGCCCGGCACGGGGACCGGGTCGTCACAGCGCACGCCGCGCCTGCGCAGTTCGGCGATTGCCTGGACCGCATCCTCCACCGAGAAAATGGCAAGGCCTCCGCCCTCCCTCGATGGCAACGGGCCTGGCCCGGGCCAAGGCATGATGGCCAGATGCGCTCCTTCTTTATCGCCGAACTCCATCCAGCCTACTTCATCGCTCATGAAGCCGAGCACCGGAAGACCCAATGTCTCGCTGTAGAAACGTTTGGCCCGCTGCCAGTCGGATACGATGTATGAGATACCGTAAAGCTGTTTCAGCAATCCGTCCATCGGCCTGCACCCCCTCTTGATAGTTATGAGTTTGTGTCATTCTTGCACGGTACGGGTAGAGATATTCTAGCAGTTTCGGGGCGCTTGTCAAATCAACCCCCAGGGGCCGGCGCACGAGGGCAAACGCACTTCCTGGTCGGGCGAACGCCGGACGGAGAAACACGGCTCGTGGCTTGTCGCATGAGAGCTAAGGTTGTATCATTACAGGCGCCCGAGCCGCTTTTTCGTTTGGCCCGGTACGTTGTCAACACAGAGAAAGGTCTCAGTCATGAAGATAACCATTGAACCCGCAGGGCCGGGTGACCCCAAGTCTCTGCCCGCAAACCTGGGCTTCGGCAAGTATTTTGCGAACCTTATGTTCAGCCAGCGCTATTCGGCCGGGGAAGGCTGGCACGACGCCCGCATCGGGCCATACGGGCCGCTGTCGCTCGACCCCGCCACGGTCGTCTTGCACTATGCCCAGGAGATCTTCGAGGGGCTTAAGGCCTACCGGCGGCCAGACGGCAAGATTAACCTGTTCCGTCCCTGGGAGAACGCCCTGCGTTTCAATCGCTCGGCCGAGCGCATGGCCATGGCTACCTTGGATCCGGAGGACCATGTGCAGGCGATCGTCGAACTGGTCAGCCTGGTGCAAAAATGGGTCCCGACGCAAGAAAGCGCTTCCCTCTATATCCGCCCAACGATGATCGGCACGGACGTCGGCCTGGGCGTCCATGCGAGCCAGAGCTATTTGCATTACATCATCGCAGGCCCGGCCGGACCCTATTTCTCCACGGGCTTTAACCCGGTGGCGGTCTACGTTTGCAGCGACCAGGTGCGCGCGGTGCGCGGAGGCACCGGCGAGGCCAAAACCGGAGGCAACTACGCGGCCAGCCTTTTCGTGGCCGAGAAGGTCAAGGCGCGCGGTTACCAGCAGGTCCTCTGGCTGGACGCCACCGAGCGGCGTTACGTGGAGGAGGTGGGCGCGATGAATATCGCCTTCGTCTACGACGGGACGCACATCGCCACCCCTGCCCTCTCGGGCAGCATCCTGGCCGGGATCACCCGCAACTCAGTGCTGAAGCTGGCTCCGGACCTGGGCTATACCGTGAGCGAAGAGCGGCTGGACATACAGAAGGTGCTGGCCGATATTCGCGCAGGCCGCATCACAGAGGCTTTCGGCCTGGGCACTGCGGCAGTCATCGCGCCGTTGGGCACGCTCGGCACCGAGGACGAGACCTACACCATCAACGACGAGCCGGGACCGGTAGCTCGGCGTTTGTACCGGACCCTGACCGACATTCAATACGGCCGTATACCGGATCCCTATGGCTGGACGTATACCATCGACTCGAAAAACTAGTCCGCTTACCCAATTTATGAACCGGTCCCATCTGTGGAAGCGCAAGATAGGACCGGTTCGTAATCTCTGTGCTGGTTGCGGTTATTGCACGTTGAAGTGCGGCGACAGGACTTCGCAGGCCGCCTTGCGCGCCGTCTCCGCGACCTTGAGCGGTTCCCATCCCCAGTATTCGGGGCGGAACAACTCGATCGAGCACGCACCGTCATAACCGATGCCGCTCAGGTGGGAGCAGATCTCGTTCAGAGGCACGACGCCCAGGCCCGGCATCAGGCGGGTCGCGTCGCTGATCGACTCCTTCGGGCTGTCCTCCAGGTCGTCCAAATGGAACGCAAAGATGCGCGTCGGATCCAGGCCGTCGAGTTCCTTCATCAGGCCGCCGCCGCCGAAGAAATGGGCGCAGTCCACCACGATGCCGACATTATTCTTGCCGGCTGCCTGGACGATTTCCCAGGCGGCGCGCGGGGTGCGGACGGTGCACCAGCCGAAGCCCAGGAATTCAAAGGCCAGCTTTACGCCGTGAGGCGCCGCGATATCGGCCAGGTCACGGAGGACCGTGACGAACTCGGCCACAACGTCGGACCAGGGCATGTTTCGGTCCGGGGTGGGGCTCGGCACCACCACCACCGTCGGGCACTTCACTGCCTCGGCGATCGCGCACAGTTCCTTGCAGCGCTCGCGCACCAGGCGATATTCGTCGCCGCGGAACGCGATGAATTCGATGGAGTTGATGCTCATCGGGGCAATCCCGTTATCATCGAGCAACGCCTTCAAATCGGCGAGCGAGTGCCCGCTGAGGTAACGGTCGATCTTGGCTGCCCAGAGCTCCAACGCCCGGTAGCCGGCCTGCTTCGAGACGGCGATATCCGTTTCGAGGTCGCTGGTCATGGTGGTCGCGCCGTGGAATCCCAGCAACATTGTTTCCTCCGTTAAAGATGGGGTGGCTGTCCCTGATCAGCCGAGTGGGTAGTGGCTGCACTCCCGCACGGTTTCATACATTGCCAGCAAGTTTTCGATGGGGGTCTTGGGCTCAACGATCCCGGGGCATCCAGGCCCAGCGCCTGGCGCAGCAGATAGACCATACCTACGTTCATGCCGGTTACCTTGCAGCCCCCAAGGTCAAGGGGCACGCGGTCGGCTTCCTTGTGGTTCATGGTGTGGGTATCCGTCGCCTTGACGGGCGCTCAGATAGCGGGCTAAAACCGGACAATCTTCTTCTCCCTGTAGGCCTCTGTAGCCGCAAAGGCGATTCGGGTCGCGAGGGTGCCATCCTCGACCTTGACTTCGGGCTGTCTCTCCTCCCTGATGCAGCGCACAAACTCGTGGAGTTCGTTCAGGTATGCGTCCTCAAACCTCTCGAAGAAGCCGCCGACGCACTCCTGCATCACGCCGCCGGCGCCGTAGACCTGCACGAGGTTCTTCTGGGGCACGGGGCTGATCCGCAGCGCGCCCTTACTGCCGATGATTTCGGTTTCGATATGGTAGCCGTGGGCCGCGGTCCGGCCCGCGTAGAGCAGCGCCATGCCGCCGTTGCGATACTGCAGCATGGCACAGGCATTGTCGCAGTCACCGAACTCGGCGAATTCGGAGTGAACGAAGCTGCCGCCGATGGCATAGACGCTGTCAGGCTGGCCGCCCAGGAACCAGTTGGCCAGGTCTATGTCGTGTATGGCCATGTCCAGAAAGATGCCGCCGCTGGTCGGCGCGAAGCGGATAGCGCCCTCGATCAGGGCCTCCGGGTCGAGCCCGTAGGCCCGCACCAGGAAGGGCGTGCCGATCTTGCCCGCATCGATTTGCTGCTTGGCGTAGGCGTAGGACTCGTCATATCTGCGCATGAAGCCGAGCATGAAGACCTGGTTCGGATGCTGAGCAACGACCAGTTCCACGTGCTCGCACTCCGGGACATTTACGCCGAGGGGCTTTTCGCTGAAAACGTGGAAGCCGGCTCCGAGCGCGGCTTCGATCTGCCGGCAGTGCAGGTCCGAAGGGGTGCTGATAAAGATCGCATCCAGACTCTGGTCTGTCAGCAGCGCGGCGTAATCGGTATAAGCCGTGGCGCGCGGGAAATCGATCGCCGCCCGCTCCAGTTCCCGCCCGGTCACGCTGCACACGGCAACCAGCTCGGCGCCGGGCGTCTTGAAGGCAATGTTCTCCGCGTGCCTATAGCCCAGGCGCCCCAGTCCGGCGATGCCGATCCTGATGTTTTCCACCGCTCTCTCCTCTGCCGCAGGATCCTCGTCAGCCGATCTCGCTCAACTTGACAGGGCGGCCCTCTCGGTACGACTTCTCAGCGGCCAGCCCCATAACGACGGGAACGCGCGCATCGCGGCCGGTGACGGGCACGGGCTTGTCGTTAGCGACTGCGTCGATAAACGCGGCCACCTCGGTGGCAAAGCTCTCGGTGTAGCGGTCCATGAAGAAATTCAGCGGCAGGTCGCGGCGGACACTGCTGCCGTCGCTGATGGTCGCGGCGTTCGGGTAGTTGTTCGATGTGGCGATGCTGCCCTTGCTGCCGAGGACTTCCACGCGCTGGTCGTAGCCGTAGGAGGCGCGGCGGCAGTTGTCGATCGTGCCGATGACGCCGTTGGCAAACTTCAGCATGATGACCGCCGTATCCACGTCGCCCGCCTCGCCGATCGCCGGGTCAACCGTGATGCCGGCCAGGGTATACACTTCCTCGACCTCGGCGCCGATCAGGAAGCGCGCCATGTCGAAATCGTGGATGGTCATGTCCAGGAACATGCCACCGGAAACCTTGACGTATGAAACGGGCGGCGGGGCCGGGTCGCGGCTGATGATGTGCAACAGGGCGGGTTTGCCAATTTCGCCGCTCTCGATAGCGAGGCGCACGCGGTAAAAGTTCGAGTCAAAGCGGCGATTGAACCCAACCTGCAGCTTGACGCCAGCCCTATCGACCGCCTCGAGCGCGCAGTCGATGTCCTTCAGGTTCAGCGCGATGGGCTTCTCGCAGAAAATGTGCTTGCCCGCCCGGGCGGCTTCTTCCGCGAACTGCGCGTGGGTATTGGTCGCGGAGCAGATAAAGACCGCCTGGATGTCCGGATTCTCGAGCACATCGCGGTAGTTGCCCGTCGCAACCGGGATACTCAATTGGGCGGCCAGTTGCCCCGCCGCAGGGGCGTTGAGGTCCGCGACCGCCTGGATCTTGGCGCTGGGGATACGGTATGCCAGAGTTTGCGCATGGACCTTGCCGATGCGCCCGGCGCCGATGATACCGACGTTTACGATGCCAGCCATATTCTTTCTCTTCTGATCAGAGCCCGATGCTCTTGAGATACGCGCGGTTGCGCCGCGCGGCCTCTTTCGGGGCCCCCATACCGGGCAATACGTCCTGCTCGACGATGCCCCAGCCCTCGTAGCCGCGCTCCTTCAGCCATGCGGCAACGGCCGGGAAGTCGATGCCGCCCTTGCCAAGCTCGCAGAACACACCGTTGCGCAGAGACTCGAAGTAGTCCCAGCCCTCGGCCCGAGAACGAGCGGCGATGTCGGGCTGGCAGTCCTTGAAGTGGATGTACCAGATGCGATCGGCAAAGCGGTTGAGCCCATCGACCACGGCCGCGCAATCGCCCGCGGCGAAGGCGTAGTGGCCGGTGTCGAAAACCAGGCCCAACACCTGCGGGTCCGTCATCTTGAGCAGCCGTTCAATCTCGTCGGGCGTCTCAGCATAGCCGCCGCAGTGGTGGTGGAAGACGGTCCGCAGCCCGGTCTCAGCGTAGACTGCACGCGCCACGCGCTCGGCGCCGGCCGCGAACACTTTCCACTCCTCGCCGCTCAGCCCCATCTCGGGGGTCACGCGGCCCGCGTTGCGGGTCCGGACGCGATCGCTGCCGTTGTTGTCGGCGAGTACGAGGTAGGGCAGGTAGCCCGTCGTCCGGTCCGCGGTCGCGCGCAGCAGCCGCGCCACCTTCAGGGCAGCCTCGACGCCGGGTTCGTGGCACGCCGGGTCCTTGAGCTGCACGGGGACAAAGGCGCCGAGCATGGTCAGGCCGGTCTGCGTGAGCTCCGCGGCCAGCCTGTCCGGATCGGTCGGCATGAAGTCCCAATCACCGAGCTCGGTTCCCACATACCCGGTCTCCACCATCTCGTTCAACACCTGGACGTAACCGGCGGCCTCGCCTTCCAGGTCGAACTCCAGCACCCCCCAGCTACAGGGCGCATTGCCGATACGAATCATATGACCCCTCCTACACAGACTACCTTGTCCGTTAGTTCGAAGCCGGCATTGAGATCATGCCATCCCACGAGTTTAGCACCCGGCCCGCCCGCGCCTCTTCCTCGGAGAACCAGTGGGCGGTGACGCTCTTTAGTTCCGTGAAGAAGCGCACGCCATCCGTGCCCATGGTGTGCAGGTCGCTGAAGAACGAATTCTTATGCCCCGTGAAGCCGAAGATGCCGAGCGGGACGGGGATGCCGACGTTGATGCCGACCATACCGCCGTGCGTCCGCTTGGCGAACTCGCGGGCATAGTAGCCGCTCTGGGTGTAGATCACCGAACCGTTGGCGAACTCGCTGGCATTCATCAGCGCCAGCCCTTCCTCGAAGTCCTTCACGCGCTTGATGCACAGCACCGGGCCGAACACCTCGCGGTCGCCGATGGTCATGCCTGGCTCGACGTGGTCGAACAGCGTCGGGCCCATGTAGAAACCCTTCTCGTACCCCGGGACCGTGACCCCGCGCCCGTCCAGCACCAGCTTTGCGCCTTCCTCGACGCCCTTCTCGATCCAGCGGGTCACCGAATTGCGGTGCTCTTCATTGACCAGCGGGCCCAACTGGCTGCCCTTGTCGTACGCAGCCCCAATCTTCAGGTCCTTCATCATGCCGGCGAGCAGCGATACAAGCTCGTCGGCGACCTCCTCTTCAACTACCAATGCCGGCAGCGCCATGCAGCGCTCGCCGGCGCAGCCACAGGCCGAGTTGATGATGCCACGCGCGGAGCGTTCCAGGGCGGCATCTTTGAGGATGAGGGCGTGGTTCTTCGCCTCGGTCAGCGCCTGGACCCGCTTGCCGGCCGCTGCAGCGGTCGAGTAGATATGGCGGCCAACGGAGGTCGAGCCAACGAAGGAGATACCCTTCACGTCTGGATGCTTGAGCAGGATCTCGGCCTCGTTACGGGAGCAGGTCAGCATGTTGATAACGCCGGCCGGCAAACCGGCCTCCTGCCACAGCTCGGCGATGCGCATAGAAGTCTGCGGCGTGAAGCTAGCGGCCTTCAGCACGAAGGTATTGCCGGTGGCGATGCACAACGGCGCCATCCAGCCCATGGGGATCATAGCCGGGAAGTTCCACGGCGCGATCCCGCCGAACACGCCCAGCGGCTCGACGTACTGCGTGGTGTCATAGCCGGAGGTGCAGTTCATCAGGGCGGGGCCCTTCATCAGGTGCGGGATGCCACACGCGAACTCCACCACCTCGGTGACCTTGAGCACGTCGCCCATGGCCTCATCCCAAACCTTGCCGTGCTCCTTGGCGCACAGATAGGTCAGCTCATCCAGGTGCTTGTCCAGCAGAGTCTTCATCCGGAACAGCACCTGCACGCGCTTGCTCGGGGAAGTGTCAGCCCAGGCGGGGAAGGCCGCCTGGGCGCAAGCAATGGCCTGCTCGACCTCGGCCGCGGTACACTGCGGCGCCTGCGCGATCACCTCACCGCTAGATGGGTCGTAGCAATCCATCCATTTGGTCGTCTTAGAATCGAGCCATTCGCCGCCTACGAAGTACTGAAGCTTCTTAACTGCCATCATCCTCTCCTTTGCCTGCTCGCCCTGCGGGGACAGGCGCTAGAACTGTCGTGACCATTCGCCGAGCCAGCGCTCGACCACTACCTTGATTTCTCAGACATCGCCCATTACTCCAGGAAGTAACGTTCTCTGGCCTGCATCTCTTCGTAATTGACGCGTGCCTCACGCACCGCAGCAAGCTCGCTGACCTCGGGCACGGCCACGTCCCACCAGCTCTCGTAACCCGGCACGCCCACCAGCCGGTCGTTGCAGATGCTGATGAAGGTCGTGCGGTCGGTCGTCTTCGCGGCCTCCAGCGCGGCGACGTAATCGTCGTAGGTGCGGCACTCGATGACGTGACAGCCCAGGCTGCGGGCGTTCATGGCGAAATCAATCTGGAGAGGCTCGACCGCGTCGCCCGCCGAATCGCCCACCAGCACACCTTCCTTGCGGCGGATGAACCGGGTGCCGAAGCCGTCGAGGCCCAGCGAGCGGCTGAGGGAACCAATGCTCTTGAAACCGTGGTTGTCCCACAGCACCACGATCAGCTTGACCCCTTCCTGCACGCAGGTGACCAACTCGGAGGAGAGCATGAGGTAGCTGCCGTCGCCCACGATCACGTAGACGTCGCGCTCGGGCGCCGCCATCTTGACGCCCATCCCGCCCGCAATCTCGTAGCCCATGCAGCTGTTGCCATATTCCATGTGGAAGTTCTTGGGATGCGTGGTCCGCCACAGCTTGTGCAAGTCGCCGGGCATGCTGCCGGCGGCGTTGACCATGATCGCATCCGGGCCGGAGACCTCGTTCAATGCGCCGATCAGCTCGCCCTGGCTGGGCAGCGGAGCGAGCCGCAGGTCGTAAATGCGCTGCACTTCGGCGTCCCACTCGTCGTGCAGGCGTTGCGCCTTGGCGCGGTAGCCCGCATCCACGCAATAGCCGGCTAACAACTCGGCTAGCTCTTCGAGCGTGACAAGGGCGTCGCCCACCACCGGCAGGCCGTGGTGCTTGCCTGCGTCGAACTCGGTGACGTTGATGTTGATGAATTGAACGTCCGGGTTCTGCCACGCGGTCTTTGAGGCCGTCGTGAAGTCGCTGTAACGGGTGCCGATACCGATCACGAGATCCGCGTCGTGGGCGATGCGGTTAGCCGCCAGCGTGCCCGTGGCGCCGACGGCGCCCATGTTCAGGGGGTGGTCCCAGCGCAGGCTGCCCTTGCCCGCCATAGTCTCGCCAACCGGGATGCCGGTCGCATCCACAAAACTACGCAGCGCCTCGGTGGCGTCCGCATAGATGACGCCACCACCGGCGACGATCATCGGCCGCTTGCTCGCGCGGATCATCCCGGCCGCCTGCCTTAGCGCGGCCCGGTCCGCCCGGTTGCGCGCGACGTGCCACACCCGCTTGCGGAAGAACGCGACCGGGTAATCATAACCTTCGGTCTGTACGTCCTGGGGCAGGGCTACCGTCACCGCGCCGGTTTCGGACGGGCTGGTGAGCACCCGCAGAGCTTCGGGCAGGGCGGTCAGTAACTGATCGGGCCGGTTGATGCGGTCCCAATACTTGCTGACGGGTTTGAAGCAGTCGTTGGCGGAGAAGTCCTGGCTGGCCGCAGACTCGATCTGCTGCAGAACGGGGGCCACGTTGCGGCGGGCAAAGATGTCGGCAGGCAGCAGGAGCACGGGCAGCCGGTTGATCGTCGCGGTGGCCGCGCCCGTGATCATATTGGTAGCGCCGGGGCCGATGGACGAGATGCAGGCGAAGGTCTGCATCCGGTTCTTCACCTTGGCGTAAGCGGTCGCGGCGTGCACGGCGGCCTGCTCGTTGCGCACCTGGTAGTACGGAAAGTCCAGATTCTCGATCAGCGCCTCGCCGACGCCCGCCACGCAGCCGTGGCCAAAGATGCCGAAGCAGCCGGCGAAGAAGGGGGCATCCACGCCGTCGCGTTCGACATACTGGTTCTTGAGAAAACGGATCAGGGCTTGCGCCATGGTCAGACGGATGGTTGCAGACTCGCTCATGCTGTTGGTCTCCTTCTGCTACTTTGCGCTCAGGTCATACACCGGCACCCGCGGATCCTGGCTGCGATAGCTATCCTTGACCCAGGCAAAGCGCGGGTCGTCCTGGGCCGCCAGGCTCTGGGCCGACCCGGCCAGGACGTTCAAGTAATAGGTCGTGTACCCCACCGGGCTGGACACGGGATGGTACCCCTCGGGGATCAAGACCACGTCATCGTTGCGGGCGGTCACCACCGCATCGATCGGGTAGCCTGCAGCCTCCAGCGGCGATTCGGCATCGGTATAAATGCGCTGGAGCGCGTAACCTTCAGGGCGGTCGATCTTGTAGTAATAGATTTCGTCCAGGTCGGCCTGGGCCAGCGTGCCATCAGGGGCCACCCTGTGCACGTCATGCTTGTGCGGCGGATAGCTCGACCAGTTGCCGCCGGGGGTGTAGACCTCTACGACGACCAGCCGCTGGCAGGGGAAGCCGGGCGGCAACATGCGGTTGATCTGCCGGGTGGCGTTGTCGCCGCCCCGGATCTCGACATCGACCTGCGCGGGGGTTACCAGCCGGGGCGCAAAGTCCTGATCTGCCTCAACCCAGGCGACGGCGAACTCGGCGTCGCTTACGGCCTTGACCGTCAGCGCCGTGTTGCGAGACAGGTAGAGCGCAAACGGCAGCCCGGCGAAGACGTTCGCGCGCCGGCCCAGCCCTTCCCAACGACCGCGGCTCGAATCCACGTCAACCGTGCCGGCGAGCACGACCAGCGCCAGCTCATGGCCGGTGGTCTCGAACGACCAGGTGCGGCCGGCCGCAAGGCGGCGGACCCGGAAGTTAATGGTATCCCAGCCAGCGGCGTCGGGCGTCACCTCAACGACGACATCGGGGTCGGCCGAGTTGGCGGGGTGGATGACCAGGTTGCCGGATGTGTACTGGCGCATGGCGCCTATCCTCCTTGAGAGCTTGTGAACGTGTGCGCGAGCCAACCAGGGCGCGGCCCGCGGCGCGAGTCAGTTCGACGTAGTACAGGGCAGGCGGCCCGAAAGGTCGGTATCGGGACCGATCTTGACCGGAACCGCCAGGGCGGATGCGGTGCTACAGCGCACCAGCAGCTCCGGAAGCAAAATCTGGTCCTCCACCGGCTTGCCTTCCATCAACTCAAGCAGCATTTCCATGGCGAGCTGCCCGAGCCGCAGTTTGGGCTGGTGGATGGTGGTGATCGGCGGCGTGACGTACTGTGCCAGTTCAATGCCGTCGAAGCCGATGATGCTGACCTGGCCGGGCACGTCGAGGCCCAGCTCGCGGCAGGCCATCAGGGCGCCGACCGCATACATGTCATTGTAACAGAAGACCGCGGTCACTCCGGCCCGCAGCGCCTCGAGCATCAAGTGCCCGCCGGCGGCCACGTCATCGGTGTAGTAGCGAAGGTCCGCAGCGCCGATCTGCACCCAGCCGGCGCAGACCGCGATCCCGGCGCCGGCCAGCGCGTCCAGGTAACCCTGGCGGCGAATGCGATTGGAGCGGGGCCGCACGCTGGAGCCGGCATACCCGATCGCACGGTGCCCGAGCTCGAGCAGGTGGGACATGGCCAGGCGAGCACCCGCGTAGTCATCCACGTAGACGCTGCGCAGCAGATCAGACTGGCCGTCGGACTGGCGGTTCAAGAGGACCGCCGGTACCGCATACTCGGCCAACTCCAAAAGCTGCTCGTCGGACAGGCGCGAAGAGGCTGTGATAATGCCGTCCACCCTGCGGCGGTGGAAAGACCTGACGACCCTCATTTCCTGGGCCGGGTCGTTGTTCGAGACGCCCAGGAAGAGGTCGAGGCCCGCACGCTGGGCCACCTCTTCGACGCCGCGCACCACTCGCCCGTAGTAAGGGTCGGCGATCGAGGTGACTACCAGGCCGATTGTATTGGTGTGCTGTCCCTTCAAACTTTGCGCCACCGCGTTGGGCGTGTAGCCCATCTCGCGGGCAAGCTGCTGGATGTGGAAGCGCACCTCGCTGCTGATCAGATGGCTGTCGTGCAGGGCCCGCGAGACCGTGGCGTGCGAGACGCCGGCCTCACGGGCGATGTCCTGGATCGAGACAGCCCGGCGTGACATGGCGTTACTTCACGTCAGGGTTAGGCAGCATGTACTCGCGCACCACGCCGGTGAGGTCGTGCACGGCGCCGATGAAGCCACGCAACGTGCGGACCGTTGCGCCGAAGCCGTCGAACTGCTCGGGTGTCATGCCGTCCACATCGTACGCCCGGCGGAAATCGGGGATGCGCTCGTACAGCGCCTCGATGATTTGCGCTGCGACCGGATTCTGCATGCGTTCGACCACCGGGATGTCCGAGGCATTGATCTTCAGCGCCCACTCGTACGGGATGGTCAGCACGACGTCGCCGCCGATCAGCTCTGACCAATGGCCGAGGTGCCGGTAGGCAGCGGCCAGCGGGCGAGTGCGGTAGCCCCGCTCGTGGTAGAGGGCGTAGATCTTCTTGAAGCAGGCGATGCCCGCCCACGGCAGATAGGTGGGGTCGAGGTCTATGCCGTCGCGCTTCACCAGCACCTGCATCCAGTCGTCCGTCCGGCCGATCATGGTGGTGGAGACGGGCGCCATGTGGCTGACGTCCAGGCCCTCGGCCTCGCGGCGGCGGAGCCCGCGCTCCACGGCTTCCGCGACGGCGATGGCCTGGGGGACCGTGAAGGAAACGGTGGCGTTGACGCTCACGCCGTTATAGGTTGCTTCCTCGATGGCCTTCACGCCGGCGCAGGTGACGGGGATCTTGACCTGCATATTGGGGGCCAGCGTGTTGAAGTAGATCGCCTGCCGGGCGATGGCCTCGGCGTTGCGGTAGTTGACGGGGTTGGTCTGGATCGAGAGCCGGCCCTTCTTGCCCTGGTAGCGGTCGTAGGCCGGCTTTAGCAGCCTGGCCCCGCGCACGGCCATCTCCTCCACCAGCTTCCAGGTGATCTCATTCTCGGACCAGGTCGGGTTCTCCAAAATGATCTGGCTGATCCGGTCCTTCCAAAGGTGCAGCTCCTTCTTCAGAACCATCAGCACGATCTGGGGGTTGGTGGTCGCGCCGACTGCGCCGTGCTGAATGCCGTAGGTCAATTCTTCGATCGAGCACGAATCGTTCCAATAGTCGGTCGGGGTTGTGGTGACGGTCTGTTGGAGAGGGCTCAGGCCCGCCTTAGCGGCAGCGCTCTCCGGAGCGGAACTGATCAAGGTCGCTGTCATATGTCAAACTCCTGGTCTATTGCCGATGTGAAGAGCCGTCGGGGTCGTTAGGGGCGGCTGTGGTTTCTTGCACACGTCTGCATGTGCACTCGTGTGCATTATAAGAACTAAGCGGCCTGTTTGTCAAGAGGGAAAATGAGGGAGCGCGCGATTCTTTAAGGCGGGGATGCGCCAATCGAAGTTGCCGTCAAGGGCACGGCTACCCGGACATGCAGTATAATGGGCTGAAAAGATGCAAGGGATCCTGCAGGAGAGACTGGAGCATGAACTCATCGATAGCGCTCGAGATTGGCGTGCCTGAAGCTGGGGAAGCCGAGCGGATCGTCGCCATCGCCCGCCATGCGGGGGTGTTCTCGCCCGAAGAAGTCGACACGGTACATGAGTTAGTGCAGGAACACTTCCAGCTTGGTGCAGAGCGCAGCGGCTACTACTTCATTGTGGCCCGCGACGAGCGCGATCTATTGGGCTTCGCCTGCTACGGGCCGCGGCCGCTGACGCTCGGCACCTTCGACCTGTACTGGATCGTCGTCGCACCCCGCGTGGGGCAGCGAGGCATCGGCACGACCCTGTTGGAACGAGTCATGCACGATGTACGGGCCGCGGGAGGACGGCTGCTGGTTGCCGAAACGTCCGGCCTGCCCGATTACCTCCCGGCGCGCGAGTTTTACGACCGCCACAGCTTCAGGCGCGCGGCCAGAATCGCCGACTTCTACGCTCCCGGCGACGACCTGGTGCTCTTCGTGAAGAGGCTGGGATAGCGCCCGAGACAAGGGGTAAGGAGCTTATGCTGAGGTCCACGAACATCGCTCTTTACGTTCCGCGGCAAGCGTCTGCCGGCGACCCGCACCGCCCCCAGTTCCACTTCACCGCGCCGGCCAACTGGCTGAATGATCCCAACGGGCTGATCCGATGGCGCGGGCGATATCACCTGTTTTACCAGTTCAACCCCAATGGCCCCTTCCATGCCTGGATCCGGCCTCAAACCGTGGGCGGTGCCGAACTTGCCGTTTTCTGCAGGGTCGTCTGTTTTCTCGGCTCAACTCAAAGCGAGTTGCGCATTTTTCGATTCCAGATACAATGTGATCAACTCTAGCGGCAAAGGCGATCAGAACCATTGGACCGGCTTTGCATTGGCGCCTGATGGCGCGAGGAATCGGGCGCCGCAATCCTTGAGTTGCCGGATGTGCCCCAGCTTCAGTGGTTTCTGGGAATCCCGCTAGTAAATCAAGCAATGCCCACTGCTAATCTCAGCCAGGAGATGAAGCCTTGCTCGCCAAGGTCCACAGTTGCGCGCTAATCGGTCTGGAAGGTGCGGTCGTGGAGGTGGAGGCCGACCTCAATCCACGCTCGCTACCCTCAGTCACGTTGGTCGGCCTGCCCGATGTCGCAGTCAAGGAGTCCACGGAAAGGGTGCGGGCGGCGATCGTCAACTCCGGGCTCAGCTACCCGCGCGGCAGGTTGACGGTGAACCTGGCCCCGGCCGATCTACGCAAAGAAGGCCCAGCCTATGACCTGCCGATCGCCGTCGCCTTGTTGATCCTGGCTGAGCAGATCCCTTCAGACCTGGAGGGCGACCTCTTCCTGGGTGAGCTGTCGCTCGATGGTTCGGTACGCCACGTCAATGGCATCCTGCCGATGGCGCACCTGGCCTACGAGTTGGGCTACAAGTCGGTCTTCGTGCCACAGGCCGATGCGCCCGAAGCCGCGCTGGTGGAGGGGCTTGACGTCTACCCTGTGGACACGTTGGGGCGGCTGGCTGCGCATTTCCGAGACTACCATCCCATCGAGCCCTATCGCGCGACGCCGGACTTGGACGCCGATCCGCCCTCCTACGGGTGCGACTTGCAGGATATTAAAGGACAGGAGATGGTCAAACGAGCGCTAGAGGTGGCGGCGGCAGGCGGGCACAACATCTTGATGAGCGGGCCGCCCGGCTCGGGCAAGACGCTCCTGGCCCGTTCGCTCCCCTCCATCCTCCCGCGCATGATCCTGGCCGAAGCGTTGGACGTCACCCGCATCTACTCGGTGGCCGATATGCTGCCGGGTGACACACCGCTCATCCGCCAGCGGCCCTTTCGCGCGCCGCACCACACCATTTCCCAGGCGGGCTTGGTGGGTGGCGGCCATTGGCCACGGCCAGGGGAGATCAGCCTGGCGCACCGGGGGGTGCTTTTCCTGGATGAGTTGCCCGAATTCGGCCAGCATACCCTCGAAGTCCTGCGCCAACCGCTCGAAGACAAGATCGTCACGATCAGCCGCGCCCAGGGCAGCCTGACCTTCCCTGCGAATTTCATGTTGGTGGGCGCGATGAACCCATGCCCGTGTGGCTACTATGGCGATAGCGAGCGAGAATGCACGTGCAGCATGACCCTGGTCAGCCGTTATCAAAAGCGCCTCTCTGGGCCGTTGCTCGAC
>JADGQF010000284.1 GCA_017882045.1 Anaerolineales bacterium
CCGAACTGCCTGATCCTGCCGCACATCGGCTCGGCCACACGCGGCACCCGCAAGCGCATGGCGGAACTGGCATGTGAGAACTTGTTGGCCGGGCTGGGAGGGCAGAGGCTGCCGCATTGTGCGAATCCCGAGGTTTACGCCGGATAAACGCGTGTGCGGCGTTTTTGACATTACGGACGACTTCTGTATAATGAATTTTGTATACAAAATTCATTATACAGAAGTCTGTTGCGACTATAGCAGATCAGGTGATAGGATGGAGTCCGTCTTTCGCCCCATTGGAACTCGATCGATGCCGGACGAGATTGTGATCCACGTCCGCAACGCCATCATAAGCGGTGAGCTCGACTTTGGGGAACATCTGACCGAGCAGGAAATCGCGGAGCAGATGCGAGTCAGCCGTATTCCCATTCGTGAGGCCTTACGTCAACTCGAACAGGAAGGACTGGTTGTGCGCATCCCGAACCGGGGATGTTTCGTGGTAGATTTCACGGAACAAGACGTGACCGAAGTCTTCACCCTGCGGGCAACCCTGGAGATCATGGCCGTCGAGATGGCCACTCCTCACCTGACTCCGGACGATATCGCGGCCTTGCAAGATATCATCGACGCGCAGCGCCAGGCTATTGCGGCCGAGGACTACGAACGGTTGACTCAGCTTGATCTCACGTTTCACGAGTACATTTGCGCTAAGGCATCCCATAACCAGTTGCTGAAAGCGTGGCGCTCCCAATACGTGCAGACGCAGATCTTAATGAACCGCCGTTTCAATGTGCTGAGTGACTATACGCCTCAGACCGTCATCAGCGATCATATGCATCTTCTGGAGGCGCTGACGCGCCGCGACGCGCAGGCCGCGGCGGAGCTAACGAGAGCCATTTGCAACCGCATCGTACCTGAGTATCGACGGCTCGTTAAGCACAAAAAGCCGTCGATGGCGGAGGGGATATCTAATACCCGGTAACCGCCTCCGTATTTTGGGCCGTCTTCCCACTTGTGTGGGGGAATCCAATGCTGGGAGGCTGGACAGTGTTGCCAGAGCCGGTCATCATCACGCAATCCATGCTTGCCTTTGAACCGCCATTGTCGATCGAGCAGCTCGAGTTGGCGGCCAGGCAAATCCGGCAGGATATTATCTTTATGATCCACACAGCCGGGGCGGGCCATCCCGGCGGGTCACTGTCGGCTGCTGACATCGTGACTGCGCTCTACTTTCGTGTCATGCGCGTCGATCCTCGCAATCCCCAATGGCCCGACCGCGATCGCTTCATCCTCTCCAAGGGTCACGCCTGTCCCGTGTGGTACGCCGCGCTGGCCGAGCGTGGTTTCTTCGATCGATCTCACCTGGCGACATTGCGCCGGCTTGATAGTATCCTGCAAGGTCATGCCGACATGAGGAAGACACCCGGTGTGGACATGACGGTCGGCTCGCTTGGCCAGGGCTTCTCCGTCGGCATCGGGATGGCTCTCAGCGGGAAACTGCGCCACAAAGATTATCACGTCTACGTCATCATCGGCGATGGCGAGTCGCAAGAGGGCGCCATCTGGGAAGCTGCTATGGCCGGTGCCAAGTGGGGGCTGGACAACCTGACGGTTATCCTGGATAACAACGGCATCCAGAATGACACTTTTACGCGGGACGTAATGCCGGTTGAGCCACTGGCCGAGAAGTGGCGGGCTTTCAGATGGAACGTCATAGAGATCGATGGTCACAACATGCAGGAGATTGTCCTGGCCCTGGAGTCTGTGAAGTCGATCAAAGACCGGCCAACCATCATCATCGCCGGGACTGTTAAAGGCAAGGGAGTCTCCTTTATGGAGAACGTTCCTGCCTGGCACGGCACCGCTCCTGACAACGAACAAGCCGCGATCGCCTTGGCGGAGATCGCCAGAGGGCTCCGATGAGCGCTCCCAACAGCCGGTACAACTTCGTTCTCCCCGCGATCGTGGCCGACCTTGGCCGCGAGAACCCGTTCGCCGGCGCGCATATGGAGGCAACGCGCTACTCCTATGCGGCGGCGTTGTTGGAGTTGGGCGAGCTCAATCCCGACGTGGTCGTGCTGGATGCGGATGTCTCCAAATCTATGCGGACCAGCGATTTCGCACGGCGTTTTCCCGAGCGCTCCTTCAACTTCGGCATCGCCGAGCAGAACATGATGGCGGCCGCGGCCGGGATGGCGACGACACATCTGATCCCCTTCGCGTCCACCTATGCCGTCTTCGCGAGCCTGCGCGCGCTCGACCAGATCCGCAACAGCATCCATTATCCGAGGCTCAACGTTAAGATCGCGGCCAGTCACAGCGGCCTCACTCCCGGGCCCGACGGTGTGACTCACCATGGCCAGGAAGATCTTTCTATCCTGCGCGCGATTGCCAACTCCACGATTGTCGCGCCTGCCGACTCGATAACCGCTAAACAGGCCGTCTTCGCCGCGGCGGCGTGGGATGGACCTGTCTACCTCAGTTTCACGCGCGATCCCATCCCCACCCTGTACGGCCCTGACTTTCCGTTCCGGATCGGCAAAGCCGTCGTGGTGCGTGAGGGTAGCGATGCGACGATCATCGCGCTGCGTGACCTTGTGGCGCACGCGCTGGTAGCCGCCGAACGCCTGGCCCATGAAGGCCTGGATGTGCGCGTGGTTGATTGCCACACGTTGAAGCCATTAGATGTCGCATGCGTGCTCCAGGCTGCCCGTGAGACCGGGGCCATTGTCACCGCCGAGGACAACGTGATCTTCGGTGGCCTGGGTAGCGCGGTGGCTGAAGTGTTGGTGGAAAACGAACCCATCCCAATGCAGCGCATCGGGGTGCGCGACATCTTTACCGAGTCGGGACCTTACCTGGCGTTGCTGGAAAAATACGGCCTTTCGGCGCGGCACATTGTCGATGCGACGCGACAGGTGATCGTGCGCAAGCGACAGAGATAGAACGCGTGGATCGCGCAAGGCGCAATTGCTGAAAAGTTCGAGTACTGATTGCCGAGGGCAGCCGGCACCGTTCGGATATCCGCGCTAGGACATGCTCCCCAGCTCAGTGAGCTTTTGGGGCCTATTGTGAGTTAGCAGACCGGCGCCTGCCGGACGCTGATCCGCAACTCGATACGTCGTGTGCTCATCGGCCGGGGCGCGGCCGAGAAAGGAGGGTTTATCAGAGTACCGGCATCCCCCTGCATAACCACTTGTAGCAGACCGTGTTCTTTGAAGTAACAGACTGCAAAGGAGTGAATTACAATGGCTCAGCGCATTTCACGTCGTGACTTTTGCCGGCTGACCGGCACTCTGGCCGCCGGCACCATCCTGGCGGGCTGTGCTCAGCCCACCCAGGCGCCTGCCGCGCCGCAGCCAGCCGCGGCTACGGCCCCCACGGCCGCCGCCGCCCCTGCATCCGGGGCGACTGCCGCGCCTGCTGATGCTGCGGCTGCGTTCAAGGCTAAACGATTCCCCGGCACCAAGATCTCATTCTGGACCCAAAGCTACGGCGACTCGACCGTATGGCAAAGGGATTACCTCGAGGCAATGGCTGCCGAGTTCAAGAAAGAAAGCGACGTCGACATCGAGTTCCAGATCGTTCCCTGGGCCAACGCCAACCAGACCTGGCTGACGGTCGCGCAAGGCGGCGCGGCACCCGATGGCGCCGACATGTACTGGCTCTACTCGAATGCGGCCATCGGCGGCGGCAAGTATGGCCCGATGCAAATGGACGAGTACCGGAACACCCTCTTCGCCGATCTCTGGGACCGGAACGTCGAGGGCCCGATGAAGGATGGCATCTGGCAAGGCAAGTTCTACGGCCCGGTATGGCGAGGCGACATTCGCCCCATGCTCTATCGCACCGACCTGTTGGAAGCTGAAGGACTCAAGAAAGGCCCCGACACCTGGGAAGAGGTGACGGCCATGGCCAAGCAACTCACCAAGCGGGACAAGGACGGCAATGTCACGCAGTGGGGTTTCACCTTCAGCAATGCACTTCCCCTACAGCAGATGTTGCCCTGGCTCTGGCAGGCCGGCGGCGAGTACATGACCGCCGATGGCAAAACAGCTACCATCGACACGCCCGAGATGCGACAAACCCTGCAGTGGATGTTCGACCTGATCCACACCCACAAGGTGACCCCGCCGGACCTGATGGAAAAGAGCTTCAACGCCGACGAACTGTTCCAGGCTGGTAAGATCGCGATCATGGGCCAGGTCAGCAACAACGCCGGCGTCACCCTGGAACGGGACTTCCCGCAACTCACTGGCAAGTGGGATATGCAGATCCCATGCAAGGGAGCCAAAACCCGCGCCAGCTACTTTGGCGCCGGCTACCTGGCCCCGCTCTATGGCACTAAAAACCCCGAGGCGGTCGCCCGCTGGATCGAATTCCTGACCCGCGACGCGAATATGCAGAAGGTCATCGAATACACCGGCTATGTGACCCCGAACAAGTCGGTGATGGCATCGCCTTACTGGACCGATAGACCATGGAAGAAAGTGGCGGGCGACACGATGCAGTATGCCCATCCGTCTCAGCATCCTTCCCCGGCCTGGACTACCATGGTTGCCAATGACGCCGGGGCAGTCATCTTCGATCTCTTCTACAACACTCTGGTCAAGAAGAACAGCATAGAAGACGAGATCAAGACCGCTCAGCAGCGCGCCCAGGAGGCGATGGACAAGATCAAGCTGCCCTGACAGTGACTGGGGGCAGATGTCGCGACCGTCGTGGGAACGAGGCTACGCCTCCCCACGACGGTTGCTGACAACCGCTCGATTTAGGGAGGGAAGCCGATGACGAGACAAAGGTACCTGTTCTGCTACCTCATGGTGGCACCGGCGTTGGTGCTCGTGGTGGCGCTCGGCCTGTACCCGATGCTGGCATCCATCCGGATGAGCTTCCTTCAATACGACCTGATGCTGATCCCAACCCAGGGTACGCCATTTGTAGGATTGAGGAACTACCAGACTCTCCTCGCCAACCCCAACTTCGTTCAGGCGCTGGTGAATACCCTTGCCTTTGTGCTGGTAGCCGTGGGCGGCGTTGTAACGCTTGGCCTGCTGGTGGCCCAGATCTTGAGCCGTGAGTTCAGAGGACGCGGCACGATCCGCACGCTGGTATTGATCTCGTGGTTCATACCACCCGTGGTCGCAGCCGGTATCTGGATCTGGATGTTTCAGCCAGAGCGCAGCCCGATCAACGAGATTTTGCGGGGCCTGGGGCTGATGCACTCCGACATCCGGTTCTTGACCAATTCGGACTGGACCCTCGGTCCGCTGAGCATCCCTTTCTTTGCCATCTCGGTGGTACGCATCTGGAGCGGCCTGCCATTCGTCATCACTTTCAGCATGGCGGGCCTGCAGTCCATTCCTGGCGAGGTATATGAAGCGGCGGAGATGGACGGCGCCGGCAGCGTCCAGCGTTTCTTCTATGTCACACTGCCGATGCTTCGCCCCGTGCTGACGGTCCTGATTACGCTGCTGGCCATTGGTGGAATCGGGCATTTCGAACTCAACTACATCATGACCGGAGGCGGCCCGAAGGGCCTCACCAACATCCTGGCCGTGATGGCGTACCAGTTTGCTTACAGCCAGTACCGGTTCGACCTGGCCGCCGCTACGTCGAACATCATCCTCGTGCTGACCGGGATCATCGGCTTCTT
>JADGQF010000285.1 GCA_017882045.1 Anaerolineales bacterium
TCATTGCCTTCCGCGGCCTTGATGTTATCCCGGTCGGCCTCGGCCTCGCTCAGCTTGAAGTGGATGCAGCGGCCGGAAGGCAGGTGGAAGGTGTAGTCGCGGAAGTTCTCGGCGGTCTTGACATAATACTGGTCGGCGTTGGCCCAGTGCAGCTTGACTTCTTCGCCCTCGTAGGGGATGGCGTACACCCCCTCCTTGTAGCGCCGGACGGAGATGAAGTCGCCCTCGTCGTAGTAGCGGCTGAAGAAGTCATACAGATGCGAGTAGATCTCGTCTTCCAGCGCGCCCAGGTCCACGCCGTAGGCTGCCAGGCGCTCACGTAACTGCTGCACCCGCGGCACGCCGACCGGGTCCATACCCAGCGCGCGTGCGTTTACCTCGGCCTGGCGCAGGTCCGTCTCCAGGCCGCCGCGTTCGGCCGGCTGGTAGCCTGCCAACGCCGTCCGCACCTGGGGCAGCAACTCCTCGTTCAGAAAGCGGCTGATCTCCTCCCGCCGCAGGTTCATGATGCGATAGATGCCGAAGTCCAGGTCGGCCCGGTCGAGTTGAAAGAGCTCGGCGAGCTTGGCTTGCAGGCGGTCGAATTTGGTGGGCATGAAGGTCATCCTTGACTAAGAGAGACGCCCACGGAACGGTGGGCGTTGGGTCAGAGATGCTATCTCCAAAGGAATGCCTGACACGATACCAGGCCGACGTCCGGTAGTTAACCGTTCTGGAGAGAGCCCTTGAAGACCAGGGGATAGGACTCAGGGTGCTTAAGCGCCCTGAGATCGATGTCAACGTCAAGTGCCGGCCAATACAGCTGGTCAGGGGCAACGCGCTCCACTGCATAAATCTGAATTACCGTGGCAGCTCGGAAGGCCGCATAATCGGTGAACGGTACGAAGTACTCGTGGTCGTCCACCAGTAGCCAAAATCCGTGCCGCGTGATGTTAGTGACTTCACAGAGCGAAGTGGCGTCGCCAGGTGAAGATAAATTCATCTTGATGCTCCTTTACGATCCCTTCTATACGCGTAAGTTCCCTGGCAGAGATCAAATGCGTGTCGGCGAGTGCGACGATGGGTTCCAGCCAGAACTTGGCGACGCCATCGGGTGACTGCACGTGTACGTGCATGCGCGTCTCCTCACGGCTATTGAAGAAGAATCGATACGGGCCTTCACGGTAAATCGTTGGCATTCCGCGCTGCCTCCACACCTCTATGCTGATTATACCACACGCCAGTGAATCGAAAAGAGCGGCTCAACCGTCGTCTTCTGCGCCATTCGCCGCTCCAGCGCGGCGATCAGGCTGTCGCGCTTCGCCAGCGTCTCGTCCTCGACCTCGAAGATGCGCTGGCGCTGGCGGCGCTTGGCCCGTTCCAGGCGGGAGATCTTCTCCTGCAGGGCGTGTTGCTCCTCCAGGGTGAGGGCCTGCCGCGCCTGCCGGTTCAAGGCCTTGATCTGTCCCTTGGTGTCCCGCAGCTCCCGCTCGGCCGCCAGCACCATGTCGTCGGCCCATTGCTCCAACTGCTCGCGCGCCTCCTGGAAGTAGCGGCTGTTCTGCTCCAACGACCTGCTGATCGTCGCCTTGACGTGGTGCTCGGCCTCGGCGTCCAGGCGAGCGGCAGCCGCCTGGAGCAGGGGGGCCGGGGCGTCCGTCCGGCCGGCGCAGTTGAACAGCTTCTCGCACGTTTCCGGCTCCAGCGACCGGCCGGCGTCGTCCACACCGGAAAACAGCAGGTAGTCCTCCCGCTCGAATGAGTCCACCGTCAGCCGCTGCAAGCGCAGCCATCCGGACCGCCCACGCAACGCCTCTATCACGGCGATGCGCGCCGGATGACCGCTGATATCGAAGGTCACACCCGCGACCGGCGCCGGCAGCGCCTTGGCTGTCTCCAACACATGCTCACCCAACGGATGTGAAAGCCGATAGAGGAACTCACTATCGGTAGGAAAGCCCGCCCCGCTCTTGCTGATCAGGTGATAGCGACCGGGCCGGCCACCGGAGACGCCCGGCGGCAGGAGATCGAAGGTTAAGCCCGCGTCGTCGAAGGCCGCGCGGCCATCCAGCACGAAGCGCGTCGTCGTCCAGAACATGCGGCCCGTCCGGTCGAGTTGCTCGCGGGTGCCGGCCAGATTGGCGCGCAGGCGCTCATGTACGTCCTCGTCGAAGTTCTCCAGCAGGATGCGCCGCGTGTCTCGGATGCGCGTCTGGATTGCGCTGTCCAGCTCTGCCCGCAACGCCACGAAAGCCGCCTCGATCTCAGCGAGCGTGCGGCATTGCTGATAGATGTCCAGGACACGGCGCTCGAAATCTACCCCCGACTCAATGCTGCCCAGCACCTCGTCGGACGCGCCGAACACACCATCGAACAGCCGGAACTTCTCGTTGAGCAGCTCGTACAACCGTTGGTCGGCGGCATTGCGCTCGTTCAAGAAGTTGATCACGACCACATCGTGTTCCTGTCCGTAGCGGTGGCAGCGACCGATGCGCTGCTCGATCCGTTGCGGGTTCCATGGCAGATCGAAGTTGACCACCAACGAGCAGAACTGGAGGTTGATGCCCTCGGCCGCAGCTTCCGTGGCGATCACGATGTTCGCCTGGTCGCGGAAGTGCTCGATGAGGGCCGTGCGCACGTTGACCTGCCGCGAGCCGGCCGTGCGCCCCAAGTCGCGGTTCGCCTCCAGCCAGCGTTCGTAGATGCGCGTGGCTTCGGGGTCGCTGTTGGTCCCGTTGAACAGTACGGTCTTGCCGGCATAGCCGTTGGCGTCCAGGAAGTCCTTGAGGTACTTCTGCGTCCGGCGCGACTCCGTGAAGATCACTGCCTTGGGCGCGGCGCCGATCTCCGTCATCTTGGCGAAGCCAATGCTCAACGCCGCCAACAGCGCCCGCGCCTTAGTGTCCACTCCGATGCTGCGTGCCCAACGGATGTAGTCCGTCAGTTCCCGGATTTCCGCTTCCAGCTTGCCCCGGTCAATCGGCGGCGTCTGCCCCTGCTCGTCTGGCCGCACACCGGCCTCGTCGTCCTCGCCCCTCTGGCCCGCGCCATCGGCCACACCCCGGCCCGGCTCGGCCTGGCCTGCCGCCGCCGCGTCGCCGAGGATCTCGTCCAGCAGCTCGCCGGCCTGCAGATGTGGGAGAAGTTGGTGGAGTTGTCCGCCGGCCAGTCGGAATATGTTAGCGTCCCACTGCTCGATTTCGCCTCGCCCATCCCGCTGGCCGGCACCGCTCAGACCCATGAATACCATGCCGAGGCGGCCGTGCGCGAGAGCCACCGCGTGCACGTAAACGCCGGTCACGGCAGCGCCATCTTCGTGTTCGCCGGCCGCTGGTCGGCGCCGGGTGGGGCCGGAGCCGGCGAGGCTTCCCAGTTTTCGGCGTCCGGCTCGGCCCTGCCCGGGGCGGAGTCAGCCGTCTCGCCGGCGACCAGGCACCCGGCCTTCGGCCTTAGCCTGCGCACGGTGGAGGGCGAGCCCGTAGCGGACCTGAAGGCGCGCAGCG
Source organism: Anaerolineales bacterium (assembly GCA_017882045.1). Lineage (GTDB taxonomy): Bacteria > Chloroflexota > Anaerolineae > CG2-30-64-16 > CG2-30-64-16 > JADGQF01. Next base: position 3,483 of record JADGQF010000285.1, read on the forward strand.
CAGCCGAACTCGGCTCCGGGCGCGACCCGTGGGCGGCTTGCAACGTGCAGGTTGATCCCGGCGTCTACCGTCTGCGCCTCCAGTTGCCGACCCGCGATAGCCTGGAGCAGGTGATCGTCGCCGCCCCCGGCTGGCAGACCGAGATCTTCTTGCAGCCGCGCCTCTACCGCTCGCCGAGCGGCGAGACTGAAAGCGAGCGAGCCGATCTGGCCGGCGCGTCGATCCTCTACTCCCGTTTCAACCCCGACGACCCGGCGGGTTCGCTCGCCTTCGCGCCCGACGATCCGGACTTCGGGCCGAGCCTGCGGCTGTTGGAGCTGGCCCGCCTGGGCCTCATATCCGGCCGCAATGTCCTGAGCCGGGACATCACCGAGATGCTGTGGGCAAAGTGGCAGAACCCGATGCTGGGGATCGTGGGCGCGCACCTGCTGCTCCTGTCGCCCGAGCCCGATCGGGAGCTGCTGGGCATCGTGGTGAACAACCTCCGCTACGGCATCTGGCCCGGCTTCCGCCACCCCGACGTCGAGGCGCTGGCCCTCCGTCTTGAAGCGGCGGCGAGCGATTACGCCTTTGCCACGCCGCCCATGCTCCGCTCGAGTTGGTCGCTCGTCATCGACGCGTCCATCGCCGCTGCCTCCCTGGTGCCCGAGGGTTCGCTGGCTTTCGACGTTGCCACGCGCGTGTGGGGCAACAGCCCCTGGCTGCTCTGGCGCAACCCGCCGCCCGGCCGGCGCCCGGCGACGCCGGTCGACGAGTATGCGGACGCCTTGTCGGCCCAGATGGCCGCTATTGAGGAGCCGGCCTCCAAGGGGGGCACGCGCCGCCTGGCGGGCGCCCCGGATCCCAGCGGCGACATCCGCCGCCTGAGCAAGGGCCTCAACTTGCCCCGCAGCAACGTCGAGGCGCTGTATCGGAAGACGCGCAAGGAATAGGGCGGCCGGGCGGCAGCGTCCCGATGCCGAACTCACAGCCCAGGGCGATTGCATATTGCGGATTTGACGGCTCAAAGGGCGGGAGGTGGTGTGGGAGCAGATCCGGCCTTTTGTCGGTCAACCAGCCCTGGCAAGGGCATTTCTGAACGCAATGTGACATCGAGGGTGATGCAGGGGCGGGCCCGACGAATTCGGATTCGAGCAAGCCCGCCCCACTGGAGCATTGACAGGGTGATGCCGGCGCGCAGCGACAGGAATGAGGAGGCGGCGATGCGCAACCCTCAGGCGCGCCGGCTGTTCAGACCGCCTTGCGGGAGGGGATTAGACCGCGTCCCACGCTTTCTCGGTCACAGCAGCCTTGCCTGCGACACGGCCCAGCACCACATATGCGCCCATCTTACCGCTGCCGCGTGCGGCGCCGAACAGACCGTTACAGAACTCGCCCGCGCCATACAGGTGCGGGATGACAGGTTCCTTGTCGATCGCGACACTCAGGGCATCACTGTCTGCCTGCTGGAAGTTCTGGTCAATGATCTGCATTTTGGTATTGACCCGGATGCCGCTGCTCTGATCGTGCATCATGGGCGCCATCTTGGCCGCGAAGAAAGGCGCTTTGACGATAGGAGAGTACGGTGTCGGGCGATCGAAGTCCGGATCGACGCACAGGTTGTACTTGGCGACGGTGGCCTGGAGCCCGGCAGCCGGGATACCCATCTTGGTAGCCAGGCCGGCAATGGTGTCCGCCGTTGCGATCCACTTGGGATCCAGGTAGGGATTCTTTTGCTTGGTCGGATCCGTGAATTGCTCCGGCTTCCATCCCATGTCCGCGGCGCCGTTCGAATCGACAATCGCCCACACGTTTCTCGGCCGCTTGGGCAAATCCAGGTACGCGGCGATCGAAGGCTTGAACAGCTCCGCGTCGCCGGGATTGAAGATGAACTCGTTGATCCACCGCTTACCGTCATTCTCGACGAGCATGACGGAGCTGTTCCCGACCTTGTACGGCAACCCGGCGGAAATGATCTCCGTGTCAAAGGTCTGGGGCTCCCACAGGCTGTAGATGGGTGAACCCCACTTGATGATAAAAGAGCACGGCCAGGAGGCATCCCCCAGGCCCGCGCCGACCGCCATGGCGGCGAAGGCGCCATCGCCCGTGGTCTGAGTATACGGCCCGCCGCTC
>JADGQF010000082.1 GCA_017882045.1 Anaerolineales bacterium
AGAAATCGCCCGGCTCGGCGGCGATCTGAGTATAGACCTCCGGCACGCGCGCGTCCGTGGTTGGCAGGGGCAGAGCCAGGTGCTCGACGAGCAACGCCACAGCGACGCCGGCGGCGACCGCCGGCGTCGCCCAGGCGCGCGGCGTGGCAAACTGAGTCAGCCGGGCAGCCGGAGCGACCACGATGCCCAGGGCCAGGCTGCCCCGCTCCTGGCCAGCTGCTTTTCCGTTGCCAGCCCGGCCTTCCCCCCGCCTTTGCCAGGCCTCCACCCCGCCGAGCAGCCATGCGGCGCCAAAGGCGACCAGCACGGCCAAAGTCAGCATGAGGATCAGGCTGTTGCGGTTGGGGGCTCGATTGGCGTTGAGGATGGGGATGAAGTGCAGCAACGCGAAAGGCAGCGGAACGCTCACGCCTTCGGGAAGCAAGTTGTCAAGGCTGAACCGATAGCGCCCCGCGACCTGCAGCAGCGGCCCGAGCGCCAGGACCGCAAAAACCAGCGTACCCCAGATCCACGGGGCGACGTCCGGCAGCCGGGCGCGACGGCTCGCCCACCATCCGCCGGCGAACGCCAGCGCCAGCGTAACCCAACCCAGGAAGACGGTGTTGATGTCGCTGAAGCGCCCCTTGCCCTCCACCACCGCGCGCAACGCGGCCTGCCAGCCGGGCGGCGAGAAGTTGTCATTCCCCCAGGCGGCCTGGCCGGCGACGTCCGCATTGCCGGCCTGGCCGGAAGCCGTCACGCCGCCGATGCCGGCGGGAGCCAGCAACGGGTTGAGATCGGTCGGCGAAACAAGGCCGGCGAGGTCCGCGCTCAGTTGCACCGTTTCGCCCCAGCCGCTCAGCGCATACTCGGCCTTTGCCAATTCACCGGCGACTGGCAGCAGGACCGGCGACCAGATAGCCACGGCAACCGCGGCTGCCAAGACGATCCGCAGCAGTGTGGCAGCCCGCGCTCGCAGTGTGCGCCATGAAGCCAATAACACCACGAGCGAGAACATGCCCAGCAAGGAGGCGTAGGTCATGTCTGCGAGGGCAGCCAGCGCAAAAAAGAGGCCCGCCAGGGCCGCGTTCCTGTAACGCGTCTCGCGCAAAGTCTTGAGTAGATAGAGGATGTAGAACGGTACCCATTGGCTGGTGACGAAGTTATAGTGTCCCAATGCGGCGTATATCGCACGGTTGGAGCCGAAGGCGTAGACCAGGCCGGCCAGAAACGCGGCGAGGCGCAGGATATGCAGGCTCTGCGTATGGACTTTGGCCGCGAAAGCACGTCGCAAGACGTAAAACGCCAACAGGTAGGTCCCGAAACCGCTGAGAATGGTGCTCAGCAGCAGCGTCAGATTACTTGCCAGCGGCAGATTGGCGGCCAGGTCGAGCGGGAGGGCGACCAGGGCATTGAAGAAGTTGAAGGTATAAAGGGTCAGATTCGTGCCAAGCGGGAACCAGATCAGGTTGCTATGCAGTGGGCTCGTGTGCAGATCAAGCAGCGCGTGCTTGAAATACCAGATATTCCAGAGGAAAGTGGATTCATCGAACGCCCAGGTAGCGGTCCCGGGGACACGGTCGCTCAGGTGGGCCACGAGCGGCCAGCTAAGGCCACCGGCCAGCAGCGTGCAGGTGGCCAGCACGGCCCAGGTGGCGCGCAAACGCGGCGCCGGCCGGCTCTCATGGCCGGAGTCAAGCACAGTCATGGACGGATAGTATCATAGGGCGCATTCACGCGCAAACAGGGTGCGCCTGGACCCCTGCCTGGTTCGCGGGCGGTGGACAGGCCGCCCGAGACAAAACCGGATCGAGGCTGCGACCGGCTCACTGTACTATGACCTGGTGCCAGCCATCGCTGACCGCGCCGAAGGTGAGCGGCTCGCCGCTATCAGCATGCACCAGGCGCAAGCGTAACACCCGGGGCATCTGGACACCCGCTAGGTCGAGGGTATGGCTCGTCAGAAAGCCGCCACCCGCGACCCATTCCGGCGCGCGAAAGCCGTCGAACGGTACGCTGGCCCGCCAGTCGGCCCCGGTCGAAGCCTGGCCGGCCAGTTCCAGGCGATAGCCGGCCCAGTCTTCGGGCTGAGGTCCGGTCGTATGCCAGCGAAGACGCAATTCCGGTTGTGCATCCGACCCGGCTGCCCAGGCGGCGCCTGTCAGGCGAAGGTGATCGGTGAAGCTGATCGCTCCCGACGCGCCCACGGTGGCAGGGCCGGGCTGCAGCTCAACGACCGTCAGCGCGGGCTTGCCATCCGGCCCCAACACGTGGTCGCGCACCGTCCCTTCTCTTGCCAGGGTGTCGCGGGCCAATTCCCCGGCGGGCGAACTGGCTGCGATCAGGTAGGTCGCCGGCTCGTCGGGGGCAGGCAGTGGCAAGCTGACCCGCGCATCGAACCAGCTCAACTGCGGATCTTGTTGCTGGAAATAGCGAGTGACAGTCGCTTGCTCGTGTAACAGCATAAAGGTCGGATGCCGATAGATGTCCGACGAGAGGTAGACGTGGCCGGGCGGGTTGTGGGCCGCGAGCCAGCCTGAGGCGGCCATCATATCGCCCTCAAAGGCGTCGAAAGTTGCCGGCGACGAGGCCCAGACACCGAAGTAGTCGCGATAAGCCAGCCCGGCGTGGATCAGGAGGGCCAGGACACCAACGGCCAACAGAGGAGCGGCCGTGCGCAGGAGCGAAAGCTGGGACGAGCGCGGAGCCCCTCCCAGCCGGCGATCAGGGCCCGTCGGGCCAGCGGCTTGCTCCTGGGTCCCCGTGGCGCGCGCTTGCGCCGTCGGCAGAAGACGGTTCACGGCCCATGCCAGCCCACCGCCCAGCAGAGCTACGCCGGCGGCCGGGAAGAAGAACACGCCCGGGATCGTGCCCAGCACACGCGGCAGAGTGGGGAAGCGGTCAGTGGCCAGAAAGGACGGCAAGAGCAGCGCGGGCCACCAGGCGAGCAGGAACAGGGCCACCGGCTGGCGCCAGAACCAGAGAAGCGTAAGGATGCCCAGCAGAGCGAGGACGGCGCTGAACGGATCAAACACGGCCCGGCCGGGCAGGTTGTAGAACTGAGCCGTATCGCCACTGCCGGGCACGAAGAACTGCAATACGTTGGCCAGCGCGGCCTGGGCCATGCGCTCCAGCGGATTGCCGCTGCCCAGTGCTGTGACCGCGCTGGCGCGCTGGCTGAAACTGCCGGGGTGCTGCAAGAAATAGAGAGCCAACGGGGCAAACACCAGGCCGGCCACGACGTACAGCAGGAGAATCCAACGCCAGTAGCGCGACGAAAGCGATTCGGCTTGCCGCCCGCGCAGCCGCGCGCTCAACCACTCGAGCGCCAGGAACCCCGCGAGGAAGAACGGCAGGAAGCGACTGGCGGTATAGAAATGCAGCGAAAGGCCAAGGAACAGGCCACTGATGGCAAACCAGGCGATAGATGAGGGGCTGGCCGCCTGCGCCTGAGGAATGCGCGTTAATTCGGCCGGCCGGTTTGCCAGACGAGCAGGAACCCGGTTTGTCCTGGCGGCAGGCAACTGGGCGGATCTTATGCCCGGCGCCCACTCTATTCGGGGAGGCGCGTCGCCCAGCGCTTTGTCGCCCAGGTTGATCGCCCGCCAGAAGGCTGCGAAAGCCAACGCCGCACACAAGGGTGTAAAGACACCGCGGATGCCAAAGCGGCTGAAATGGATGTGCCAGTAGGAGGTGCTGACATACAGCGCGGCGATCAAAGGAATGAAGGATAACAGGGTTCTCTGCAACCCTTGGTCCTCGGGTGTTCTTCGCCGCCAGGCGGCCATCAACTCACAGCCCAACCAGTATGTTGCCAGCCCGGTCAGTATGCCGGCAAGGACCGAAGGCAAGCGTAGCGCGAGCGGCGTAATACCCAGCAGACGGAAAGCCCCGGCTACCAGCCAGATATGCAAGCCTTCCCGCCCAAAGTTGGCAGGAAAGAACACGGCTCCTCGGCCTGCCAGCACATCCAGGGCGTCCAGGCCATCGGTCGCTTCATCACCGAAAAGCCCCGGCGGCAGGCTGCCGATCTGCCATAATCTAAAAAAGCCGGCAACCACCAGGATCAGCGCCAAATGCAACCAGGGATTGAGGTACCAGGGGCGACGTTGACTATCCAATGGGAAGTTCCTCGCGTGCTACTTTATCGGTTTACGGCCCAGAACCCAGCGATGGTGCGCCCAGACCTGCTTGATCCGCCAGGGCAGCCGGGCACGGTCCAACCAGGCAAATTTCATCACGCGCTCGTAGAGGTCGGGCTGTTGTCCCAGGTAATAGGCCATCGTCGACCATTGCCACCCCTGCCCCTGGAATCGCCCTTGCAGTTTCTTGGAACGGAGGCCCAACCTGCTGAGCAGTTCGCTGGCCGGCATGACCGTGTCCGGCCAGGGTGGCACGTCCAACACGCCCTGGCCAAGAATCTGCACGCCCTGGCTCTGCAGCTGGCGGCGGATCATCCCAATGTCTGTCCAGCGCTCGTTCACTTCCTTGACGAACTCAGGCTCGACGACGTACTTGCGGAACAAGTAGCCCACCTGCAGCGGATTGGGCACGGCGATGAAAATCAGATCGTTGGCGCAACGCACCAGTTCGCGCAGGCAAGCTGCCGGATCGGCCAGGTGCCAGAGCGCAGCCCAGTCCCAGACAAGGTCGAATGAACGGTCAGGGAACGGCAGGCAAGACCAGTCTTGCACCAACGTGAAGTTGGCAGTCAGCGCCAACTCTCCCCAGATGCGTTGCACGCCGGTCAATCGCTCCGCATTGTCCTCGACGAGCGTGACCGGGCACTTGAGGCGCGCCAATGAGACACTATTGATACCGCTCACTCCGGCCATGCCATACAACGGCGCTTCCATCACCCTTTGGAAACCATAGCGGCCTTTGAGATAGAGCAGGAAGTCGTTCAAGATGAAGCGCTCGTAGACCAATCCAAGCCCTTCATTATAGTCCGTGAGGTATTTCTTCCAGGTGGGTGCTATCGTCATGAATGTTGTGTCCGTTCGGGTGGTTGTCTCCTCTGCGCGGATGGCCACAGAGCGCCAGTGTACCACGAATTTCGGCATACGCGAAACGATGATATAATGTGTTGACTCGCTATCCACCGTATGGAGAAGACCTGTGCCCCGCGAATCCTTTGACGCTCAATTAGCCGCGCTGAAAGAACAATTACTTAACCTCGGCGCGATGGTTTCCAACTCGCAGAAACTTGCCGTTCAGGCCCTCGCCGAGCGCGATGAGGACCTGGCGCGGGAAGTAATCGCGGGCGACCAGGCCGTCAATCAGGCGCAGCGCGACATCGACGAGCATTGCCTGTTTCTCATCGCCAGCCAGCAGCCGGTGGCGCGCGACCTGCGGACCATTATGTCCATCTCCGCCATCAGCACGGATCTTGAGCGCATGGCCGACCATGCCAAGGGTATCGCCGTGCTGACGCTCAGGCTGGCCGATCAACCCCTGCTAAAGCCGTTGATCGATGTGCCGCGCATGGCCGAAATCGGGCGCGAGCTGCTTACAGGGCAATTGGACGCGTTTATGCGCGGTGATGTGGAAGCAGCAAAGGTTCTGGCCGCCCGGGACGACGAAGTTGATCAGCTCAATGACCAGGTATTCCGCGAGCTTTTGGTGATCATGATGGGCGACCCCCGCACGATCACGCGCGCGACCTATCTCCTGTGGGTCGCGCATGACCTGGAACGCTTCGCAGACCGGACTACTAATATCGGCGAGAGGGTGATTTTCCTGATGACCGGACGCATTGTGGAACTCAACGAGACGAGCAAAAGCGGACGCTGACACGACGAATGACGAGCGACGAAGAGCGAAAGGCTAACTTGCTTCGTCTATCGTCCTTCGTCCTTGGTCCGAAGAGGGGGCAAGGATGGATCTGACACAACTGAGCCAGATGGTGACCTGGCTGGACGAAGAACACCGCCGGGACCGCGAAGAGATCGCCAAGCTCGACCAACGGCTGCAGGGCATGACGATCGAGAACCAGGAACAGGCGAGGCGCATCCAGGACCTGGAAGGCCGGTTGGCCAACACCCAGGCGCAGCTAACCCGTTTCACCCAGATGGACCAGGCGCTGCAGCAGCTGAAGAACGAAGTAACAGTGCTGATGAGCAAGGAGACCGAAGCCCGGCTGCAGACGGAGCGCGAAAACGATCGGGCGCGGGCCGGCGAACGCGAGACAGTCGCGCGGGCGATTGCCGAAATCCGAAAAGAATTGCCACGGTTCGGGCGCATCGACGAGGAATTGGTCACCCGCCAGGCCGAAGATCAGCGGCTGGGTGAGACGATCCTCGCCCTGCGCCAGTCTATCAATAATGTGAGCAAGGATCTGGACGATCGCACACGCACCCTGCCCTACGTGATCGAACAGCGCGCCCAGGACAACAAGCGCATCGCGGCCGTTCAGGCCGAAACGGTGGAACTCTTCAAACGCACTGACACTGTGCCGGGCAAGCTGGCTATCCTCGAAGAAAGGATTCAGCGCCTGGAGCGTGATCTGGAGAAGATCCGGCCAGTTCCCGACGTGCTGCGGCGCGAACAACAGACTTTTATCGAAGCGCAGAAGCTGGGCGAAGTCGAACGCGGCCGGCGAATGGAACAGTGGGAGGCAGCTTTCATCGAGCAGAAGAAAGCGATCGAAAGCCAGATAGTGCGGATGCGAGAGTTCGCCGCCCAGTATGAAGCTTCGCAGCGCGCGCTCAAGAGCCTGGAGGAATTTCAGGGGCAAATCCTGCGCGGCCAGAAACAGGTTTCCGAACTGCAGCGGCTGGCCGAGGAGCGCCAGCGCAAGGAACTGGCTGCCTGGCAGACCGAAAACGAACAACGCTGGAAAAAAGAGCTCTTACGCTGGGAGTATGCCACCCAGGAGCAGCAGAAAGCAACTGCGAAGATCGTGGAGCGCTTCCCTCCGATCGAAAGAGCGACCGCCCTGATACAACGAGACCTCGAAGCCTTATGGAAACTGCAGGCAATGTTGGGCAGCCAGCAAATGCAGTCCGTACAAAAACTGCTGGACATGCTCGGGCATGGCGTCGACGAACGACCGAAGATGGAGTCATAGACTCACATGCGAGTTATCGGCACCGCCGGCCACGTGGACCATGGCAAGTCTACGCTGGTCCACGCGTTGACGGGCATTGACCCCGACCGGCTGCGCGAGGAAAAAGAGCGAGAGATGACTATTGACCTGGGCTTCGCCTGGCTGACTCTGCCGGGTGACGAACAGGTCGGGGTGATCGATGTGCCCGGACACATCGACTTCATCAAGAACATGCTGGCCGGCGTAGGCGGCATTGATGCCGCCCTTTTCGTTGTCGCGGCCGATGAGGGGGTCATGCCGCAAACCAGCGAGCACCTGGCGATCCTGGACCTGCTGCAGGTGCGCAACGGAGTCGTTGCGTTGACGAAGGTCGACGCAGTGACCGAGGAGGGCTGGCTGGACCTTGTGCAGGCCGACCTGCGTGAGACCCTGGCGGGGACGTGCCTGGCCGAGGCGCCCATCATTCCGGTGTCCGCGCGCACGGGCTCGGGCCTGGACGTGCTGAAACGCGCCCTCGCAGCCGCCCTGGCCGGCGTCCCACCCCGGCAGGACAAGGGCCAGCCGCGCCTGCCCATCGACCGGGTCTTCAGCATCTCGGGGTTCGGTACGGTAGTCACCGGCACGCTGGCCGACGGGCAGTTCCGCGTTGGAGATGAGGTGGAGATCGTGCCCGGCGGGCTAAGAGCGCGGGTACGCGGACTGCAAACCCATAAGAAAGCCGCTGAGGTAGGTCTGCCGGGCAGCAGGCTGGCGATCAACCTGACGGGAGTGCACACGGACCAGTTGCAACGTGGTCAGGTGGTGACGCGCCCGGGCAGCCTTCGGCCCACGACCCTCGTCGACGTTCAAATGCGCCTGGTCCCCTCCAGCCTATCATTGGGTGGCGATGCCGCCCCACCCTTGCGTCACAACCAGCCCGTGGATTTCTATAGCGGCGCGGCCGAAGTGCCCGCGCGCACGCGCCTCCTCGACGCCGAACAAATCTTTGCCGGCGGCTCAGGCTGGGTGCAGTTGCGGCTGGCGGAACCGGTGGCCCTGGCGCCCGGTGACCGTTTCATCATTCGGCAGGCGTCGCCGAGCAGGACCCTGGGCGGGGGCCAGGTTGTCAACCCGCATCCGTCACGCCGCTGGCGCAGATTCCAGCCGGAAGTCATCGCGCAGCTGGAGACCTTGGCTCGCGGCACGCCGGAAGACCTGCTGCTACACGCTTTGTCCGGCTCGGGACCCATCACCCTCAAAGCGGCCGTCGCGAGAGCGGGGATGGATGCGGCCACGGCCGAGAGCGCGCTGTCCGTTATGATCGAAAACGGGCAGATCGTCCCGTTCGGCGCCGTCGTGTCCCCATTGACCGCCAGCAACACGCCGGCGCTTTCGGTGGGTGGTTGGCATGAATTGGCTGCCCGCATGGAACTGGCGCTGAACGACTTCCACACGCAGTATCCATTGCGCGGTGGCATGGCGCGCGAGGAACTGAAAAGCCGCGTACAGGGTCGCGACAGATGGCCCGCCAAGCTGTTCAACGAGATGCTGGCACGCGCCGCAGCGGACCAGGTCCTGGTGGAGGCCGGCGGAGAGTTGCTGGCCCGACCGGATTTTCAGGCCACATTTAGCCCGTCACAACAGGCCCGGGTTGATGCGCTGCTGGCTGCTTTCCGCCGACAGCCGTACGCGCCGCCCTCGATGGCTGAGAGCGTGGCACAGACCGACGCGGAGATCATCAGCGCGCTGATGTACCAGGGAACGCTGATCCGGCTGAGCGACGACGTGTTGCTATTGGGGGAGACCTACAACGAAATGCTCGGGCGGATCGTGGATCACATCAAGCAGACCGGAAGCATCACAGTGGCACAGGTGCGGGATATGTTCAACACCAGCCGCAAGTATGCCCTGGCGCTGATGGAGCACATGGACGAGCGCAAGATCACGCGCCGCGTGGGGGATGAACGAGTCCTACGCTAAGCGCTATTCTGCGCCGACGATGTGTTCGTAGATGGATTGCAGGTCTTCTTCCGAGAAGAAGTGGATGACCAGTTTGCCGCCACGCCGGCCGCGGCTGAGGGACACCTTGGTGCCCAGGGCCGCCCGGAAAGCGTCCTCCAGGCGACGGGTATGGAGAGAGTCGGGATCGTCCGCAGCCCCCGGCTCCACCTCTGGCGCGACATCCGCCGCCTCGGCTAACCGGCGCACCAACTCTTCGGTTTGCCGCACGTTCAACTGGCGGGCTACCACCTGGGTCGCCGCCTCGACGATCATCTCATCATCAGCCAGGCCCAATAGCGCGCGCGAATGGCCTTCGCTCAGCACACCCTCGGCCAGCAGTTTCTTGACCGGCTCGGGTAAGCGCAGCAGGCGAAGGAGGTTGGCGACCGCCACACGGCTCTTGCCCACACGCTCGGCCACCTGGTGCTGGGTCAGCCTGAACTCGGTTATCAACGCCTGGAAAGCAGTCGCCTCTTCCAGCGGGTTCAGATCCGCCCGCTGGATGTTCTCGACCAGGGCCAGCTCGAGCACCTCTTCCGACGTCGCCTCTTTCAGCAGCACCGGCACAGTGCTTAGCCCGGCCAATTGCGCCGCACGCCAGCGCCGCTCGCCGGCGATGAGCTGATAGGGAGCGGGATCGGTCGCGCGGGCGCGCGTGACTATTAGCGGCTGGATGACCCCATGTTCACGGATGGAGGCCGCCAACTCTTCCAATGATTCGGGCGCGATAGAGGAGCGCGGCTGCTGAGGGTTGGGAACAATGTCGCTGACGGGCACATCCAGAACGGCGTTGGCCGGCTCGATGCGCGCCTGTGGTTCGGTTGAAGGCCCGGACGCACCTGCTGACGGGATCAGCGCCCCCAGACCTCGACCAAGACCTCGTGTCTGCGTGCTCATCGCCCTCCCTCCTTACGGCCTCCCGGCACCGGCGCCTGCCGCCTGGGCATGCGCTACGCGGCCCTCCTCGCGTGCCATCAACTCCTCCGCCAGCGCCGCATACGCCTCCGCACCGGAAGAATGCGGTGCATAGGTCAGTATCGTTTGACCGTGGCTGGGCGCTTCGCTCAACCGCACGCTGCGAGGTACGACCGCATGAAATGTTTGATCGGGGAAATACTTGCGTACCTCGTCGACTACCTGGGTTGCAAGGTTGGTACGCGAGTCGAACATCGTGAGGATCATACCGCTGATGAAAAGGTGCGGGTTGAGTTTTTCGCGCACGAGTTGAACGGTCTGCCACAGCCGGCCCAGACCCTCCAGGGCCAGGTACTCGCACTGGATCGGCACAATCAATCCGTCCCTGGCAGCCGTCAGAGCATTGATCGTCAGCAGACCGAGGCTGGGCGGGCAATCGATCAGGAGATGGTCGTAGCGAGGCAGCACCGGCTCCAGCGCCTTACGCAAGAGATGCTCCCTCGCCAGGATGGACACCATCTCTACTTCGGCGCCGGCCAGGGCCGGCGCGCTGGGAGCGAGATCCAACCCGGGCTGGAAGGTCGGGACGATGATATCGGCCAGCGGCACGTGCCGGATCAGCACGTCATAGAGAGAATGGGTAAGATCGCCGCCGGCGACGCCGAGACTGCTGGTGGCGTTGGCTTGCGCGTCGGCATCTACGATCAGCACCCTGCGCCCGGCTGCCGCCAGGTACGCGCCCAGGTTGACGGCGGTGGTTGTTTTTCCCACCCCACCCTTCTGGTTAGCTAAAGCGTAGATACGCGTCACGAGGGCCTCGAGGATTCTACGAAGCACCAGTCGCAGCAACTGGCGCTTAGAGGCATACGATCAAGCTGCGAGCGCTACGCCTCGTCGCCGGTCGCCGATCGCTGACGTGCCTGCGCCAGCCAGGCTTCTACTTGCGCCCGCTGGGGAATGGCATCCATGCCGGCAGCTTCAACGGAGAAAGAAGCCACGACGTTGGCAAAATGGGCCGCTTCGTAAGGATCAGCCGTCTCGGCCAGCCGCACCATGAAGGCGGCGGCAAAAACATCACCCGCGCCGGTCGGGTCGACCTCATGGGCCGGTCGTGGCGGGATAGTCCGGACCAATCCCTGGCAATAGACGGTCGAGCCCTGCCAGCCATCGGTAACAACCATCAGGCGGGACTCGCCTGCCAGGCTGGCGAGGTACTCGTCGTCCCCGCCCACGTCATCCCGGCTCAAAAACAGGACGTCGGCGCGCTGCAGGAACTCCGGTGCGCTGTCCCAGCGCTTAGAGGAAACGTGTCCGGCGGCATCCCAGGTGCGCAGCCAGCCTTGCGCGCTGATGCCCACCAGCGCGTGCAGAAAAACCCTCGCCCAGGCATCGGGCAACTCGTGGGCAATGGGACCGAGCAGCACGATGGGCGCATTCGCCCAGGCCGGGGGCAAATCCACCGGCCAAATGGGATCGGCCACGGCGTCGATCACCTGAATACGCCGCCCGTCCCGATAGATGTTGGTGAAGGTCGTGCTGACGGGTGAAGGCAGGACGAGCATCTCGATAGCCTTTGGCTCGCCGTTCTGCTGGTCTTCCCCGGCGACCGGTTGATGCAAAGGCTCGCTGACGCCTTCCAATGACCCTCGGGTCAGGATCGCCGGTCGACGCCCCAGGCGCTGCACGGCAACCGCCGCATAAGAAACCGTGCCGCCCAGCCGGATGCCGGTCGGCGTACGGTCGTGGGTGATGTGGCCGATGGTCAGGAAGTCGATAGCCATTGAGTTCACTTTTTGGGGATAACCGTCACCTTGCGCTTGCTCCCCTCACCCACGCTTTCGGTCGTGACGCTAGGATGGTTGCGCAGTGCCAGGTGAATGATGCGCCGCTCGGCAGGCTGCATGGGCTCGAGGTCCATAGTCCGCCCCGTCTGCACTACCTGGTCCGCGGTCCGCAGCGCCAGTTTGCGCAACGATTCGGCGCGCTTGGCCTTATAACCGTTAACATCTACCATGACGTCGGACCGGCTGTGGGTCTGCTGATTGACCATCAAGCGCGTGATAAACTGCAGCGCCTGCAAGGTCTCGCTCTGGCGGCCGATCAACGTACCCAAATCGTCGCCCAGGATGTTGAGGACCATCGAGGACTCTTCCTCCTCATCCTTCTCGGCCTCGCTTTGCGGCACCACCTCAACCTGCACGTCCAGGCCCATGCGCTGCAGCAGACCGAGCAGAATATCCCGCCCCATCTGCATCGCTTCGCGCTCTTTGGGATCCGTGATCGCGTCCAGGTCAGGTGAAGGCTGCCCCGCGGTCATCGCGGGGGTGCCGGCTGCTCTTGGCCCATCCGACCGCTGCCCGCTGACCCTTCGTCCGGACTGCCTAGCATCGGGCCGGTCTGATTGCTCTTGCCGGCCGCCTTGTCTTGACTGGCCGCGCGCCGCCGGAGTTGGCTCTGTCCTCGGCGCCTGCTCGACGCGCGGGGCAGGTGTCGAAGGCTGCGCGAAACCTCCCGCTGTCAAGGCCGTGAGGCGCACAACTGCATCTTCCGCGCCGATGCCCAGCAGCCCGCGGCTGCCCGGCTTCAGGACCTCAACCTCAACCTCGTCGCGCTCGAGTCCGAGCGCCGCCAGGCCAGTATTGATTGCCGCTTCGACACTCTTGCCACGGAACTCTCCGCTTTTCTCTACTGCCATTTTATCCCTACTTCCTTCGACGGTTCCGTTTGATGGGACGCTCCTCCCCGCTCAGGACGGAGGTGGACGGCGCCGTCTCAGTGGTACGTATAATTGCCTCACGCTTGGGGCCAAGCATCGGCAGCCAGGTTACCAGGCTGCCCCAGCCCGTGATGAAATACTGCTGGACGATACTCAGAATGTTAGAAACCGTCCAATAGAGGGTCAGGCCGGAAGGCAGACCCAGGGTGATGTAGCCGAAGAAGATCGGCATGAACAGCATCATCTGCCCCATCATGCGCTGCTGATCGCCCCCCGACGCCTTGGCGCCGGTCGGCAGCGGAGTGGACATCTTCTGGAGGATCAACTGGGTCAGTATCATGATGAGCGGCAGGCTGGCAAACGAGACCAGAATACCGATCTGTCCAGCGCTGAACGCCTTACCCAGCCAGCTCATGCCGGTTGTCAGATCGGGAAAAGCCAGGTTCTGCACCCAGAAGAAGCGCGCCCCTTCCAGCGAACCTACGCTGGGATTGGCCAGCGCATACATGGACTGGTAGAGCGCAAACAGGATAGGCATCTGGACCAGCAACGGCAGGCAGCCACCCAGGGGATTGACGCCGGCTTCCTTGTACAGCTTCATCTGCTCTTCTTGGAGCTTCTGCTTGTCCTTGCCGTACTTCTGCTGCAGCTCGGCTATCTTTGGCTGGAGCTCTTGGGTTGCCTTGGTCGACTGGAGTTGTTTCAGCGTTAGCGGCAGGGTAATGAGCTTAATCCCGAGCGTGAAGAGGATAACCGCCCAACCCCAGCTATTATCGTAAATGAACGGGATATGGATGTTCTGGATCAGCCCGTTGAGGCCCTGCAATGCAATGGCCACGCCGAAGACTATCGTCTGCCAGACCCCGGCGGGCTTGTGCAGGTCGATCGCACCTCTGGTGGGCGCGCAGCCTGCCAGGACTACTACCCCTAAGAGCAGTACGATCACCAGGAGAATGCGACTGCTTTTCTTATTCTTCACGCGGATCAAAACTCCTACGGAACCGGATCGTAACCGCCTGGGTTCCAGGGGTGGCAGCGGGCAATACGGCGCAAGCCGAGCCAGCCGCCGCTGATCACTCCATAGCGCTCGATCGCTTCATAGGTGTAGTGAGAGCAACTGGGAGTGAAGCGACACGAGGGCGGCAATGCGGGCGAGATATTCTTCTGGTAAAACCGGATCAGCCCCAGGAATACTTTCTTCACAATACCGGATCTACTTGTTTCAACAATCGTGCCCGCCGCAAAAGGCGGGCACAGGCGTCCTGCAACTCCAGGAACTCGGCTTCGTTGACGCTCGGGCGGGCTATCAGAACAATATCCCAGCCCGGTTCCACCAGGTCCCACAGCAAGCGTACGGCCTCATTCAGGCGCCGGCGTGCTCGATTGCGCTCAACTGCGTTCCCAATGCGCCGGCTGGTCACGAAGCCACACCGGCTGTCAGGCCCGTCATTCCGCAGCAGACACAACACCATCAGTGGATGCGAGTAACTGGTCCCTGTTTGCCGCACCTGCCGGAATCGCTCAGGATCACTCAGACGATACCGGCGCTTCAAAGCTTATACCGTAAGGCGCTTGCGGCCCTTGGCGCGCCGGGCCTTAAGAACATTGCGACCGCCGGGCGTGCTCATGCGCGCGAAGAAGCCGTGCACGCGAAAACGGCGGCGAACCTTGGGTTGATAAGTTCGTTTGGTCGACATTTAGCGAGCTCCTAGACAAAGACTCAATACAGAAAAAGCAGGCGAGACAAATCTTCCAGGTCTCACCCGCTGTTGGGTAGCGATATTATAACCGGGCGCGGCAAGCCCTGTCAAATCAGGGGCCAGTTGGGCGGTTAATGGAGGAAATCTGACCAAAGGAGTCAGGGGACGGTTGATTCACTATGCGAGACGAGCGCTTTGACCTGGCGCACGAAGCGGCTGCGCGGCAAAAGAACCCGCCTTGCACATTGCCGGCAGCGGATGCCGATGTCCGCGCCCAGCCGGACAACCTCCCAGTCATAACTGCCGCAAGGGTGCGGTTTGCGCATCCGTACCACGTCGCCCAGCCGGATGTCGTCGTAGCCACTCGACCCGCTCATAGTGGCCTATTATAGCACAGGGTTGATAGGCTTTTATGCAGGGAGTATAATGATCACAGATCGTGGGAGGAACAGGAGGAACGGATATGAAGCGGGCGGCAATGAAGCAGCAGAGAGGACCGCAGTGGCTCAACCTGTGCTTGTTGGCACTGATCGTTACGGGCCTATTCTTCGCGCAAGTGTGGGGGCATGCGGGGGCGCAATCGACCGGCGCCGTCAAGTTGGCCGAATTCCGCGGCCCGGTCACTGCCATTCTGGCGCGTTATATCGACAACGCCATTTCCGGCGCCGAGGCCAGCCAGGCGGCGGCGCTGGTAATTGAGCTTGACACCCCTGGGGGAGATCTCAACCTTACCAAGGACATTACCCAGCGGATGACCAGCGCGAGGATCCCGGTGATCGTATACGTGGCGCCGCGGGGCGCGCACGCCGGCTCAGCCGGGACATTCATCACCCTTGCCGCACATGTGGCAGCCATGGCCCCGGGCACCAGCATCGGCGCAGCCAGCCCAGTGGATAGCAGCGGCGGGGATCTGCCGGCAACTGAGAAAGCCAAGCTGACTAATGTCCTGGTCGCCGATATCACAAACCTGGCTGCCCGGCGCGGTGCCAAGGCGGCTGATTGGGCGGCTAAGGCGGTATCGCAGGCCGCCGCGGCCACTGCCGATGAAGCGCTGCAGTTGGGCGTCATCGACGCCGTCGCCAATGACGTCCCGAACCTCTTACGCCAGCTCGACGGTCGTACGGTTACCGTGGCCGGGCAGCCGGTGAAGCTGCAGCTAAGCGACCGGCCGGTGGAGCAAGTGCCTCTCAGCCCGTTGGAAGACTTCCTCAACGCCATCACCAATCCGGCCATCGCCACGATCCTGCTCACCATCGGCCTCAATGCCCTCCTGTTCGAGATTTCGAGCCCGGGCGCGACGCTGCCCGGTATCATTGGCGTCACCTGCCTGCTGCTCGCGCTCTACGCGCTGGGGTCACTCAACGCCAACTGGGTGGGCCTGGGGTTCGTCGCGTTGGCCTTCGTCCTGTTCGTGCTGGACATTAAGGCGCCGACCCATGGGGTCCTGACAGTGGGCGGCGTCGGGAGTTTTATCTTGGGCGCTTTCCTGCTCTTCAACGTCCCGGGCCTGGTCGTTCCCTGGGCCACGATCATCGTCGTCGCGCTGCTCACTGCCGGCTTCTTCGCCTTTGCCATCGGCAAAGCGATCGCCATACAGCGCCGGAAGCCGGTCACCGGCATGGAAGGCCTGTTGGGCCAAATCGGTCAGGTGCGCCAGCCGCTGGAGCCGGCGGGGCTTGTGCTGGTGGAAGGCGAGCTCTGGCGCGCCGAGTCAGAGGCTGGCCCGGTGCCGGCTGGAGGACAGGTGTTGATCACGGGCTACGAGGGATTCAAACTGCGCGTCAGGCCGGTCAAGCCCGAGTTGCCGGCCGGTAGGCCGGCAGTCCCAATTGAGCAGCAGCCGGCCTGAACGTCAGAGGACAATCAGCGGTGAACCAGCCCGAGCTCGAACGCCAGCTCAGCATGCTCAATCCGGACTTGTTGACCGGGCTCGTGCGCCAGGCCCTGACGATTTACCCGCTCTTCGATCTTGCCGACGAGGCGCGCAGCCTGCTCTAGCCATCCAACGGCTCTGGCCGGTCCCCGGGCAGGTCAGGCTCATGCGGAGGCGCTTCCTTTTCATTGCGCGCCGTCCCCTGCTCGACCTTCTCACGCGCGGGCGGTTGGCCGAAGCGCTGCAGCTTTTCCGCCAGGTCGCGCAACTGGCGGTCCACGCGCCCATTGACCGAGTCGGGCGGATAAGCGCCGTCCGCTCGCGGTTGGCCGGCCGCCACCCCGGTGAGGATCTCAATCCCTTCGTCGATGCTGCGCACCGGATAGATGTGAAATTG
>JADGQF010000083.1 GCA_017882045.1 Anaerolineales bacterium
TCCTCGTCGGTATCCACCGGCAGCTTGGCGCCGATAGCTGCCAGTTGCACGCTGTGCGCCATGGTGATCGCTGCGACCAATTCGCTCAGGTTGTTCAACAACGTCTTGCGCAAGCCCGGATGGAACTGGGTCATCTGGTCCGCCAGGCGGGTACGGAGTTGCGCAAACTGCAACTTCTCGATAAGATGCTTTCTACTCATGAGGCGCTCCTGTGAATGGGTTTGGTTTTGAAGTACTCTATCCCTGGGGCGCCTCTTTTTGCAAGTCCCGGCTTATGCTCATCTTAAAACTGAAAGCCAGTCAGGCGTCAGACCGAGATGGGTCGGTTGTGGAGCGTCCTGGTAGCGGATCAGCACCGCATGCAAGACGCCCTTGGGCGGACGAAAGCGCTCCAGCCCCACCAGCAGGGGGTAGGGACAGCGATGGATCTGATAGCCGGGCCAACTGAGCATCTCCGTATTCTTGCCGACGGTGGTCCAGCGCGTCTCGGTTGTGACCCGGTCGCGCAACGCCTGCACAACGGCAGGATTGGCCGATTTGGTGTCGATGTCGTAGCGCAATTCGATCAGCTCGATCAGATTCGCTGCCGTGGTGAAGCCAGCATCCAGCCGGATCTTGCAGCGCGGCGCGTTGGGTTGCCGGGCGTTTTCCGCCCAGAAGCGCTCGTAGCGCACTTGCAGACGCTGGCGTTCCGCCTGGTACGTCTGGGCTTCCGTGACCAGCCGTTGCCGCAGGCGTTCGGCAACGGTCGTGGCCTGGGCCAGTTGCGCCTGGGCGCGGGTGAGTTGCGTCTGCCAACCCACCTGCTGGTTTGTGAGCCGATTGAGCTGGCTGTACGGGCTGACTCGCCGGGGCAACGCCGGGTTGGTGCGCAGGGTTTGGATGCGCACCTCAGCCTGCTGAATCTGCTCGCTCAAGCGCGCGACCTGTGCCGTCAAGTTGGTCACATGCTCGCTGGCTGTGGTAGCCTGCGCCAGCGCCGCACGAATGGCCTGCTCGCAAGCATGGATGCGCTGCTGGATCAGCTCCGTACGCCGGCGCGGATGGCACCCCAGCCGCCGTTCGGCCGCCTGCAGCAAGTTCAACAGGCACGGCGCCAGACAGTGTCACCCGGATGGTGTTGCGCACTCAGCCATTGGCGCCCGAACAGTTCGGTGTGCAAGCAGATCTCGGCCAACTGATAGCCCAGGCGCACTTCGCCGTCCATGTAACCGAAGGCGGCACCCGGATAAGTCTGGCCGGTCTAGCTCACCGGGCGGCCGGTCAGATCCGCATCCAGCACCAAGGGTACGTTACGCTGGCGCAGATCGCTCACCGCCCGGGCCAAAAACGGCTGCCCTACGGCATCCAACTGGCTTTCGAGCACCTGGACCGTCTGCTCATCACAGGCCCCCAGCGTGCGACTGACCCCACTGGCATCCGCCATGCGCCTCAGCTTCCAAGCGGCAGCGACTTCCGCATCCTTGACCAGCGGTGCCGCCCCTTCGCTGAGATCGGTCAGGTACTCGATGCCGGTCAGCAGGCCAAGCAACAACTCGACCAGCTTCTCGTGCGGCGCGCGGATCACGGTCTTCTGGGCACTCGGCACCTGCGCCAGCCGCTCCAACAGTCCAATCGTCCGGGCAAAGTGCCCCAGACGATGACCATCGCATGCTGCGTCGGATTCGTCTCGCTCGTTGTCAAAGTGCTGCTGCTTTGGTCCATGGCGCCTCCTCCACAGCGGTAAGGCTAACCATGTTCCAAAACACTGCAAATGATGTAATCGTCAGCCCGCAAGCGATTCGGGCTCTGATTGCGCAAGAGTTACGTTAGATGCGCCAGATATGTGGGGCTCTCGATCCGTCAACTCGCTGATCTATTTAGGCTTCTCAGGGAGGCGCAAAAGCAGCGAGCTATGTGCCCGGCGGCGGGCCGCTGGAGCGGCGAACGATGAGCCGTGTCGGTAGGACGATAACCTGGGGCTCGGCGGGCCCTTCGCCGGCCAGGCGAGCGAGCAATAACTCGGTCGCCTTCTGGCCCATTTTGTAGGCCGGCTGGGCCGCGAGGGTCAGGAATGGCTCCATGACGAGCGCATCGGGCAGGTCATCAAAGGCCAGCAATGAGACGTCATCCGGCACTCGCAGGCCTGCGTCGCGCAGCGCGCGATACGCGCCGATGGTAATGAAGTTGTTGGCGGCGAAGATCGCGGTCGGCCTGGGCAGCGAGACGAGCACTTGCTGCACCATCTGATAGCCGCTGGACTGGGTAAAATCCCCGTTCAGCACCAAGCCTGCATCGCCGTCGAGTCCTGCCTCCGCCAACGCCCTGCGGCAACCGGCTACCCGGTCCACGGCGGTGGAGACGCCCGGCGGACCGCTGAGCACGGCGATGCGCCTGTGACCCAGTTGCAGAGCATGGCGCACCAGCTCGTAAGCTCCTTGCTCGGAATCGCCGCGCATGCTGTCAACTTGAGGGTCAGAGACGCGCCGATCCAATACCACGACGGGCGTCTTGCGCTCCAGCAGGAAAGCGACGGCATCGCCCGAACAGCAGGCGGGCACCAGCAGGACGCCGTCTACCTGTTTTTCGGCGGCCAGCCTGACCCACTCGATCTCTTCGCTGGGCGATTCGTCGGTATTGCAGAACATGACATTGAAGCCATTTTCGCTTGCGGTATCTTCAACCCCGCGTGCGATAGTGGTGAAAAACGGGTTGTGATGTCGGTCAGTACCAGGGCGAGGGTTTTGGTCTGTTTGTGGTGCAGGCTGGCTGCCAGGGCGTTGCGCACATAGCCCAGGTCCGCAACGGCTCGCTCGACGCGTTCGCGAGTAGCCTGGCTGATATAGCCGCTGTTGTTGATGACGCGCGAGACTGTCATCGTGGATACACCGGCTTGTCTGGCCACATCGCCAATGGTACTCATCGAGCTCCTGGGTTGCCAGTTTCAAATGAGGAAGCGAGCAAAAGGATCAGGAAATCGTCCCGTCCTGGGTCATCGATAATATGTTATCCATAACTTATTACAAAACCTGGAGCTGGTCAATACTTAAAATGCTGTCAGGACAGGCGTGATTGCCGGATGGGGGCGGTAGCGAAGGGAGCTGAAGTTTCAACGGCCTGGCCGGCAGTTTGTGAACCTTGTTGCTATTGACAATTGTCAACAGGAGTGGTATGCTCACTTCGGTAAGTTTCAACAGCGAAGCGCCAAGTTTCAACAGTGAAGACCGATCCAAAGGCCGCCCCCCTTGACGACTTTCGAACGGCGACAGCGCATTCTGGCCTTGTTGCGCCAGCAGCCGGGTCTGCGCGTGCCAGAGATGGCGGCGTTGCTGGAGGTCTCGGAAGGGACCGTGCGCAACGACCTCAACGCCCTGGCCGAGGCGAGGCAGTTGACCCGTGTGCGTGGGGGCGCTGTGCCAGCCGACGAGGCCCCTTACCGCAGTCCCGCCTTTGCCGCCCGTGCCCGCATCAACGAGACAGCCAAGCAGAACCTGGCCCGCTGGGCCGCTGCCCTGGTCGAAGATGGCGATTCCATCCTCCTGGACGCCAGCACCACCGTCTACCACATCGCCGTATTTCTTCAGGACCGCCGCAATCTGACGGTCGTCACCAACGGTACCGAAGTCGGACGCCGCCTGGCGCAGAACCCCAGCAACAGCGTTATCTTGCTTGGCGGCGTCTTGCGTGCCGACAGTACCTCGGTCAGCGGACCGTTGTCTGAACGCTGCTTACGGGATTTCCACGTCAAGACTGCTTTCGTCTCCTGCACCGGCTTTTCGCTGGACGGAGGGCTGACCGAGGTCGATATTGCCGAAGCGCATCTCAAGAGCCGCATGATCGGGGCGGCTGATTCGGTGGTGGCCCTGATCGACTCCAGTAAGTTCGGGCGTATGGACCTGACGCCTTTTGCGCAGCTGCGCGACATCTCGCGGATTTTCACCGATAACCAGCTTGACCGGGCCTGGTCTGACGCGCTGAAGCGCACCCCGGTGGTGCTGACCATCTGTGGTGAGAACTCCGTCTCTTCGCATGGGCCCGACGGCGAGCAGGCCCCGCATTACCGGATTGGTTTTGCCAACCTCAGCGAACAGGTGCCCTTTGCCGTGGAAGTGCGCCGGGGCCTGGAACGGGCCGCGCAGGAAGCCGGCAATATCGAGCTGATATTGGCCGATAACCAGCTTGACGGCCAGGTGGCCGTGCGGGTGGCGGAATCGTTGATCGCCGAGCGGGTCGACCTGGCCATCGAATACCAGGTGGACTTCCAGGCCGGCGACGTGATCATGTCCCGCTTCCGCGAGGCGGGCATTCCCGTGGTCGCGGTGGACATCCCCATGGTCGGGGCAACCTTCTGTGGCGTCGATAACTACCGCGCCGGCAATATGGCCGGCCTGGCACTGGGCAACTGGATCCGCGACCACTGGGCCGGCGGTCTCGACTGCCTGGTGGTACTCGAGGAGCCGCGCACCGGCCCTCTGCCGGCGGCCCGAATCCGCGGGCAACTCGATGGTCTGCAAAGCGTGGTCGGCCAGATTCCGCCCGAAAAGATGATCTGCTTGAACAGCGGCAATTGCAGCGAGATCAGCGAGTTGCGCAGCGTCGAAGTTCTGAACGGCCTGTCAGGATTGCACCGCCTGGCGTTTATCACTTTCAACGATGAGGCGGCCCTGGGCGCCATTGCGGCAGGCCGCCGCCTGGGCAGGGACGCGGACATGGTCGTGGTTGGGCAAGGAGCGGAGCGTCTCGCGCGCGAGGAGATGGCCCGGCCGGGCTCGCCACTGATCGGCTCGACTGCTTATACCCCCGAAAAGTATGGTCGAAAACTGATCGCCCTGGCCCTGAAAATCCTGAAGGGCGAGCCGGTGGCGCCGGCCGTGTATATGGACCACGTGTTCGTGGAACAATCTCAGGAATACGAGAGGTGAAGCTGCCATGAGCGCTCCAGGATCGGCACAGCCTTTGCTGCGCCTGCGGGGTCTGAGCCGCCGCTTTCCCGGTGTGCAGGCGCTCGACAACGTGGATTTCGACGTGCTGCCGGGCGAGGTCCATGCGTTGGTCGGGGAGAACGGCGCCGGCAAATCGACCTTGATCAATATCCTGGCCGGAGTGCTGCAGCCGAGCCACGGCACGGTCGAGATGGATGGTCATCCCATCGTCCTGCCGACGCCGCTGGCCGCGCAGAACGCCGGCATCAGCGTCATATTTCAGGAATTCAACCTGCTGCCGCATCTCAGCGTGGCGGAGAACGTGTTTTTGAACCGCGAGCCGGTGCGTGGCCTGCGTATTGACTGGCCTACGCTTTACAGCCGCACCAGGGAGGTGCTGGCCCTGCTCGATATCGACCTGGACCCGCGCACGCCGGTCAATAATCTCCCCGTCGCGCAGCAACAACTGGTCGAAATCACCAAAGCCCTTTCCTTTAAATCCCGCCTGATCGTCATGGACGAGCCGACCGCCGCCTTGAGCGAGCGCGAGGTCGAGCGCCTGTTGGGGCTCGTGCGTTCGCTGGCCAACAGCGGCGCGGGCGTGCTCTACGTGTCGCATCGCCTCGCCGAAGTTTTCCAGGTGGCCGATCGCATCTCGGTGCTGCGCGATGGCCATCACATCCTGACTGCACCGACCGGCGAGCTGACCGAACAGCAGGTCATCTCGGCCATGGTGGGCCGCGAGCTGGTGCACACGCAGTGCCCGGAGCGCTATCCTGGCGAGATGGTGATGCAGGTGCGCGATCTCGCCGTGCCCGGCGCAGCCAGCGGCGTATCTTTCGACCTGCGGGCGGGCGAAGTGCTCGGGTTGGCGGGATTGATGGGCTGCGGTTCCACCGAAGTGATGCAAGCCTTATTTGGGCTGCAGCCACGCTCGGCCGGGGAAGTGACCCTGCAGGGCAAGGCGCTGGTAATTGATGGGCCGCGTGCCGCGATCCACTCCGGGTTGGGCTTCGTGCCCAACGATCGCAAGCGCAACGGCATCCTTCCCGATCTCTCGGTCATGCACAACGTTACGATCGGCATCCTCGACCGGATGCGCCAGGCGGCTTGGATCGATCGCACGCAGGAGCGCGCGGTGATCGACGGCTACCGCGGCAAGCTGAGCATTCGCTACAGCAATCCAAGCCAGCGGGTCAGCGGATTGAGCGGTGGCAACCAGCAGAAGGTGATCCTGGCGCGCGCCCTGGCTGAAGATTGCCGGGTGCTATTGCTCTCGGAGCCAACGCGCGGCGTGGATGTCGGCGCCAAGGCCGAGATCTACACACTGATTGATCGGCTGGTGGAGGCCGGCATGGCCGTGCTGCTGCAGTCTTCGGAATTGCCTGAGGTCCTGCGGCTGGCCAACCGCTGCATCGTCTTTGCCGGCGGCCGACCGCAAGGCGAGCTCTCGGGCGCGCACCTGAACCAGGCGGCCGTCATGGAACTGGCCACCGGGTTGGGCGCAAAAGAGGTGGCCTGATGACGTTCGGGACGACGGAGTCGAAACGTCTGAGCATGTCGCGCGTGTTGCGCAGCGCGCAGTCCTACACGGTTGGCCTGGCGGTGCTGGCGGTGGGTCTGGTGCTGACTCTCCTCACCAATCGCTTCCTGCGCATCGATAATGTGCTGAACGTGCTGACCAACGCCAGCGTTGTGGCCATCGTCGGCCTCGGCATGACGCTGGCCATCGCCAGCGGCAACTTCGATCTTTCCGTCGGCTCAACCGCGGCTTTTGCCGGCTGTGTGTCTATGAGCCTGGTGCCGGCGCTGGGCGTGCCATTGGCCATCGTCGCCGGCCTGGTGGCCGGCGCCCTGGTGGGCCTGGTCAACGGATTGATCATGACCGAGCTGCGCGTGCCCGCCTTCATCACCACTTTAGGCATGATGAGCGTGGTGCGCGGCCTGGCGCTGATTTACACGGGCGGCCGCGACATCTACCTGTATGGCCAGACTGAATATAAGGTGCTCTCGGGAGGCCATCTGCTGGGCATCCCTATGCCCGTGTTGCTGGCCCTTGCCCTGGCGGCGCTGCTTAGTTTTGTCCTGGCGCAGACGCGCTTCGGGCGGCATATCCTGGCCGTTGGCAGCAACTTGCCTTCGGCGCGCCGCTCGGGTGTGCGCACCAGCCAGGTGTTATGGGGCATATTTGCCATCGTCGGCGCGGCCGCCGCACTGTCCGGTATGATCATCAGCGCGCAGGTGCTGACGGCCAACGGCCGCCTGGCAACCGGGCTGGAGCTGAACGCCATCGCCGTGGTGGTGGTGGGTGGCACGGCGTTGACGGGCGGTAAGGCTTCGCTCTCCGGCACCTTGTTGGGCGCCGTGTTAGTCGCGATGATCAACAACGGTCTCAACTTACTGAATGTGCCGATTTTCTACCAGGACCTGACGGTCGGGCTCCTGTTGTTGGTTGCTCTGGCGCTGCAGGTCGAGCGCGGCTGGAATCCGCTGACGCAGTTGAGGAGGACCCAATGACCGGATCCGCTCAGGCAATTCCTCAGGCTACCTCCAGGCGGGGTCTGGACTGGGACGTGATGTGGGAGCGTTACGGCATCAGCGCGGTGCTGGTGGTCGTATGGGCGATCGCTGCGCTCACCCTGCCGAACTTTGCCTCGCGCGATAACCTTCTGAACGTACTACGTCAGAGCTCTTTCGTCGGGGTGGCGGCCGTCGGCATGACGGTGGCAATCATCGCCGGCACCTTCGATCTGTCGGTTGGCTCCACCCTGGGGCTGGCAGCCTGGGTGGCCGTCGCCGTGGCTGCCCGTTGGGGGGTGCTCGCCGCCGTGCTGGCCGGCGTCGCGACCGGCACCGTAGTCGGCAGCATCAACGGCCTTCTCGTCAGCCGGGTGCGCATCCCGGCCTTTATCACTACCCTGGGCATGTTGTTCATCGTCCGCGGCTTTCACTATGTGATTACCAATGGCGATTCCGCGCGGTTCAATGGGAAGAGCTTCATCTGGCTGGGCAATGGCACTATCGCCGGCTTGCCTGTGCCGTTCTGGATCTTCCTGCTCTGCGCGGCCCTGGCCGCCGCCGTCCTGGCTTACACCTCGTTCGGCCGCTACGTCTACGCGGTGGGCTCTAACAGCGAGGCTGCCCTGGTGGCCGGCGTGCCCTTGCGACGCATCACGGCCCTCGTCTTCGTCGTGATCGGCGCGTTCACCGGCCTGGCCGGCGTGTTGATCGGCGCCCGCCTCTACTCGGCTGCCCCTGGCCTGGAGCCCGGTTTCGAGTTGAACGTTATCGCGACGGTCGTGCTGGGCGGCACCCGCCTGGCCGGCGGGCGCGGCAGTATGCTGGGCACGGTGGCCGCTGCTATCCTGTTCGTTACCTTGACCAACATTTTGAACCTGGCCCATGCCGATCCTTTCATGCAGAAGGTCGCGGTGGGTCTGGTTCTGCTGGTTGCTCTGTCGATCGAAGGGATCCGTCAGCGTCTGGCTGAGCGTTTGGCGCGCAGCTAAAGGAGGTGTCAGCGCATAACCATTTGGACCTGGAGATGTTGCCAAGCGACCGTTTTGCCCCAAGCTTTACCACTCAGTTCAAGGAGGATTAACATGCGTTCCGTCCGATCCTATGCAGTTCTGTCTGTCGTGCTCGTCGCGCTGGTGCTCTTGAGCGCCTGCTCGCCGGCCGCGCCCGCGCCGGCGGCTCCGGCTGCCCCCGCCGCCACGCAGGCCCCTGCTGCGCCCGCCGCGACCGTTGCTCCGGCGGCGACCCAGGCGCCGGCTGTTCCTGCCAAGGGCGCAGGGGCGAAGAAGATCGGTTTCTCGGTCTATGACATGCAGTACGGGTTCTTCCAGGACATGGAGAAGGGGACCCGCGAGGCGGCGAAGGCCGCCGGTTACGACTATGCGTTGGTGGATCAGAAGTCGAGCGAGAGCACGATGGTAGCGAGCACGCAAGACCTGATCAACCAGGGGATAGGCGCTCTGATCATCTCGCCGTTCAAGCCGGATGCGATGGGACCGGTGGTGGATGCTGCGAAGGCGAAGGGCATCCCGGTGGTAGTAGACGACATCGGCGGCGGTGGGACGAACTACGACGTGATCGTGATCTCGGACAACCAGAAGGGTGGGGTTCTGGCGGCGGATCAGATGGACAAGCTGATCAAGGGGAAGTCCGGGGCGAGCAAGAACGTGGCGTCGATCACGTGCGAGCCGAGTGCTGTGTATGCGGCGCGGCGCAACCAGGGGTTTGAGGCCCGGATGAAGGAACTGGGCTACAATGTGGTGGCGACGCTGTCGGGGAACAGCAAGCAGGAAGAGGGCTACAAGGTGATGAAGGACATCCTGTCGGCCCACCCGGACGTGGCAGGGGTGTTCTCGTGCAACGACCCGATGGCGGTTGGGGCGGCGCAGGCCATCGCCGACAGCGGGAAGAGCGGGTCGAAGGACATCTTCGTGATCGGCTTCAATGCGGACGAGATCGCGCTGAAGGCGATCAAGGCCGGGCAGATGGTGGCGACGGTGCAACAGGTGCCCTACCAGATGGGCAAGATGACGGTTGACCTGGCCACCAAGCTGATGAACGGCGAGAAGCTGAAGTTTGACAACGATCAGAACCGTGAGATCTACGTCCCGGTGAACCTCATCACCGCCGACAACGTCGATACCCTGCTCAAGTAGTAAGGGTTTCGTCCTCGCCCCCTCACCCTGACGATCTGGTAAGGGGGCGAGCAGGTGTTGTTTTCATGGAGCACAGTGGGGATGGCATGTCAGAGAGAGACGAAGCCAAAACTCGGCGTTTTCGGGATTGGGTTGGCAGCCTACTGGCCGCAATTCCCCGGCTTAAAGGAACGGCTGGAAGGTTACCAGGCCCAGGTCGAGGCGCAATTGGCCGGGATGGGAGCAGAAGTCGTATCAGCCGGGCTGGTAGACAGCGCCCCGGCTGCGCAGGCGGCCGGGGAGATTTTTACTTGCGCGCGCGTGGACCTGATCCTCTGTTACGTCGGCACCTACGCGACCTCGTCGCAGGTTTTGCCCGCCGTGCTGCACGTCGGGTCTCCCGTCCTGGTACTCAACCTCCAACCCATCCCCGCCCTGGACTATCCTAATACTGACACCGGCGAGTGGCTCGCGAACTGCGCGGCGTGTTGCGTGCCCGAAATCTCCAATGCCTTTGCGCGCAGCCGCATCCCCTTCAATGTGGTCACCGGTCTTCTCAGCGCGGCAGACGGCCCGGCCGGACGCTACTATGATCGTGCCTGGGCGGAGATCGCCGACTGGGTGGCAGCGGCGGGTGTGCGCCGCACGCTGTATGGCAGCCGGATCGGCTTTCTTGGCCATACCTACCCCGGCATGCTGGATATGTACTCGGACTTCACGATGCACCACGCCCAATTGGGCTCGCACGTCGAAGTGCTGGAGATGGACGATCTCCAGCAGCGGGTGGCCGCGGCGACGCCGGCGGAGATCGAGGCCAAGATCGCCGAGATACGGCAGATCTTCGACATTGCCGAGCCCGGCCGCGACCGCATCTCTTTGCCGGTGACGTCCGAGAATCTCCGCTGGTCCGCGCAGGTGTCGTGCGGCCTCGACCGGCTGGTGAGCGATTTCAATCTGCAGGGGTTGACTTACTATTATCGTGGGCTGAACGGCAATGCCAACGAGGAGCTGGGCGCCGGCGTGATCGTCGGCAACTCCCTGTTGACGGCGCGCGGCATCCCGGCTTCGGGCGAAGGTGACCTGAAGACCTGCATGGCCATGCTGATCATGGACCGGCTGGGCGCAGGCGGCTCGTATACCGAGTTCTACGCGCTCGATTTCAACGAGGACTTCGTCCTCATGGGCCATGATGGCCCCGGACACGTCGCCATCAGCCAGGGCAAGCCCGTCCTGCGCGGCCTGGGGTTGTACCATGGCAAGCGGGGCTATGGCGTCTCCGTTGAGTTCAACGTGAAGACCGGGCCGATCACCATCCTGGGCATGACCCAGACCGCGGAAGGCAAACTGAAGATGCTGGCTGCGGAGGGCGAATGCGTGCCCGGTCCGCGTTTGCAGATTGGCAACACCAACTCTCGCCTGAAGTTCTCGCTGGATCCGGCCGAGTTCATGGATCGCTGGTGTGAGCAAGGCCCGACGCACCATTGTGCGCTCGGCGTCGGGCGCCAGGTTGGCAAGATTCGCAAGGTAGCGCGTCTGCTCGGCCTGGATCTGACCGTCGTGGCAGCATAGGGGGTATAATACAGGAGGTTTTCGTGAAACGCATCGGTTTCGTGCTCAAGGTGAAGGCCGACAAGGTTGAGGAGTACAAGCAGCACCATAAGGCAGTCTGGCCGGAGATGCAGGACGCGTTGCGCCGCACGGGTTGGCGCCACTACTCGCTGTACATGCGGGATGATGGACTGCTGTTCGGCTATTTCGAGACGCCCGAGAGCTTGCAGGCTGCCCTGGCCGGCATGGCGCAGGAAGAGGTCAATGCCCGCTGGCAGGAGTTCATGGCGCCCTATTTCGAGGCGCTGGGCGGCGCGCACCCCGATGCGGGGATGGTTGAGCTGGAAGAAGTATTTCACCTGGAATAGGCTCTTATTTGCGAAGGAGTTTTAAGATGCAGACGAATAACCCGGCGTACGAATACCTGGCGGAAGCCCTGCAGAAGAGCGGCCAGGATGTGGCAGCGGTCAAAGCCGCTCTCAAAGCACAGCACATCGAGACCCCGTCGTGGGGTTACGGCAACAGCGGCACGCGCTTTAAGGTCTTTGCCGCCGCCGGCGCGGCGCGTAATGTGTACGAGAAGATTGACGACGCGGCCTTCATTCACCGGCTGACCGGCGTCGCACCTTCGGTGGCTCTGCACATCCCCTGGGACAAGACATCCGATTGGAGCGGCCTCCGGCAATATGCGGCCGAGCGCGGCATTGCCCTCGGCGCGATCAACCCCAACCTCTTCCAGGACGATGAGTACAAGTCCGGCTCGGTCTGCCATCCCGATCCCGTCGTGCGCCGTCGTGCGGTCGACCACATGCTGGAATGCGTTGAGATCATGCGCGCCACCGGCTCGCGCGATCTGAGCCTCTGGCTGGCCGATGGCACCAACTACGCCGGCCAGGATAGCATCCGCGCGCGCAAGCACCGCCTGGAAGAGGCCGCCTGCGAGGTCTACCGGAGGTTGCCTGAGGATGCGCGCATTTTGGTCGAGTATAAGTTCTTCGAGCCCGCCTTCTACCAGACGGACCTGGCCGACTGGGGTATGGCTGCCTCCCTCAGTCGCAAGCTGGGCCCGCAGGCCAAGGTCCTGGTCGACACCGGTCATCATGCACCCGGCACGAACGTCGAGCATATCGTGGCCTTCCTGTTGGACGAAGGTCTGCTGGGCGGTTTCCACTTCAATGCCCGTAAGTATGCCGACGACGATCTGATTGTCGGCTCTGTCAACCCGTTCGAACTGTTCCTGATCTACAACGAACTGGTCGGCGCGGCCGCAGACTCCAACCCGATGGTGTCTGGATGCGCACAGGATGTGGCCTACATGATCGATCAGAGCCACAACATCGAGCCCAAGCTGGAAGCCATGCTGCAGTCCGTCGTGAATTGCCAGGTGGCCTACGCTAAGGCGCTGCTGGTGGACCGCGTGGCCCTGGCCGAACGCCAGGCCGCCGAGGATGTGCTGGGCGCCCACCGCGTGCTGACCGACGCCTTCGAAACCGACGTGCGCCCCTTGCTGGCCCAGGTGCGGGCCGAGATGGGCGTACCCGAGAACCCCCTGGCGGCATTGGCGGCCAGTGACTATCCCAAGAAAGTGGCCGCCGAGCGCGGCGCCGCCGAGGGCGGCAGTGGCGGCTATCCGGGCGCGTGACCTGAGAAGCAAGCTTTTATTCTGAAAGGAGAAGTATCACACATGACGCAGCAGATTCTGAACGAGCTGGTGGCGATGTCTAACCGCATCGGCCGCCCTGAGCTGGATCTCGCCATCCTGGGCGAGGGCAACACTTCGGCACGTGCGGATGCCGGGACATTCTACGTCAAGGCCAGTGGTTTCGAACTGCGGACGATCACCGAGCAGGGTTTCGTGCACGCGGTTTTCGAGCGCGTGCTGCAACTGCTGGATTGCGGCGAGATAGGCGACCAGGCGGTCAAAGAGGGACTGGATGCCGCCAAGCTCGACCCGGCGAAGGGCGGGCATCCTTCGGTGGAGACGCTTCTGCATGCCATCTGCCTCAACCTGGAAGGCGTGAACTTCGTGGCGCACACGCATCCGGTCGCGATCAATTCGTTGACTTGCTCCGTTAACTTCGAGGTGGCTTTCGGCGGACGGCTCTTCCCGGATGAGATCGTGGTCTGTGGACCGGCCCCGCTGCTGGTGCCCTACACTGATCCGGGTATCCCGCTGGCCCGCAAGGTCAAACAACTGCTGGCGGTCTACCTGGACCAGTACGGCGAGACACCCAAGGTCGTCCTGCTGCAGAACCACGGGCTGATCGCGCTGGGCCGCTCGCCGCAGCACGTGGAGAACGTTACCGCCATGGCCGTCAAGGCCGCGCGCATCTTGCTCGGCACTTATGCGGCCGGCGGGCCGAGCTACCTGAGCCAGAAAGACGTGGTGCGTATCCACAGTCGTCCGGACGAAGAGATCCGGCGCAAGCTACTCAAACTGCAGTAACCATGAGCGATTCCAAAAGCCAGAACCTCAAAGCGCAAATCGACGAACAGGTTGAAGCGCTCGAACAGCAGCTTAACCATTTCGATCCGGCTACCCGTCAGGCGGCGCTGCACGAGCTGGTGCAGTTGGCCGGCAAGGGCCAGGTGGCAGTCGAGCCCACGCGCGACGTGGCTAACATGCACTGCCACACCTTCTTTTCCTTCAACGCCTATGGGCACTCGCCGGCGTCCCTCGTCTGGTTGGCGCGCAAGCGCGGCTTTCGCCTGATCGGTATGGTGGACTTTGACGTGCTGGACGGCGTCGATGAGTTCCTCGACGCCTGTGTCATCGCCGAGGTGCGCGGGTCCACCGGAATGGAGACGCGCGTTTTTGTCCCGGAGTTTGCCACGCGCGAGCTCAGTTCCCCAGGGGAGCCCGGCGTTGCCTATCACATGGGCATTGGCTTCACCTCTACTCGCTGCCCATCCGAAGTCTGTGGGATCCTGGACGACATGCGCCTGCGCGCGGCCCGACGTAACCGAGAGATGGTGGCACGGGTCAACGCTCACTTGAACCCGGTGGCCATCGATTATGACCGGGATGTGCTACCACTGACACCCGAAGGCAATGCTACCGAACGTCACCTGCTGACGGCTTACACGCGCGCCGCCGGGCAAGGCGTCCCAGATCTGGCCGCCTTCTGGGCGGCCAAGCTCGGCATGACGCCCGAACAAGTGAGCGCCATTCTGCCGGATGAGCCAAAGTTCCAGAACCTGGTGCGGGCAAAATTGATGAAGCGGGGCGGCGTCGGCTACGTTCAGCCGGGTCCTGAGACCTTCCCGACCGTCGAGGAGGTCCATCGCTTCATCGTGGCTTGCGGCGCACTTCCCTGTGTTACCTGGCTGGACGGCACTTCGGCAGGCGAGCAGGCCATCGAGGAGTACCTGGACTTGATGATCGGCAAGGGAGCGGTGGCCCTCAACATCATCCCCGATCGTAACTGGAATATTGCCGACCCGGAGACCAGGCGCGTCAAGCTGCAGAAGCTCTACGAGGTGGTGCAGATTGCCCAGGACCGCGCGCTGCCTCTGAACATCGGCACCGAGATGAACGCGTATGGACAAAAGCTGGTAGACGACTTCGATGCGCCCGCCCTGGTTCCCATTCGTCAGGCCTTTCTGGACGGTGCTTACTTCGTCTACGGGCACACTATGCTGCAACGGGCGCGCGGCCTTGGCTACCAGAGCCAATGGGCGCAGGCCCATCTGCCCGGCCGCGCCGAGCGCAACGCCTTCTATACCCAGGCAGGCAAGTTATTGCCGCCTGGCAGGCTGGGTCTGGACCGGCTGGCAAAGGTCGATGAATCCATGCCGCCCGAGAAGATGTTGTCGCGCTTGAAGAAATGAACTGTTCGTTCCGGCATAGGCCCGGTGAGTGCCCGCACGAACAGTTACCCCAAGGAGGAGATCATGCCTGATAAACTGGAATCTTACCGGCGGGCCGAAGGGCCCGTCAAGGGACCCAATCTGCTCTGGCCGCTGTACGGCGCCGGGCTCGAGAACCTGGGCCAGGACGGCAAGCCGATCGAGGCGCCCCTGCCCCAGCCGGGAGCGGATGAGCTGCTGGTGCGCCATGATGCGGTGGGGCTTTGCTTCTCGGATATCAAGGTCATCAACCTGGGCCAGAATCACCCGCGTATCTTCCGCGATATCCGCAAAGACCCGGTTGTGCTTGGCCACGAGGTAGCCATGACCGTGGTCAGTGTGGGCGAGAACCTGCGCGATCAGTACAAGCCGGGTGACCGCTTTATCATCCAGGCCGATGTCTGGGTAGACGGCGTCAACATCTCCTATGGCTATATGCTGCAGGGCGGGCTATCGAAATACAACATCATCGACCGGCGCCATCTACACGGCGATGACGGCAACTATCTTATCCCGGTCCAGCCGCAGACGGGCTACGCCGAAAGCGCCTTGACCGAGCCCTGGGCCTGCGTCACGGCGGCCTACACGCTCGAGTACCGCACGACCTTCAAGCCGGGCGGCATCACCTGGATCGTGGGCAGCGCGGGGCTGCTGAAGTCGGTTGCCGCTGGGGAAGAGCAGTATCGGGTGGGCGCCGGCTTCGACCAAAAATCGCATCCTGCGCGCCTCCTGCTCAGCCATGTACCGGCCGAATTCGATCACTGGCTGCGCGCCCGTGCGACCGAACTGGGCATGGCCGTGATTGGCGTGCCCGACCCGTGCGACGCGGCGGCGGACCTCGCCGCGCAGGGGATCAAAGCGGTCGATGACATCGTGGTGCTGGGCAATGGCGCGGACACGGCGGACGTGATAGAAGCCGTAAGCCCCTACCTGGCGAATCACGGCATAGTCGCGCTGGTCGCCGACGAGCCGCCGTCCCGCAAGGTCAACGTCGACGTGGGGCGCGTCCACTACAACGACTGGACCTACGTCGGCGGCAGCCGCGCGGATGTAGCGCGCGCGTACAGCGACGTCCCGGTCCGCTCACAGCTGCGACGCGGCGGGCTGGCCTGGTTTGTCGGCGCCGCCGGTCCGATGGGACGTATGCACGTGCAGCGGGCCATCCAGATGATCGGCGGGCCGGCGACCATCGTCTGCACCGACGTCAGCGATTTGCGGCTGAAGGATCTCGAACAGTCCTACGGCGCCGAAGCGCGCGCGCGAGGCATCGAGCTCGTTTGCCTGAATCCTCTGCAGAAAGAGACCTATGCCGCGGCCATGGCTCGCTTCAAGGCTGCCGGCGGCTTCGACGATATCATGGTGCTGGCCCCGGTCGCGCCCCTGATCGCCGACTCGGCTACCTACCTGGCCGACGACGGCGTGATCAACATCTTTGCCGGCGTCGCGCGGGGCACCATGGCGCTGTTTGACCTGGGCGACGTCTGCCTACGGGGCGTGCGCTGCATCGGCCACACGGCTTCCAGCATCGAGGACCTGCGCTTCATGCTGCACCTGGCGGAGACCGGCACGCTGACGCCCAACCGTTCGGTGGCGGCGGTCG
>JADGQF010000286.1 GCA_017882045.1 Anaerolineales bacterium
ACGGTCCCGACTTGGATGATTTCAAGCCGGTCGAACCTGCGCCGGGGCTGGCCCAGCCGGGCAAGACGCTGATCGCCTACATGGGCGTGATCGCCGTCCAGGACGTCGTCGATTACCTGTTGCGCGCGTTAGACTGCCTGGTGCACGAGCTGCGGCTCGACGATTTTCACTGCGTGGTGATCGGGGATGGCACCGCGCTGCCCGCGCTAAAGGTCATGGCGGAGCGCCTGGGCCTGTCCGACTACGTGCACTTCACCGGCTGGGTGCAGCGCGCGGACATCCCGAGCTATCTCAGCGCGGCGGACATCTGTGTGGCGCCGGAGCCCTCCAATGCCCTCAACGATCACTCGACGATCGTGAAGGTGATGGAGTATATGGCCCTGGGCAAGCCGATTGTGGCCTTCGATCTGCCGGAACACCGTTACTCGGCCGGCGCCGGAGCGGTCTTCGCGCAGCCTAACGAAGAGCTCGACTTTGCCCGGCAGATCGCGGCGCTCCTTGCCGACGCCGGCCTGCGTCAGAAAATCGGCCAGGCCGGACGGGCGCGTGTGGAGGCGAACCTGGCCTGGTCGCAGCAGGCCAAGGCGCTGGTGGAGGCCTACGGCCGGCTGACGGCGAGGGCCGCGACGGGAAGGCCCGCGAGCGGATTGAACACGAATGTTGGAGTCGATGATCAATGAGCATGACTGTTGTGCGGACACTGCCCTATGACAAGTGGCGCCACTTTGTGGACGCCCAGCCAGCAGGCAACATCTTTCACACGCCCGAGATGTACCAGGTGTTCGAGCGGGCCAATGGCCACCGGCCCGAGCTTTGGGCGACGCTGAACGATGGCGGCGAGGTGGTGGCGCTCTTCACCCCGGTGCGCATCAGCGTGAAAGACGGCCCGATGCGCTACCTGACGACGCGCGCGGTGACCTATGGCAGCGTTCTGGCCGAGCCGACGCCGGAAGGGCAGGAGGGACTGGGTAGGCTGTTGGCGGCCTACCGGGCGGAGTCCCGGCGGCGCGCGACACTCTTTACCGAGCTGCGGCATGTCTCGGACGTCAGCGTCTTCCGGCCCGTACTGGAGAAGAACAGGTTTCATCACGAAGAGCACCTGAACTACCTGATCGACCTGGAGCAACCGCTCGACGCTATCTGGGAGCAGATCGCGAAGCCCGCTCGCAAAGCGGTCGAGCGGGCGCAGAGGAGGGGCACCACAGCCGAGGAGGTGCAAGACCGCACCTGCGTGGCGCAAGTGCACCAACTGCTGCAGAGCACCTTCTCGCATGCGCAGGTCTGGTTGGCGGACCGCTCGTTGTTCGAGGCCGCGTTCGACGTATTGGCGCCGAAGGGCATGGTGCGGATGATGCTGGCGCGCGGCGACGGTGCCTACGCTGCTACTACCGTCGAGCTGCAATACAAGGGTGTGATCTTTATCTGGTATATCGGTTGGGACAGAGAGTACCGTGCTCTGTACCCCAACGACGCGGTGGTCTGGCAGTCTTTGCAGTGGGGCGTGCAGCACGGGTACCGCTGCTTCGATTGGGGTGGGGCCGGGGTGCCCAACAAGCCCTATGGGCCGCGTGAGTTCAAATCCAAGTACGGCGGGCAGCTGGTCAACTACGGGCGGGCCACCTCGGTGCACCGGCCGCTCACGCTGGCGCTGAGCCGTGCCGGGTATGAGTTGTATCGGAAGACGCTATGATAGCGGCCGGGCGGCCGGGCGGCCGGGCGACCGGCGCGCGCGGGGGGATAGAGCGGTGAAACTCAAGCGATGGTTCAGCCGGCGGGGACCGGAGTTCATTGTACGGCGGGCGGGAGCGTTGTTGGGCAGGTACGGTGTCACCCCGGCGCGGGGCGAAGCGCGCATTCAGGCGACGGTTGCGTTGCTGGCCGAATACGGCTGCGCACCGACTTTCCCGACGCCGGGACGGGTGGTGCAATGGCATCCGCACTTTATCGAGAGCCTGCAGGCCGCAGGAGCGGAGATCGCGGTGCACAGCTTCGATCATCTCGACCTGAAGGGTTATCCCCCGGAAGAGGCTTGCGAGCAGCTCCTGAAGGGTGCAGAGGTTTTTGAGCGCCACGGTATTGAGGTTTGTGGTTTTCGCTGTCCCTACTTGAGCTGGAGCGAGGGTTTGCTGGATGCTCTGCCGGCGGGGCGGTTCGGCTATAGCAGCAATGAGGCGGTGTGGTGGGATGCCGCGCCGCTGGCCGGCGTGAAGGTGGACGGGCCGGTGCTGGCGAAGCTGACCGAGTTCTACGAGCCGCGGCGCGCGCAGAGCGCGACCAGCGTGCCGCACACTTGGCGCGGGTTGGTCGAGATACCGGTTTGCCTCCCGGATGATCTGCAGCTGCATGATGGGCTGAAGTTGGGAACCGAGGCGATCGGCGCGGTCTGGACCGACGTTTTGCAGCAAACGCATCGCCGGGGAGAGGCTTTCACGTTAATGTTCCACCCGGAACTGGCCGAGCGCTACGAAGGGGCGTTCCGGACTCTGTTGGAACAGGCCCGGGGGCTGCAGCCGCACGTCTGGCTGGCCAGGCTAAGGGACATCGGCGATTGGTGGGCGGAGAAGGCTTGCTTTAGCGCGGAGGCCATGCCGGTGCCCGGCGGATGGCGGATCACGTTCGCTTCCTCAGAGCGCGCCACCATCCTGGGCCGGGGGCTGGCGACGGACCTGCCCGGAGGCAGGGACGGCGCTGAAGTGTGGTGGGGGCCGTATTCCCGCCTGCAAGGACCCGTGGTCGAGGTCGCAGGAGAAGTTCTTCCGTTCGTAGGGCTTCCCTCCGGGACCCCGGAGAGCAGCGTCGTCTTTCTGCGTGAGCAGGGTTACATCGTCAAGAGCGGCGAGCTGGCCGAGCGTTGTGCCATCTACCTGGATGGCACAACGCAGGCCGGGCTGAAGAGCGAAGTTGAACTCATCGATCATATTGAGAACTGTGCCGGGCCGCTGGTGCGCTTCTGGCGCTGGCCGGATGGGGCACGCAGCGCCCTGTCGATAACCGGGGACCTGGATGCCCTGTCCCTGGTGGATTACGCGCCGCGCTTGTGGGTGCGCTGAAAGATCATTGCGGAGGACATGTAATGCCGACGTCGTTTTCGTCTGAGGTTGTCATAATCGGCGCTGGACCCTATGGACTATCCACGGCCGCGCATCTATGGGCAGCCGGTGTGTCGTTCCGCATTTTCGGCGAGCCAATGGAATTCTGGCAGCGCCAGATGCCGCGCGGGATGATCCTGCGCTCGGCCTACGGGGCTTCTCACATCGCAGACCCGCGCCACGCGTTCTCGCTGGACGCTTTCCAGGCGCAGGAGGGTGTCAGGGTCGACGGCCAAGTGCGGTTGGAGGTTTTTGTCCGTTACGGGCAGTGGGTCCAGCAGCAGGTGGCGCCGAAGCTCGAGCGCAGGCGGGTGCGCCGTGTCGAGCCGGCGGAGGGGGGGCTGCGAGTGGAGATGGAGGACGGCGAGGTGATCGCGGCCCGGCAAGTGGTTGTCGCCGGCGGGATCGCGCCGTTCGCGCAGCGGCCGCCCGAGTTCGACAAACTGCCGCCGGCGTTGGCCTCGCATTCGGCCGATCACCATGACCTGTCGGAGTTTGCCGGACGGCGGGTGGTGGTCGTGGGTGGCGGCCAGAGCGCGTTTGAGTCCGCGGCGCTGTTGAGCGAGTGCGATGCCGACGTAGAACTGATCATGCGCGAGCCGCGTGTGCGCTGGCTGCACCGCAGCGGCCTTGTACACAAAGGTATGGCGCGGCGTGTCCTGTACGCGCCGTCGGATGTGGGACCGATGGGTTTGAGCTGGCTGGTGGCGGCGCCTGACCTATTCACGAAGTTACCGCGCGACATGCAGGACCGGCTGGCGTACCGCTGCATCAGGCCGGCCGCCTCGAGCTGGCTGGAGCCGCGCACCACGCGTGTACGCATCACAACCGGCCGTCGTGTGGCTCTGGTTGCGCCGGCAGGCGATGCAGTGCAGTTGGCGCTGAACGATGGCAGCACCCGCCGGGCCGATCACGTGCTCCTGGCGACCGGCTACCGGGTGGACGTAGCCCGCTACCCGTTCCTGGGGGCGCGCCTGGTCGAGGTGTTACGCTGCGTCAACGGCTATCCCGAACTCGCGCAGGGCTTTGAGTCGTCGGTGCCCGGGCTGCACTTCGTCGGCGCGCCGTCGGCCTGGAGCTTTGGGCCGGTGATGCGCTTTGTGGCGGGAACGGTCTACACCGGGCCGGCGCTGACCCGGCGCATAGTGGCGGATCGGCGAAACTAGCCGCCGGGCGCACAAGCGCCCAGGGTGCGCGCTTGCGCGGAGCGGGGGGACCGTGACTCATAATACTTGGCTCGCGCCTGCCGTTGGACCACGGGTGACAGGCGGAGTGCATTGGAGCGACCGCCCGCCCGGCGGCGCCCTGGTGATAGGTGGCGACTACCGGGCGCTGGGGGCGGTGCGCAGCCTGGGACGGAGGAAAATTCCGGTGTGGGTGCTGACCGACGAGCACCTGCTGGCGGGGCTATCGCGTTACGCGCGGCGCCACTTGCCCTGGCCGGACGCCGGCGAGGCAGAGCGCGTGGAGTACCTGCGCAGTCTCGCCGGGCGGCATGGGCTGGAAGGCTGGGTCGTCTTTCCCAGCGGAGACGAGGCGGCCGCGCTGATCGCGCGCAACCATGCGACCCTGGCCGAGTGTTACCGGCTGACGACCCCAGCCTGGGAGACGCTGCGCTGGGCTTACGACAAGCGCAGCACGAACCAGCTCGCGCGGCAGACGGGGGTGGACACGCCGTGGACTTTCCAGCCGGCGAGCCGAGAGCAACTGGCAACAATGGACATCAACTTCCCGGTGTTGCTCAAGCCGGCCTACAAGCAGTCGGCAAACGCGTTCACAAATGCCAAGGCGTGGCGGGTCGAAGACCGGGAGACGCTGCTGGCGCGCTATGATGAGGCGCGCACGCTGGTGGACCCGGACGCGATCATGCTGCAAGGGCTCATTCCGGGTGGGGGCGAGAGTCAGTTCTCGTACGCGGCGCTGTGCCAGGGCGGCCAGGTGCTGGCCTCGATCACTGCGCGGCGCACGCGCCAGTATCCGCTGGAGTTCGGCCAGGCGAGCACCTTTGTGGAGAGCATCGAAGAGCCCGAGGTGGAACGCCTCTCGCGGTGCCTGTTGGGCGCCCTCTGCTACGACGGGCTGATGGAGGTCGAGTTCAAGCTCGACAGGCGCGATGGCCGTTACAAGCTGTTGGACCTTAACCCGCGCATATGGGGCTGGCACACGTTGGGCGGCAAGGCAGGGGTGGACTTCACCTATCTGCAGTGGCTGGTAGCCTGCGGCCGGCCGGTGGCCGAGCAGCGGGCGCGGCCGGGCGTGCACTGGGTGAGGATGACGACAGACGTAGCGGCGGTGGCGGCCGCGCTACGGCGCGGCATGCTCTCGGTGGGTGACTATGTGCGCTCTTTGCGCCCCCCGCTGGCGATGGCGATTTTCGCGGCGGACGATCTCGGGCCGAGCTTGCTGGATGGGCCGCTGCTCGCGCGACTGGCCATCAAGAGGAGGCTGGCGCGGCGGCGCTGAACCAG
>JADGQF010000287.1 GCA_017882045.1 Anaerolineales bacterium
AAGGCCTCGGCCAGTTTCAGCGAGCTGGCCAAACAAGAGGAGCGCCTGGCCTATTGGTTGCTGCTGCCCACGTTTCTGGTGGTTCTCATCATTGCGATTTACCCGCTCGGTTCGGTGTTCGTCAGCAGCTTCACCAATCGGACCTTCGCCAGCTCGCAACCGACTGTTTTCGTCCAGCTACAAAACTACCGCAAGCTGCTTAGCCTCGACATCCGGCGGCTGCCGCCCGTGGTCGACAAAGCGACCGGCCAGGTCAAGCTGGATAAGTCGGGCGGCGTGGTCTACGATGCGCCGGTGAACGTGCTACCGACCGACCCGATCCGCTACAAAGAGGTCAGCCAGTTCTCGCTGTTCGGCAACCGCTTCGTGATTGGCGCCACCGACCCGAACTTCATCCACTCGGTGGGGGACACGATCACCTTCACGGTGCTGACGGTGCTGCTCGAGTTTCTACTGGGGTTGGGCATCGCGATGGTGCTCAACGGCTTCCCGGCCCGCAGCGTCACGCGCGCCCTGCTGATGGCGATTATGCTTATCCCCTGGGCCATCCCGACGGCGGTGTCTTCCCGGATCTGGCAGTTCATGCTCGACTCCTCGCGCGTCGGGTTCTTCAACATGGCCTCGTCGGCGCTCGGGTTGGGCAACGGGCACATCGCCTTCCTGAGTGACCCCACCTACCAGTTGCCAGCGATGATCCTGATCGACGTTTGGAAGACTACGCCGTTCATGGCCCTACTCTTGCTGGCCGGGCTGCAACTCATCCCGGGCGACATCTACGAGGCCGGCGACGTGGACGGCGCTAACAAGTGGCGCCAGTTCTGGAACCTGACCCTGCCCCTGCTGCGCTCGACCATCTCGGTGGCCCTGGTCTTCCGCACGCTGGACGCGCTGCGGGTGTTCGACGTGTTCCAGATCGTGTTGGCCCAGAGCCGCTACTCGATGGCCAGCTTCACCTACTACCAGCTGATTAACAGCCGCGTCATGGGCTACTCGTCGGCGAGCAGCGTCGTGATTTTCATCCTGATCTTGATCTTCGCGGTGATCTACATCAGGACCCTGGGGGTAGAGACAGAATGACGACACAATCTGTAACCGGAGAGAGGAACCCTGTCTGGGGTGTGCTGGGGCGCATCGGCTTCTGGCTGATGGTGGTCGTCATCGTGGTTTGGATGCTGTTCCCGTTCTACTGGGCGATCAATTCGTCGCTGAAGTCCGAATCACAGCTCCAGATGACGCCCGCCACCCTGGTGCCGGCGGACCCGAACACCCACGGCTTGAGCGTGTTCGTCGCCAACTACGCGTCCGTGTTCAAGAATTCGGCCTTCGTGCGAGGCCTACTTAATAGCGCCATCGTCGCCATTTCGGTGACACTGCTGGCGCTGGCGATCGGCTCCTTCGCCGCCTTTGCCTTGGGCAAGCTGCGTTTCCGTGGGAAATCGCCCTCGCTTTACCTGGTGCTGGCGATGACCATGTTCCCGCAGATCGCCGTGCTGTCCGGCCTGTACGCGATGATCCTGTTCCTGGGCATCTCCGCCATCCCGGGCATGATCGTCACCTACATGCTCTTCACGCTGCCGTTCACCGTTTGGGTGTTGACGTCGTTCTTCAAGGGGCTGCCGCTCGAGATCATGCAGGCCGCCCAAGTCGACGGCGCGACGGGCTTTCAGACCTTCGTGCAGATTCTACTGCCACTGACGGCGCCCGCGCTGGTGACGACCGGCCTGCTCGCCTTCATCGCGGCCTGGAACGAGTACCTGTTCGCACTTACCTTCACCTCGATCGAGCCGCAAGCGCGCACCGTCCCTGTGGTGATCGCCCTGTTCAGCGGTCAGGTTGCCCACCAGGAACCCTTCGGCGAGATCATGGCTGCGGGCATCGTGGTCAGCATCCCGCTGGTCATCCTGGTGCTCATCTTCCAGCAGCGCATCATCTCCGGCCTCACCGCAGGCGCGGTGAAAGGCTAAAGACGAAGGGCAAAAGGCGGAGGGAAAAGGGCGGGGGGCGGCCCCGCCTCTTTGCCCTCTCCCTTTTGCCCTCCTTCCCCCTCCATTCCGAGGTGCTCCACGAGTGAACGACCTATGCCGGCGTGGCTCGACAGCCAGGCGCAGTTAGCGCTCGACCGTCTCTTGCCCACGCTGCGGGAACGGTACGCTTCACATGACCCGGCAGGCTGGCCGATCTTCGAGTGCCGGTTGCGCACCAATTTCCGGCGCCTTTTCGAGTTACT
Organism: Anaerolineales bacterium; assembly: GCA_017882045.1. Taxonomy (GTDB): domain Bacteria; phylum Chloroflexota; class Anaerolineae; order CG2-30-64-16; family CG2-30-64-16; genus JADGQF01. The sequence continues at coordinate 2,228 of JADGQF010000287.1, forward strand.
GCTGCACCTGTATGGTGGGCGCTACGACTTCTTCTACCACCTGGAAAGCATCCTGTCCACCGCGGCACGCCTGTGGCTGGCCCGCCCCGTGGACCTCAAAGCGCTGGACGAGGCACGCGAGGCCGCGCCGGCCTGGTTCCAGGGACAAAAGATGCTGGGCGGTGTGTGCTACGTGGACCTCTTTGCCGGGAACCTGGCCGGCCTGCGGGCACGCCTCCCCTACTTCAAAGAGCTGGGCCTGACTTACCTGCACCTGATGCCGCTTTTTAAGGTGCCTATGCCCGAGAACGACGGCGGTTATGCCGTCAGCTCCTACCGTGAGGTCAACCCGGCCCTGGGCAGCATGCCCGAGCTGGCCGATCTGGCCGGCGAGCTGCTCCGGCAGGGTATCAGCCTGGTAGTAGATTTCGTGTTCAACCACACGTCGGACGAGCACGCCTGGGCCAGGCTGGCGCTGGCGGGCGACGCCGAGCACCAGGACTATTACTACATGTTCCCGGACCGCCAGATGCCGGACGCCTACGAGAAGAACTTGCGCGAGATCTTCCCCGAGGTGCGGCGCGGCAGCTTCACCTACCGGCCCGAGGTCGATCGCTGGGTGTGGACCACCTTCCACAGCTACCAGTGGGACCTCAACTACGCCAACCCGGCCGTGTTTGACAGCATGCTGGAGGAGATGCTGGCCTTGGCGAACGTGGGTGTCGAGGTGCTGCGGCTGGATGCGGTGGCCTTCATCTGGAAGCAATTGGGCACGACCTGCGAGAACCTGCCCGAAGCGCACATGCTGATCCAGGCCTTCAACGCCCTGGCCCGCCTCGCGGCCCCCGCTCTGCTCTTCAAGTCGGAGGCCATCGTCCACCCCGACGAAGTGGCGCGCTATATCTCAGCCTACGAGTGCCAGCTTTCCTACAACCCGCTGCTGATGGCCCTGCTCTGGGAGTCGTTGGCGACGCGCGAGGTGTGCCTGCTGCGCCATTCGATGCAGGAGCGCTTCAAGATGAACCCGGCCTGCGCCTGGGTCAACTACGTGCGTTGCCACGACGACATCGGCTGGACCTTTGACGACGCCGACGCCGCGCACCTGGGGATGAACGGCTACGACCATCGCCGCTTCCTCAACGCCTTCTACACGGGGCGCTTCGCCGGAAGCTTCGCGCGCGGCTTGCCGTTCCAGGAGAACCCGCAGACCGGCGATGAGCGCATCTCGGGCACGGCCGCTTCGCTGGCCGGCCTGGAGAAAGCACTGCGTGAGGAGGAAGGGCCGTTCGAGGTGGAGCTGGCCGTGCGGCGCATCCTCCTGATCCACAGCGTGATCCTGTCCATCGGCGGCATCCCCTTGCTATACCTGGGCGACGAGGTCGGCACGCTCAACGACACCACCTATCGCCATGACCCGGCCAAGCTGGCCGACAGCCGCTGGGTGCACCGCCCGTTCGCCGACTGGACCAGGATCGCGCGGCGCAACGATCCGAGCGCGCTTGAAGGCCACATTTACGGCGCCCTGCAGCGCATGATTACCATCCGCAAGGAGTGCGGCGCCTTCGCCGGCAATGACACGACGGTGATTGACACGGGCAACGGCCACGTTTTCGGCTACCTGCGCCGGCACGGCGCCGATCAGATGCTGGCCTTCGCCAATTTCAGCGAGCACGAGCAGAGCGTAGCGGCCAATAACGTGCGCACGCATGGGTTGGCGTACGTGTATGACGACCTGGTGACCGATCGGGCCGTGTCGCTAGAACATGACCTGGTCCTGGAGCCGTATGGGTTCCTGTGGTTGGTAGCGTCCGCCCATGGATGAACGCGAAGAACTAGAAGAACCGCAAGAACCGCGCTTCACGGCGGCCTACTCTGCCCTGGAGGCGGCCAAGAAATACGGCCGTCTTCAGGCGCAGTCGCACTCGCTGATCAGGATCCTCCTGCAGCGTTTCGGGCAGAAACCCGAGCTGGAGCTGCTGGCGTTCGACCAGGTGCGGCGGCTGCTGCGCAGCCCGCTGGGGATCGAGCGCGGCATGCAGATCATCCCGATTGCCAACATTGTCGGCAGCGTCGGGCGCTACCGCGACTTCGACCGCGCTTTCTTGCCGCTGAGCGGCGCCGATGAGCAGCGCTGGCGCGAGCTCGACGTCGCCATGAACGAGATGCGTACGCTGCCGCCCATCGACGTCTACAAGGTCGGCGACGTCTATTTCGTGCGCGACGGCAACCACCGAGTCTCGGTGGCCAAGGCCAACGGGCTGACACATATCGACGCCTACGTGACCGAAATCAAGACGCGCGTCCCGTTGACCCCGGACATCGACGCGGACGGCCTGATCATCAAGGAAGAGTACGCGCAGTTCCTGGAGGAGACCGGGCTGGACGAGAGCCTACCGGGAGCGCTGCTCGAGTTCAGCGTGCCCGGCCATTACGAACTGCTGCTCGAGCACATCCAGGTCCGTCGTTACTACATGGGGTTGGAGCAGCAGCAGGATGTCTCGCTGCCCGAAGCGGCGGTGAGCTGGTATGACACGGTCTACCGCCCCATCGTCGAGGCCATCCGCGCGACGGACATTCTAAAGGAGTTCCCCGGGCGCACGGAGACTGATCTGTACCTGTGGGTGGCCTATCACCGCGAGCGGCTGTGGGCGCGCTATGGGCTGCCGCTGCCGGAGCGCGAGGTTCTGGAACAACTGGCGCGCGAGTTCAGCGAGCGCGGCATGGCGAAGTTCACCCGCAGCGTGCGGCGCGCCGTCAAGGCTGCGCTGGAGGCCGCCGGCGAGACACCTGCGCCGCCTCCGCAGGATATGCCGGCCTCCCCGCCTGGACCGGCCGCGGCGGAAGAGGGCGGGTAAGACTTCGCTCTTCCGTCAGAAGGGCCACTCTTCCGTCAGAAGGGCAGCTCGTCCGAGTCCTCGCTCCTGATCATCTGGCGCTTGCCCCGGTCTACCCGCAGGTCCCTCTCCTCTACTCGGCCGCGCTGGTTGGCTGCCTGCTGCCTGCCCGCAGGCGGGCGTAGATCAGCAGGGCGCCGGCCAGGATCACATCCGCCAGGTACAACCCCACCGTCAAGGGCGGGCCGCTAAAGTTATGGCGAAAGAACCAGGCGCCGATCAAAAGCAGGGGCGCGACCAGGAATCCGGCAATCTGGCCGGTCTGGGAGCGGGACGGCGTGCGCGCCCGCACGCGCGCCCACACGGAGATCCCGCCGGCGATGTACCAGCCGCCGATCACCTGGGCGGTGAGGTGGGTGAGTCCCCACGGCCAGCGGCCGGCCATCGCGCCCGGCAGGATGAACAGTGCCAGCCCAACCACGATGTGCAGGGTGGCGAGGAGCAG
>JADGQF010000288.1 GCA_017882045.1 Anaerolineales bacterium
TTCCCAATAAACCCACCTACAAGGTCCAGAAAGGCACGGTGGTGCGCAAGCTGCAGTTTACAGGCCGCATCGCGCCCATCAAAGAAAAGGACCTCTTCTTCCGTACCGCCGGTCGCGTGCACAGCGTGCTGGTCAAGACGCAGGACCCGGTGAAAGCCGGACAGTTGCTGAGCGACCTGGAAAACGACAATATCCAGCGCGACCTGACCTCCGGCAAGCTCGACCTGGCACGCGCTCAATCGCTGCTCGAACAGGCCAAGATCGGCCAGCAGGACAATATCAAACGGGCGCAGGTGCAACTGGATATGGCCAGGCAGAGCCTCGCGATCACCCAGGGGCAGGACCCGACACCGCGCAAAACCCAGGCGGAGGTGGCACTGCGCAAGGCGCAGATCGAGGTCGCGCACGCGCAGACCGCCTACGACGCCATCTCCTGGCGCCCGGATAAGGGCATGTTGCCCCAGACGGCGGCCCTGGAGCAAGCCACACTGAATGCCAAGAGTGCCCAGGCGGATTACGATCTGGCGCTGCAGTCGCCGACCACTCACGCTCACGAGGTAGTCATCGCCCAACAGCAGGTCCAGCTTGCCCAGCTTGCGCTCGACACGCTCCAACGAGGCGTCGATCCGATGTTGCAGAACGACGTCGAACGGGCGGACCTCAACGTGAAGAAACTGGAAGCGGCGCTGACCGATTCACAACTGATAGCGCCCTTCGACGGGCTGGTCACATCCATCGGTGTGTACGAGGGCCGGGCTGCCGAGGCTTACAACCCGGTCGTAACTATTTCCGACCCAACGTCGCTGGAAATACGGGTGGATTCGACCAGCACCCCAACCACCGACCTGGCCGAAGGGCAGGCTGCCGTGGTGACGCTGGTGGGCAAGCCGGGCGTGGAATTGGCGGCCAAGATCCGCCAACTCCCTTACTCCGGTGCGGCGGCCGGCGCGGGACAGGACGCTGACAAGTCGATCCACCTGTCTTTCGTGGGCGACACCTCCAGCGCGGGCTACCAACTGGGCGACCTGGCGCGTGTGGCGGTTACTTTGGAACAGAAGGACAACACCCTCTGGCTACCTCCCGCGGCGGTGCGGACCTTCGAAGGGCGCAAGTTCGTCGTGGTGCAGGATGGCAGCGTGCAGACACGCGTCGACGTCAAGCTAGGCATCGAAGGCGACGATCGCAGCGAGATCCTGGATGGCCTGGCGGAAGGTCAGACCGTGCTCGGTCAGTAGAGGTCAGGCATCCTATGGGCGTATTGCTTCGCTTCGGCGCGATCTTCATCGTGGCCCTCAAGCGGCTCTTCTCCCAGCGCAGGCTGGCGCTGCTGACCGCGTTGGGCCTGACCGCGGCTGTGGCGTTGACTCTGAGCATCCCACTCTACTCGGACGCGGTTTATTATCGCATCCTGCGCGAGGCCCTGGGCACGGGGCTAACGGAGACCGACCCCACCGCGCGGCCACCTTTCGCATTTATGTTCCGCTACATCGGCGCCTGGTATGGCCCGGTCAAGTGGTCGGACGTGCAGCCGGTGGATACGTATCTGTCCAATGCGGCCGGGCCGGCGCTGGGGCTTCCCCAGCAGTTGCTGGTGCGCTTTTTCAAGACCGACAACCTGGCGCTGTTTGCGGCGCAGGAAAAGACAACTACCTACGATACTCAGCACTCGCTGAGCTGGCTGAGCGTGGGCACCATCAGCGACATTGACAAGCATATCACCCTCGTCGAGGGGCAATTGGCGGGCATGCCCAGCGGCTCCGCCGACAACCCGATTGACACGCTGATGAGCGAGGAGCGGGCGTCTGAGCTGGGCCTACACGCCGGAGAGCATTACATCCTCTACGGCGACAAGGCGGGCATCAACGGCAAGGCACTGCAGATACCCATCCGTATCGCCGGCATTTACAAACCCAAGGACCCCAGCGAGAACTTCTGGTTTTATAACCCCTCGGCCCTGGCAGATGTGCTGCTGGTGCCGGAAGAAGCATTAAAGAATTGGGTGGCGCCACGCCTCATGGGCGAGGTCTACGTTGCCCTGTGGTACATGGTGATGAACGGTGACGGAGTCCGCTCGGCCGATAGCCTGCCGTTACTGCAGCGCATCGCGTCAGTACGCAGCCAGGCAGCCGGGTTGCTGGCAAACACCAGTCTCGACGTATCGCCATCCGACTCGCTCATCAAGTACGAGCAGTCTGCCAGGCTCTTGAACGTGCTGCTCTACGCTTTTAGCGTGCCAATCATCGGCTTGATCCTGGCCTTCATCGGCCTGGTCGTCAGCCTGACCGTGGCGCAGCAACGTAACGAGATTGCGGTGCTGCGCAGCCGAGGCGGCACGGCGCTCCAGGTGCTGGGGATCGCGGCGCTGGAGGCGATGGTGCTGGGTGGGCTGGCGGTGTTGCTCGGCTGGCCGGTGAGCGAGTGGATTGCGGCGGCCATCGGCCGGACGCAGAGCTTCCTCAATTTCAGCGCCAAAGGCAACCTGCCGGTGCAGATGTCACTGACCATCCTGCGCTTCGGCATCGCGGTGGCGGTGATTGCCCTGCTGGCGCAATTGGTGCCCACGCTCGGCGCGTCACGCCACACGATTATCACCTACAAGCAGGAACAGGCCCGCACCATGAAACAGCCATGGTGGCAAAGAGCCTGGCTTGACGTCATCCTGCTCATCCCGGCCATGTATGGCCTGTACACTCTGCGCAAGCAGGGCAGCATCGTTCTGCCCGTGGCGGGGCAGCTACCCAACGATCCGTTCCAGAACCCGCTACTCTTCCTGGTGCCGGCCCTGGCCGTCTTCGCACTGACTCTGGTGTTGCTGCGCATCCTGCCGCTGATCATGCGCGCGGTGGTGTGGGTAGCGTCGCACACTCATAGCGTGGGCTTGCTGATGGCTGCCCGCCACCTGGCGCGCACGCCCGGCTCCTACACTGCCCCGCTGGTGCTGCTGGTGCTGACCCTCAGCCTGTCGGCTTTCACCGCCTCGCTGGCCCAAACGCTGGATAACCACCTGTACGATCAGACGTACTACCAGGTTGGCGCCGACATGAAAGTGGACGAGCTGGGGGAGAGCACCGAAACTTCGTCCGGCCCGATGGGCGCCATCGGAGAGACTGGTAACACCGCCGCGAGCCAAAGCGGAAGCAGCGCAACAGCCGAAAAGACGGGGCCGCGCTGGTTGTTCCTGCCGGTGAGCGAATATCTGAAGGTGCCCGGTATAAATGCAGCCGCGCGCGTCGGACGTTACGAGGCGACGACCCGCCTGGGCGGACAGACCCAGGACGGCGTCTTCATGGGAGTTGACCGGGTAGACTTTCCCAGGGTTGCCTTCTGGCGGGAAGACTTCGCGCCGGGCTCGCTGGGCTCCTTGATGAACGCGCTGGCGACCACGCCGGACGGCGTGCTGGTCCCACGCAGTGTGATGGGCCAATATGCGGTCAATGTGGGCGACACCATCCGGGTGACGGTCGGCACCTACGGCCAGCGCACGGACATTGACATGAAAATCGTCGGCGGCTTCGATCTGTTCCCGACCTGGTACGCGGAGGACAAGGGGCCGCTGTTCGTGGGCAACCTGGACTATATCTTCGAAAGGGCCGGCGGCCAGTTCCCCTACGAAGTGTGGCTAAGCACCGAATCGTGCACAGACACAGGCTGTGTCGCCGTGGATTACCCTAAAGTCCTGCAGGGCGTGCAGAAACTGGGCATAAAAGTCATCACGAGCGACGCGTCGGTGCCGGCCATCGTGGCGGAACAACGCCGTCCGGAACGGCAAGGCCTGTTCGGGCTGCTCTCGGTCGGCTTTGTGGCGGCCGCGCTGCTCACCGTGCTGGGCTTCTTCCTCTACGCGCTCTTCTCGTTCCGCCAACGGACGATCGAGCTGGGCATCCTGCGCGCGATGGGGCTCTCGCCCATGCAGATGACCTCGTTGCTGGCCTGGGAGCTGGCCTTCCTGATCCTGACCGGCCTGGCCGCGGGCACGCTTTTCGGCGGCTGGATCAGCCAACAGTTCATACCGTTCCTGCAAGTGGGCAGCGGCCCGGCGGCGCATATACCACCCTTCCTGGTGGAGATCGCCTGGCCGGCCATCTTCCGCATTTACGCACTGTTCGGCCTGTTGTTCATCATCGCCCTGGGCATACTGGCCGCCCTGCTGATGCGCATGAAGATCTTCCAGGCTATCAAACTGGGTGAGACAGCATAACATGGTGCAGGAAAACATACAGGCTAACGCAACCCTTAACCCGGCGGACCAGACGGCGCAAGCGCAAGCCCGGGCAGCCGGCGCCGCGGCGGCAGAGACCGAGGACGCGGACGCGCCCGGTGCGCTGATTGTCTGCGACAACCTGGTCAAAATCTACAAGATCGCCAACCTGGAAGTGGTCGCACTGCAGGGGTTAGACCTGGTGGTGCAACGCGGCGAGCTATTGGGCATCGTCGGCGCAAGCGGCAGCGGCAAAACAACGCTAATGAACATCCTGGGCGGGCTGGACCGGCCGTCGGCGGGACGAGTGTGGGTCGACGGGTATGATCTGCTCAAGATGTCCGACTCGGCCCTCGACACTTACCGGAGGGCGAAGGTGGGCTTCGTCTGGCAGCAAGGCGGGCGAAACCTGGTGCCCTACCTCAACGCGCTGGAGAACGTGGTCCTGCCCATGACGCTGGCCGGGCGCACCGGGCGCAAAAAGCGGCGCCACGGCGAAGAACTGCTGGAGGCGGTGGGTTTGGCCCATCGCCGGCACCATTATCTGCAACAGATGTCGGGCGGCGAACAGCAACGGGTGGCGATCGCCGTGGCCCTGGCGAACGATCCTCCCCTGCTGCTGGCCGACGAGCCAACGGGGGAAGTCGATACCGCGACGGCGCTGACGATTTACCAGACGTTCCAACGGCTGACGAATGAGCTCGGGCTGACGACGTTGATCGTCAGCCATGACCCCACCATTGCCCGGCAGGTGCACCGCGTGGTGGCGATCCGGGACGGACGGACATCGAGCGAGACGCGCCGGCAGGCGCCGGCAAACGGCACGGCTACCAGTGGTGAAGGAGCGGCGGAGAACGCGCCGGCCAAAGCAGAGGACGAGTTCGAGGAGCTGACTGTGGTGGACTCGGCCGGCCGGCTGCAGTTGCCCAAAGACTATCTGCAACGCTTGAACATCCAGGGCCGGGTGCGTCTCGAGCTGCGCGAGGGTGAGATCGTCATCCATCCGGCGGCCCAGGAGGCCAGCGAAGCCCAGGCCGGGCGGCTTTCGGCCGAACTGGCCGAGGCAGCCAGGGGACGCGGGCTTTCGGGCCTGCTCAGGCGCCGGCTGCAAGGGCAAGAGGCAAAGACCGGGCGCAAGAAGTAGCGGCGCGACCGGGCAGATGCGTCCCACTTTACCGGCTGCGGCCTGATTCAGCGATTGGGAGGTGCCTGTGGACGTTCTGCGCGTCATCAGTTGGTACCCACCGTTCATGGGCGCGGGCATCCAGGTGCATTTTGACCCGCACGATCCTCTTACCGTGCGCGTCTGCCTTTCCCTCCGCTGGTTCAACCGCAACGCTTAC
>JADGQF010000084.1 GCA_017882045.1 Anaerolineales bacterium
CAAGCTGATTGTGCCGGTGGCGTTGGAGATCGGTTCCCACTTCGCGATCCGTGAGGGTGGCCGTACTGTGGGCGCCGGCGTCATCAGCAAGATTATCGAATAGTCTTTATTTGTGCGCCAACCGGTTCCACCGGCTGGCGTACAAATGCGTGAAATGGGGGAGACATGCCGAAGAACAGAATCCGGATCCGTCTTAAGGCCTACGATCATCGTGTCCTGGACGATTCAGTGCGCAAGATCGTGGATGCGGCGGAGCGCACCGGCGCTGCCGTTATCGGGCCTGTACCGTTGCCTACCCGGATCGAGAAGTTCACGGTAATCCGTGCGGCCTTCATCGACAAGGATAGCCGGGAGCAGTTCGAGATCCGTACTCACAAGCGGCTGATTGACGTGCTGGAGCCGGGCTCAAAGACGATCGAGAACCTCACCAAGCTGGATCTACCGGCCGGTGTGGATATCGAAATCAAACTCTAAGACGCGGTAGTGAAGCGCGAAGCGTGAATCATTTTAAGGGTCACGCGGCACGCATCACAAACTGGGATGATGCGGCGGGCCGGGGCACGGGTCCGGGCGGGTCACGGCAGTCCCAAGGAGGATAGATGAAGGGCATTCTGGGCCGCAAAGTGGGCATGACGCAACTGCTCACGGGGAGCGGCGAAGTGGTGCCGGTGACGGTGATCGAAGCGGGACCTTGCTATGTCACGCAGATCAAGACGCCGGAGAAGGACGGCTACAGCGCCGTTCAGCTGGGTTTCGAGGAGACTCGGACCAAGCGGCTGTCCAAGGGTCAGGTGGGTCACCTGCGCCGCAAGGGCTTGAACGACCTGCCGGTGCTGCGCAAGCTACGTGAGATTCGCAGCAAGGAAGTGGACGACCTGGCGTTGGGGCAGAAGCTTCTGGCCGACGTTTTTACCACCGGCGATCGCGTGGATGTGCTGGGCACTTCAAAAGGGCGTGGTTTCCAGGGCGCGGTGAAGCGGCATAATTTCCGTGGCGGCCCCAGGACGCACGGTCAGTCGGACCGGTTGCGCGCGCCGGGCGCAAGCAGCTCGGGCACGACGCCGGGCCGCGTTTACAAGGGAAAGCGCATGGCCGGCCACATGGGCAACGCGCAGGTGACGGTTTCGAACCTGCGGGTCGTGCTGGTGGATGCCGAGCGCAATTTGCTGGCGGTTCGCGGCGCGGTACCGGGGGCCAAGGGTGGGCTGTTGCTCATCACCCAGGCACGCAAGCAGAGGTAATGGCGATGCAAGTCCAAGTGATGAACATGGCGGGTGAAAAGGTTGGAGAGGCCGAACTGTCGGATGCCATCTTTGCCGCGCCGATTAACAAGCCGCTGATGCACCAGGCATTGCTGCGCCAGTTGGCAAATGCTCGCCTGGGCACGCATAGTGTCAAGGGCCGCAGTGATGTCTCGGGTGGCGGCCGCAAGCCGTGGAAACAAAAGGGCACCGGCCGTGCGCGCCAGGGCTCGATCCGGGCCGCACAATGGCGCGGTGGGGGCATTATCTTTGGACCCACGCCGCGCTCTTACGAGCAGCGTATGCCCCGCCAGATGCGCCGCGCCGCCGTGCGCTCGGCCCTGTCCGACAAGGCTGCGTCCGAGCGAATCCTCGTGCTGGACATCCTGGCGCTGCAAGAGGCGAAGACCCGTGAGATGGAGAAGCTCATGCGCACCCTGGCGCCCGATGCGAGCGTGCTGATCCTTATGCCGGGCGATGACCTGACTGTGGAGCAGGCTGCCAACAATCTGCCCTACGTTAAGCTGCTGCGGGCGAGTTACGTGAACATCCGAGACCTGCTGAACTACGACTACGTAGTGATCCCGCAGGATGCTCTGACTGTGATCGAGCAGATCCTGGGCTAACGCGGAGAGGTCGAGCAAAATGCATGTCTATGATGTGTTGAAGCGCCCGGTGGTAACTGAGAAGACAACTGCGCAAGGCGAACTGAACCAGTTTACTTTCCAGGTCGACAAGCGGGCGAACAAGATGCAGGTCAAGGACGCGGTTGAGACGGCTTTCAACGTTTCGGTGGTTGCCGTTCACATCGTCAATATCCCCCCGAAGCGCGGCCACTACGGCCGTACGACGGTCGTGAAGAAGCCGGCGTGGAAGAAGGCAGTGGTAACGCTTGCGCCGGGCAACACGATCCAGTTCTTCGAAGGTGTGTAAGTCGTAAAGCGTAAAACGTAAAGCGAGAAGCGCCCAGTTGCGCTCAGCCCCTTACGTTTTCCGCTCGACAGGCGGCAAATCGGCAACAGTATCGCCTGTCCCGGCCGCAAGGCCGGTCGTCTGCCAAGGTTAGGAGTTATCGGATGGCGATAAAGATCTACAAGCCCACCTCGCCTGGGCGGCGCGGGATGAGTGTTTCCACTTTTGAGGAAGTCACTCGTTCCCGGCCGGAGCGATCGTTGGTGGTGGGCCTGCGCAAGCGGGCCGGCCGCAATAACGAGGGCCGCGTCACCGTACGGCATCGTGGCGGCGGCAACAAGCGGCTCTACCGGGTGATCGATTTCAAGCGCAACAAGATTGGCATCCCGGGGCGCGTCGCTTCGATCGAGTACGACCCCAACCGGTCGGCTCGCATTGCGCTGGTGGTCTACGCCGACGGTGAGAAGCGCTACATCCTGGCGCCGTTAGACCTGAAGGTGGGCGCTCAGCTCCTAGCGGGCCCCACCGCCGAAATGCGGGTGGGTAATGCTCTGCCGCTGCGCAACATCCCCCTGGGCACCATGATCCACAACATTGAGATGTACCCCGGCCGTGGTGGGCAGATGGTGCGCTCCGCCGGGGCGGCCGCGCAGGTGATGGCCAAGGAAGGCGCGTATGTGACCGTGCGCCTGCCCAGTGGCGAAATGCGCCGGGTGCTGACCGAGTGCATGGCGACGATCGGCCAGGTCGGCAACACCGACCATGCCAACATCAACTACGGTAAGGCCGGGCGCAAGCGCTGGCTGGGCTGGCGGCCGACCGTGCGTGGTGTGGCGATGGACCCGGACTCCCATCCGCATGGTGGCGGCGAAGGTCGCACGCCGGTGGGTATGCCTGGTCCGAAGACTCCGTGGGGTAAGCCGGCTCTGGGCTACAGGACCCGCGTGAACAAGCGTACCGACCAGTACATTGTGCGCCGGCGCAGCAAGAAGCGCTAAGGCCGGGCCCTGCTAGGGCCTATTGAGGAACAGGGGGTCGTAAGAATATGTCCCGGTCTCTGAAGAAGGGTCCGTTTGTACAGCCCAAGCTGCTAAAGAAGGTCGAGGCCATGAACCGCACGGGCAAGAAGGCGGTGGTGAAGACCTGGTCTCGGGCCTCCACGATCTTCCCGCAGATGGTGGGCCACACGATCGCCGTGCATGACGGCCGGCGGCACGTGCCCATTTACATCGCCGAGAACATGGTCGGGCACAAGCTGGGCGAATTCGCGCCCACCCGTTTCTTCCGCGGCCACGTGCGCAGCGAGAAGAAAACGGTCCGGAAGTAGGGGGTGAGAGATGGTCGAAGTTCGCGCAGTAACTAAGTACACGGGTGTCTCGCCCCAGAAAACGCGGCTGGTGATCGATCAGGTGCGCGGCATGCAGGCCGAGCGGGCGTTGGCGGTACTGCGCTTTATGCCGCAGTCGGCTGCCCACTCGGTCGCGAAGACGATCGCGTCGGCGCTCGCTAATGCCGAGGAAAACCTGGGCGTGGCGCGCGAGGACATGTACATCAGCCAGATCATGGCCGATGGCGCGCCTCTGCGGCGCTGGCGACGCTTCGGTGCGCGTGGACGGTTCAAGCCGATCATCCGGCGGTCTTCACATATCACCGTGGTGCTTGAAGAGCGAGATTAGGCGGTGATACGTGATCCGTGACACGTGAGAAAGTAGGAAGTAGAGCGTCCATCGCGTAGCACGCATCACGCAGCACATCAGGAGGGTTACTTTGGGCCGTAAAGTACATCCGTTAGGATTTCGTTTAGGCGTTATCGAACAGCACCGCTCTCGCTGGTTTGCCGAGGGCCACGAATATACCAAGCTTCTGGAAGAGGACCGCCAAATCCGCAAGCTGGTGCAGGACAATCTGCCGGACGCGGCGATCTCTAAGGTTGAGATCGAACGTTTCCCGCCCAATCAGGTGCGGGTGACCGTGCATTCGGCGAAACCGGGCATTATCATCGGCCGCAAGGGTGCCACGGTCAACGCGCTACGCAATGACCTGCAGAAGATGACCAACAAGCGCGTCAAGCTGGACATTGCGGAGATCGAGAAGCCGGAACTGGACGCCAAGCTGGTGGCCGAGAGCATTGCCGATCAGCTCGAGCGCCGTATCTCGCAGAAGCGCGCGATGAAGCAAGCCATGCTGCGGGCGATGCGTGCCGGCGCTAAAGGCTGCATGATCCGCTGCGGCGGCCGCCTCTCCGGGGCTGAAATGGCCCGTGTGGAGACGGTGCGCGAGGGCCAGGTTCCTCGCCACACGCTGCGCGCCGAAATCGACTTTGCCAGGGAAGAGGCGCTGACCACCTTTGGCCGGATCGGGATCAAGGTCTGGATCTTCAAGGGCCAGCGGCTACCAGGCGCCGATAACTCCGCAGCCTGAGGTTGACGGTGGACGCGGCTGTCGCGAGGGAGTTTTAGCTTATGTTGATGCCAAAGCGTGTTAAATACCGCAAGGTAATGCGCGGCCGGCGACGTGGGATCGCCAGCCGGGGCAACCAGGTGAGTTTCGGGGATTTCGGCCTGCAGGCCTTGGAACCGGCCTGGATCAGCAGCCGCCAGATCGAGGCAGCCCGCCGCGCGATCGTGCGTTACGTGCGCCGGGGTGGCAAGCTCTGGATCCGTGTTTTCCCCGATCATCCCGTCACCAAGCGGCCGGCCGAAACCCGTATGGGTGGCGGAAAGGGTGCAGTGGAATTCTGGGCGGCAGTCGTGCGACCTGGCCTGATGTTGTTCGAGGTCGCCGGTCTGACCGAAACCGAAGCGCGCGAGGCGATGCGGTTGGCTTCCCATAAGTTGCCGATCCGCACGCAGTTCGTGCGGCGTGAACTGGGGGAGGAAGCCTGATGCGCGGAAATGAGATTCGCAACTTGAATCCGAACGAGATCGCGCGACGTCTGGACGAGGCCCACCAGGCACAGTTCAACCTGCGCTTCCAGTATGCGACCGGCCAACTGAAGAACACGGCGCGTCTGGCTGAGGTGCGGCACGAGATCGCTCGGCTGCGCACTGTCCTGCGCGAGCTTGAACTGGCCGCGGCAAGGGGGGAGCAACGATGAAGACACAGCGAAGACGTCTGGTCGGCCAGGTTGTGAGCGATAAGATGGACAAGACGGTGGTGGTGCTTGTGCGGCAGACCCGGAAGCACCCGCTGTATGGCAAGGTCATCCGCGTGACCAAGCGCTACAAGGCGCACGATGAGACCAATGCCTGCAAGATGGGCGACCAAGTGCGCATCGTCGAGTCCCGGCCGTACAGCAAGGACACACACTGGCTGGTGGAAGAGATCTTGCAGGCGGTCGTGCAGGTTGACAAGAGGCCGCTCCAGGCCGAGCAAGAAGCGGCGTGAGGGTGTCCCACCTGAAGGGGACGGCATCCGGCGCCTGGGCTTCCCGTGCGCCAGGCCGTCTCACCAAAGGCGGTTGATCCCGACAGGGGGCGCGAGCCCCTCTGGGGAGTGAGGAACAGAGCGATGATTCAGCAGGAAAGCAGACTTAAAGTCGCCGACAATACCGGCGCCAAGGAAATCCTGTGCATCCGGGTGTTGGGCGGTTCGATGCGGCGCTATGCGCACGTCGGCGACGTGATTATCGCTTCGGTCAAGCAGGCGGCTCCGAATAGCTCGGTCAAGAAAGGCGATGTGGTTCGTGCCGTCGTCGTGCGGACGACCTACCAGTATGGCCGGGCCGACGGATCGTACATCAGGTTTGATGATAACGCGGCTGTGCTGATTGACCAGTTCAAGGCACCCCGGGGCACGCGCATCTTTGGGCCGGTGGCCCGCGAGCTGCGCGATAAGGGGTTCATGCGTATTGTGTCCCTGGCGCCGGAAGTGCTGTAAGAGGAATAGATATGGATATCAAAAAGGGCGACAAGGTAATGGTGATCGCGGGTGACGACGCCGGCCGCCAGGGTGAAGTGCAGCGTGTGGTCCCGGGCAAGTGGGGCAAAGGCCGCAAGGCTGGCGAGTCGAAGCCCGATGGCGACCGCGTGGTGGTTGCCGGGATCAACCTGATCAAAAAGCATCAGCGCCGCACCGGCAACGTCAATACGCAGTTCGGCATTATCGAGCGCGAGGCGCCGCTTCACATCTCCAATGTAGAACTGATCTGCCCGAAGTGTGGCAAGCCTACCCGGGTTGCGCACCAGGTGCATGCCGACGGCAGCCGGGGCCGCCTATGCAAGCAGTGCGGGGAGCTGATCGATGCCTGAGATGCCGAGACTGCAAGAACGCTATCGTCAAGAAATCGTGGCGGCGTTGATGAAGGAATTCAACTACTCGAGCGTGATGAGCGCGCCGCGCATTCAGAAGGTAACGCTCAACATCGGGATGGGCGAAGCCCTGCAGAACGCCAAGGCGCTGGACGCAGCCACCGGGGACATGACGATCATCGCCGGCCAGAAGCCGGTGATCACGAAGGCCAGGAAGTCCATCGCGAACTTCAAGCTGCGCGAAGGCAACTCCATCGGCGTGATGGTCACCCTGCGTGGCGAGCGTATGTGGAGTTTCCTCGATCGGCTGATGAACATTGCCCTCCCCCGCCAACGTGACTTTCACGGCGTTTCGCCGGATGCATTCGATGGCCGTGGGAACTACAGCCTGGGTTTGCGGGAGCAACTCGTTTGGCCCGAGATCCAATATGACAAGATCGACAAGGTCCGTGGCATGGCCGTGACCATCAGCACCACGGCTAAGACGGATGAGGAAGGCCGGCGGCTGCTTCAGCTCTTGGGCATGCCCTTCCGGCAGCGGTAGACGGTAGGAGGAAAACGAGTGGCCAAGACATGCATGTCGTACCGGGAAGAACGACGCAAGTATAAAGTGCGTGTGCGCAACCGCTGTAGCGTGTGTGGGCGCCCGCGCGGTTATATGCGCCGCTTCGGTTTGTGCCGCATCTGCTTCCGCGATCAAGCATTGAAGGGTATCCTGCCCGGCGTGGTCAAATCGAGCTGGTGAGAGGAGCAGAGCGATGATCAGTGATCCTATTGCCGATATGTTGACGCGGGTCCACAACGGGCTCATGGCCCGCCAAAAGCAGGTTGTGATGCCCGGCTCCAAGGTCAAGCTCGCGATGGCGCGTATTCTCAAAGACGAGGGTTTCATCCGCGACTTTGAGATGACCAAGGACGCGCCGCAGCCACAACTGCGCATTGTTTTGAAGTACGACCGGGACCGCAAATCGGTGGTAACGGGCCTGAAACGCATCAGCAGACCTGGACGGCGCGTTTACGTGAAGCGCTCCGACATCCCCTGGGTGCTGAGCGGCCTGGGTGTCGCCATTCTGAGCACCCCGCAGGGGATCATGACCGGCCAGAAGGCGCGCCGGCAGAGGCTGGGCGGCGAAGTATTGTGCTACGTTTGGTAGGAGGCAACTGTGTCGCGTATTGGTAAGATGCCCGTTTCGCTGCCCAAGGGTGTGACCGTGACGATCGATCCGAGCAATCTGGTGGTCGTCAGGGGGCCCAAAGGCGAGCTGAAACAGCAGTTCCCGGGCGAGATCACCCTGGAACAGGTTGATACTTCGATCCAGGTCAGCCGGCCGACCGACCAGAAGACGCATCGCGCGCTGCATGGCTTGAGCCGTTCCCTGTTGAACAACATGGTATTGGGCGTCAGCAAAGGCTACGTCCGCATGCTGGACGTCGAAGGCGTTGGCTACCGGGCGGCGATGCTGGGCAAGAACCTGGTTACGTTCGTGGGCTATTCACATCCGGTAGAGACTGTGCCGCCCGCCGGCATCAGTTTTGAGGTGGATAAGACCGGGCGCCAGATCACCATCACTGGGATTGACAAGCAGCTGGTGGGCCAGATCGCTGCTCAGATCCGTGGGTTGCGGCCGCCCGAACCGTATAAGGGCAAGGGCATCCGCTATCGCGGTGAAGTGGTCCGTCAAAAGGCTGGGAAGAGCGGCAAGGTCGGTGGCAAGGGCGGTAAGAAGTAGGCACTTAAATCGTGCCTTCCCTTTGCACCACCTACAGGAGGGATTAGGTTTCATGGCGAAGGTAATGCGTCAACTCGCTCGCTTGCAGCGCCATCAGCGCATCCGGCGGAATATACATGGCACGACTGACCGGCCGCGCCTGAATGTGTTTCGCAGTCTGCAGCACATCTACGCCCAGGTGATCGACGACGATCAGGGGAACACTCTGGCGGCGGCGTCGACCGTGGACCCCGAGCTGCACGGGAAGCTGGATGGTTTGAACAAGTCCCAGCAGGCGGCCCGCGTCGGGCAGTTGGTGGCCGAAAGGGCAGTCGCCAAGGGTCTGAAGCAGGTCGTTTTCGACCGCGGCGGGTACCCGTATCATGGCCGCATCAAGGCCCTGGCCGATGGGGCGCGTGAAGGCGGACTGGAGTTCTAAGGGAGGACTGATGCCAGGCACCAGGCAACGGGATAGTAGTCAACGGGACAATAAAGATAGAGACCGGCGGCGAGGTCGCCCCCAGGAAGAGGAGCGCGAGCAGCTTGACGAGCGTGTGGTCCATATCGCTCGTACGGCCAAGGTCGTCAAGGGCGGCCGGCGCTTCAGCTTCCGGGCCGTCGTGGTGGTCGGTGACAACCACGGCCAGGTCGGCTATGGCGTGGGCAAGGCCCGCGAAGTGCCGGATGCAGTGCGTAAGGGTTCGGAGCGCGCGCGCAAGATGATGCGCCTCTTCCCCATGACCGGCACCACCATCCCGCACGCGGCGATCGGCGACTTCAGCGCGGCGCGTGTGCTCATTCGGCCCGCCTCACCCGGTACCGGCGTTATTGCCGGCGGCGGGGTGCGTGCGGTGTTGGAAGCGGCCGGGATTCATGATATTCTGACGAAGTCCATGGGCAGCGCCAACATGCTGAACGTGGTGGCCGCGACCTTCAAAGCGCTGGAAATGCTCAAGAACCCCGAAGAAGAAGCCAAGCGGCGGGGTAAGCCGGCCGAGGCGCTCGCGCCTTTTTGGCTGCGAGGAGGTGGGCGTGGTGAACCAAGCTAAGAAACTGCGCGTCACCTACACGACCAGCTCGATCGGCGTTGAGAGCGACCAGAAGGAAACCGTGCGGCGCCTGGGTCTGACCCGGCTGAACGCTACCGTGGAACTGCCGGATAACCCGGCGGTGCGCGGTATGCTTCACAAGGTGCGGCACCTGGTCACAGTTGAAGAGGTCGAGAATGAAGCTTAATGATCTCCAACCCGCAAGGGGCGCCCATAAGGACCGTACCCGCGTCGGGCGTGGCATTTCCGGCGGCGGTGGTAAGACGGCCGGACGTGGCACGAAGGGGCAGAACTCTCGCTCTGGTGGCGGGCCTCGCCCGTACTTCGAGGGTGGGCAGTTGCCGTTGGTGCGTCGTTTGCCGCACCTGCGCGGTTTCAACAACATCTGGCGAGTGGAATACACGCCGATTAACCTGGACCGCCTGAATCTGTTCCCGGCCGGCAGCGAGGTTTCGCTTGAGCTGCTGGTCGCGGCGGGTATGATCAAGTCGGTCCGCGAGCTGGTGAAGGTGCTGGGCGCGGGTGAATTGGATCGCCCGTTGACCGTGAAGGCACATAAGTTCTCAGCCGCAGCCCGGGAAAAGATCCTGGCGGCCGGCGGCGCGGTCGAAGAACTGTCGCTCTAACGGGCGGGTTCCGGCCGCGGCCGGTGCGGGGCCAGCCCCGCCGATGAAGGGGGGAACCCCCCCCCGAGCCGATGTGTGAGGCGACCCTGGTGGCCGCCTCAGCTAAGGAGAGGGCAATGATCGATGCGGTTCGCAACGCATTCAGGTTGCCGGACTTGCGGCGTAAGCTGTTGATCACGCTGGGTATCCTGGTGATCTACCGGCTCACTTCGCACATCCCGGTGCCCGGGGTGGATCGAGCGGCACTGTCGAACATTTTCTCGTCTAACCAGTTGCTCGGTCTGCTGAACTTGCTGTCGGGCGGCTCGCTGCAGTACTTCTCGGTCATGGCAATGGGGGTGTACCCGTACATCACGGCCTCCATTATCATTCAATTGCTCATGCCGATCGTTCCGCAGCTTGAGGCTCTCGGCAAAGAGGGCGAGGCCGGTCGGAACAAGCTTAACCAGTACACGAACATCTTGACGATCCCGTTGGCCGCGCTGCAGGCTTTCGGCCAGTCTTCATTGCTGGCCAATGCCAGCGGTGGGACCAAGGTGCTGAAAGAGTTCGGGTTCGTCCAATATCCACTGGCAACAGTGGCCATCATCCTGACGCTGACGGCGGGCACGATGCTGGCGATGTGGATGGGGCAGATCATCACCCAGGAAGGCATCGGCAACGGTGTCTCGATCATCATCTTCGGCGGCATTATCGCCAGTATGCCGCAGAACGTGATCAATACCTACGTCCAGGGTGGCGTTCTGCAACTGCTGATCTTCGCGATCGTGACCGTGCTGACGGTGGCAATCATCGTGCTGGTGCAGGAAGGGCAGCGCCGCATCCCTGTTCAGTACGGCAAGCGGGTGCGGGCAATGCGCGGCAATCGCCTGATGGTCGTCGGTGGGCAGAGCACGCACGTGCCGCTGCGGGTCAACTCGGCGGGCATGATCCCGCTGATCTTCGCTTCGTCGATGTTGATCTTCCCGAGCACGATCGCGAGCTACTTTATCTATTCGACTGTAAGCTGGGTGAATGGGGTCGCAAACTTCGTCTACCGGCTGTTCAGCCCGCAATACACTCTGTACTGGCCATTGTACTTCTTGCTGGTGGTGGCATTCACTTACTTCTACACGGACGTAGTGTTCCGTCAGCAAAACCTGCCTGAGACGCTGCAGAAGCAAGGCGGTTTCATCCCGGGCATTCGCCCCGGCCAGAACACCGAGCGCTACCTGAACAAGGTGCTGTCTCGCATCACCCTGGTGGGCGCGCTGTTCCTGGGCTTCGTAGCCATCCTGCCCTGGCTGGTGCACCTGGGTTTTGGTCTGGGCGCGGCCAGCCGAGCGGCCAGCAGCACGCTGCTGATCTCCAGCACCGGCCTGCTGATCGTCGTCGGCGTCGTGCTGGACACCATGAAGCAACTCGAAGCGCAGTTGCTCATGCGGCACTACGAAGGCTTTATCCGGCGGTAGTAAGGAATTGGAGGCGAACATGGCGACACCAGTGCAGCAGGAGCCATTGTTCATCATCATGCTAGGGGCGCCGGGGGCCGGCAAGGGCACGCAAGCCCGCATGCTGTCCGAGGCGCTGAACCTACCGCAGATCTCCTCGGGGGACTTCTTCCGAGAGAACCTTAAGAACGCGACCCCGCTGGGGTTGCTTGCCAAGCAGTACATGGACACCGGGGCTTTGGTGCCCGACGACGTGACGATTGCGATGGTGATGGACCGCTTGACACGGCCTGACTGTGCGAACGGTGCGATCCTGGATGGGTTCCCGCGGACTCTTCCGCAGGCGGATGCCTTGGACAAGTCCTTGGCAGCCAAGAACCTGCAGGTTCAACGGGTCGCCCTGCTCGAAGTCAGCGATGAAGCGGTGATCAGCCGCTTGGCAGGGCGCCGCGTATGCCGGGACTGCCAGGCCATGTATCAGGTGGAGTTCAACCCGCCCAAGGTCGAGGGCGTGTGCGACGTGTGCGGTGGCCAGCTTTACCAGCGCAGCGATGACGCCCCAGAGACGGTGCGGAATCGCCTGTTCGTGTACTACAAACAAACGGCGCCGTTGGTCGGCTACTACTTTGCTCATTCGGTGCTGGTCAACATCGACGGCGAGCAGCCGATGGAAAAAGTGCGGGCCGACTTGCTGGCGGCGATCCGGGCGGCGTAGCCCGATCAGGGAAGACGCCAAGCCGGGGGCTGAATGATCATTCTCAAATCGAAATCTGAGATCGCCGAGATGCGAGAGGCCGGCCGGATCGTAGCGCGCGTGCACGGAGCGATGCGCGAAATGATCAAGCCGGGGGTGACCACCGCCGAACTGAACGCCAGGGCCGAGGAGATCATCCGGGGCGCCAACGCCGTCCCGTCTTTCCTGGGCTACCCGCATACCGGCCAGAATGACTTTCCGGCCAGTATCTGTGCCTCAATCAACTCCGAGCTGGTGCATGGCATCCCGAGCAAACAGCGTTGGCTGGAGCCGGGCGACATCATCAGCATCGACGTGGGTGCGACCTACAAGGGTTGGGTGGGTGACGGGGCGTGGACCTACGCGGTGGGTGAGATCGACGAGGAAAGCCAGCATTTGCTGGAGGCGACTGAGGGCGCGCTGTGGGCCGGCATCGCGCAGGCCCGGGCCGGCAACCGGCTGAGCGACATCTCACGGGCCGTTCAGAGCTATGTGGAAACCCGCAAGTTCTCGGTCGTGCGAGAGTACACAGGGCATGGCGTAGGCCGTCGCATGCACGAGGAGCCGCAAGTGCTCAACTTTGTGCCGCAAGGCGCCGGCCGGGGACCCCGTCTGCAAGCGGGGATGACGTTCGCTATCGAGCCGATGGTAAATGCTGGGGCGCGGCACACTCGTGTGCTGAGTGACGGCTGGACGGTGGTAACGGCTGATGGCAAGCGATGTGCGCACTTCGAGCACTCCGTCGCGATAACGGACGGCGAGCCGGAAGTGTTGACCGCATCATAGCGGGCTGAAATCTTGTTCCGACGAGAAACAAGGTTTCTGAAGGAGAGTAAACGTGAAAGTTCGACCATCTGTGAAGCGCATTTGCGACAAGTGCAAGATCATCAAGCGACACGGTGTGGTGCTGGTGATCTGCGAGAACCCCAAGCACAAGCAGCGCCAGGGTTAAGGGGAGGAGCTAAATGGCTCGTATTGCTGGTGTAGATCTGCCGCGCGATAAGCGCACCGAGATAGCCTTGACTTACATCTTCGGTATCGGCCTCACGTCCAGCCAGGAAATCCTGAAGATGACTGGGGTCAATCCGGACGCGCGGATTCGCGACCTGGACGAGGCTCAGGTGGCCCGCGTACGCGAAGTGATCGAGCGCAACTACCGGGTAGAAGGCGACTTGCGGCGTGAGGTCAGTATGAACATCAAGCGCCTGCAGGAAATCGGCTGCTACCGCGGCATGCGCCATCGCCGCAACCTGCCTGCCCACGGCCAGCGCACGAAAACGAATGCTCGAACCAAGCGTGGCGCTCGCAAGACCGTGCCCGGCAAGAAGCGCGCGCGGAAGTAACGGGAGTTGAGGAATGCCTAAACCAACAGCAGCAGCAGCAGCAGCAGCGACGACACCCGGTGGGCGGCGTCCGCGACGGACTGGAGCGCGGCGCGAGCGGCGAATGGTGCCGCAGGGCCAGGTGCATATTCAGTCCACCTTCAACAATACCATCGTGACCGTGACCGATCCCCAGGGCAACACGTTGACCTGGACGAGCACGGGCTCGGCCGGCTTCAAGGGCTCTCGCAAGAGCACCCCCTACGCCGCGCAGATGGCCGCCGGGCAGGCAGCCAAGCAGGCGATGGACCTGGGCATGCGCGAGGCCGATGTGTTCCTGAAGGGACCTGGGCCCGGCCGCGAGGCAGCGATCCGCTCGTTGCAGGGCGCCGGTCTGCGCGTGCGCTCGATCACCGATGTCACGCCGATCGCGCATAACGGCTGCCGGCCGCCGAAGAAGCGCCGCGTCTAAGTAAGTGGTCAAGCGAGAGGGACTGAAGGTCGCCAAGCCGTAAACCTCTCTGGTAAAAGAATAAGTCTGGAGGGATTCAATTGGCACGAAATACAGGTCCGGTGTGCAGGCTCTGCCGCCGGGAAGGCATGAAGCTTTATCTGAAGGGTGAGCGCTGCTATACCCCCAAGTGCTCGGTCGAGAAGCGTAATTACGCCCCGGGCATGCATGGCAAGAAGGGCACGTTCAAGCGCAAAGTGTCCGATTATGGCGTGCAACTGCGTGAAAAGCAGAAGGCCCGCCGCATCTATGGTGTGCAAGAGCGGCAATTCCGCCGCTACTTCCAGAGCGCAGTACGCGTGAAGGGCATGACCGGCGTTACCTTGCTGCAGAACCTTGAACGCCGGCTGGACAATGTCGTCTTTCGGTTGGGCCTGGCCGATTCTCGGCCCCAGGCACGCCAGCTGGTTCGCCACGGTCACTTCACGTTGAATGGACATAATCATAATGTGCCTTCCTATCTGACCAAGCTGGGAGACACGATCGAGGTACGGGCTTCGAGCCGGAGCAACAGGTATTTCAAGGACCTGGCCGACCGGTTGGGTGAGCGCCGTTCGCCTGAGTGGCTAGAATTTGACGTCAATCGCATGGTCGGTCGGGTTGCTGCTATGCCCGATCGCCAGTCGGTAGATATCCCGCTGCAGGACCAGCTAATCGTCGAGTACTATAGCCGCTAGACTCCCTAGGGAGGCACTCTTGTTGAACTTTGTATTACCTAAGATAGAGCGCGACGCGAGCTCGCGCAACTACGGGCGCTTCATCATAGGCCCGTTGGAAAGTGGCTATGGCATCACTCTCGGGAATGCCCTTCGCCGGGTCCTGCTCTCATCGCTGCCGGGCGCAGCCGTGACCTCGATCCGGGTCAGCGGTGTGCATCACGAGTTCTCGGCTGTCCCGCACGTTCGCGAGGACACCACGGCCCTGCTGCTGAACGTCAAGCAGTTACGTCTGAAGTCCGAAGTGGACGAAGCCGTGCGCTGCCACGTCGAAGTTCGCAGCGAAGGCCCGGTGACAGCCGGAGACCTGATCTGCCCACCTGAGGTCGAAATCATCAATCCGGAGCTGCTGCTCCTGACTGCTGATTCACCCGAGGTTGATCTCGATATCGAGTTCACCGTCGGGCGCGGCCGTGGCTATTCGCCTGCCGAAGAGCGCGGCAAGCTTCCGCTGGGTGAGATCCCTGTGGACGCGATCTACGCTCCCGTCCGCAAGGTCAACTATATCGTCACGCGTGCTCGTATTGGTCAGCAGACGAATTACGACCGCCTGTCGCTTGAGATCTGGACCGACGGCACGATGGCTCCCGAAGCCGCGCTCCGTGAATCAGCCAAACTGCTGGTGCGTCATCTGACGCTGGTAGCCGGCACTGACGTGACCCCGGCCGAGCAGGCGACTGCGGAAACCCGCGGCGGCGTGCCGAGCCGCATCTACGATGTGCCGATCGAGGACCTGGAACTGACGGTACGGGCCTACAACTGCCTGAAACGTGCCGGCATCACCAAGGTGGGTGAAGTGTTGGAGCGGCTCGAGAAGGGCGAAGAAGAGATCCTCGCCATCCGCAACTTCGGCCAGAAGTCGCTGAACGAACTCGTGCAGAAACTGGAAGGGAAGGGCTACCTGTCGGCCATCACTTACCAGCCGAGCACGGACCTGGCCGAGTTTGAAGACGGCGGGGAACCTGAGGAAGAAGTTTAAGGGGAGCTATCGTAATGAGACATCGTGTTGCAGGATATAAACTGGGCCGCAACACCGCCCAACGCAACTCCTTGCGGCGCAATCTGATCACCGACCTGTTCCGCCGCGACCGCATCCAGACGACCGAGGCGAAAGCCAAGTCCATGCGCGGCGCGGCCGAGCACCTGATCACGGTCGCCAAGCGTAGCATGGCCGAAGGCGGAAACCCTGTGCATGCCCGTCGCCTGGCGGCGCGTGTAATCACCGACCCTGACGTGACCAAGCGCCTGTTCGATGAGGTCGCTCCGCGCTTCACCGAGCGGCCGGGCGGCTACATTCGTCTGCGCAAGCTCGGACCCCGCCAGGGCGACGGCGCCGAGATGGTGGTCATGGAACTGGTCGAGAGGCCGGAAGCGAAGAAGTAAAACGGCCGTCGAGTATTATCTGCGGGCTACCGTGGCCTACGATGGCGCCGACTTCCTGGGATTCCAGTGGCAAAGCCGGGGACGGACCGTTCAGGGGGTTCTTGAGGGCGTGCTGGCCCAGGTGACAGGGCTGGCCGGCCGGGTGGTGGGCTCGGGGCGCACAGATACCGGGGTCCATGCTCGTGGGCAGGTGATCGGCTTTCACACCCAGTGGCGGCATCCGTTGCCAGACCTGGAACGGGCGCTGAACGCGGTCTTGCCGATGGACGTAGCGCTGCGCGAACTGCAAGAGGCGGCGCCGGACTGGCATCCCCGGTTCAGCGCCCGGCGGCGCCACTACCGTTACAGTGTGCTGAACCAGGCGCTGCGCTCGCCGCTGGACCGGCGGTACGCCCACCTCGTGACGGCGCCGCTGGATCTGGCGCCGCTGCAAGCGGCATCCGAGATGCTGGTGGGTGAGCACGATTTCGCCAGCTTCGGCCGGCCCACCCAGGGCGAGAATACGGTGCGCTATGTTTTCAGCGCCCGCTGGCAGCAAGACGGGGCATGTTTCGCCTTCGACGTCGTCGGCAACGCCTTCTTGCGCAGTATGAT
>JADGQF010000085.1 GCA_017882045.1 Anaerolineales bacterium
CCGAAGGCGACTCCGCCGCCAAGGCCAACCAGTGGCAGAAGGCCCTGGACGCCTTCAACAAGGCACTGGTCAAGCTCGCCCTGGATCCCCGACGGGTGGTAATCGTTACCGATATCGGCTGCCAGGGGCTCGGCGACCAGTATTTCATTGCCAATGCTTTCCATGGGCTGCACGGGCGCAGCATCGCCTACGCCACTGGCATCAAGTTGGCCGATCCGGAGCTCAAGGTGATCGTCATGATCGGCGACGGCGGCTGTGGCATCGGTGGCGCACATCTACTGAACGCGGCCCGCCGCAACATCGGTCTGCCGGTGCTCGTTTTCAACAACTTTAACTTTGGGATGACGGGTGGTGAGCATAGCGTCACCACCCCGCCGGGCGGCGTCACCGCCACCACGCGCGCCGGCAACCTTGAGCGTTCGCTGGACCTGTGTGCGACGGTCGGCGTCAACGGCGCCGGCCTGACCTGGCGGGGCACCGCCTTCGATCGTGAGTTGCCGGATGTGATCGCCGAGGCGATCCGCAGCGAGTGTTTTGCGCTCCTCGACATCTGGGAACTCTGCACGGCCTACTACGTGCCCAACAACGATTTCTCCAAGAAGGAACTGCTCGCCAAACGCGACGAGTTAGGGCTGCAGGCGGGCTGGCTGCACCGCTCCGAGAGACCGGAATATGCCCACCTTGTGCGCGACGCCAACGCCGGCGCCAACCGTGGCGCCAACGCCGGCGGGGGGACGGCCGCGACGGCCGTCGCACCTCTGCGGGCTATCGAGGCTGGGCTGGCGCCACGCGCCGGGCTGCGGCCCGCGCCGGTCCAACCACTGTTCGCTTCACCCCTGGACCGGGAATTCCGACTCGTGATCGCAGGCTCGGCGGGCGGCAAGGTGCGCTCCTCCGCGCATATGGCCGGGCAGGCGGCTCTGCTGGCAGGGTTGTGGGCCAGCCAGGCCGATGACTACCCGGTGACCGTCAAGAGCGGCCACAGCATCAGCGAGGTAATATTCAGCCCGCATGAGATCCTCTACACCGGTGTAACCCGCCCCGATGCCCTCGTCCTGGTCAGCGAGGACGGCCTCCAGCAGGCGGGGCGCTACCTGCGCGGCATGACGGCCGATAGCCGGCTCTTTGTCACACCCGAGTTCGCCGGCCTGGCGACCCCGGCCCGCAAGGTGGTCTTCGACTTTGAGGCCGCAGGCGTGCGCGGCAACAAAAAGAACCTGGCATTACTCATGCTCTGTGCGGCACTGCGCGAGCTAGATCTATTCCCCATTGAGGCCTGTGTCGAGGCCATCCGGCGGACCCAACGCTCTCCCATCGCCGAAGAAAACCTGGAGGTTCTCGCGCAGAGCGCCGCCCTGGTCGGCTGGCGCTGGCTTGGCCGGCTGAGCGCCGGCCCGGCCGCGGCAGGCACGCGCCGTCACCAGGCGTGAAGGGAACCGCTTGTCCCGCTCCGTCGTCTTATCTTGGTAGTTCACCGCGCTGGGGTTCCAGACTTGGTCTCCCCCACCAGCGGGAGTATAATTAGGCTTCATGAGAAGCGAAGGGCACAGGCAATTGAAACCTATACGACGGCGGCGCGTTACCTGCGCTGGGCTATTGGCCGCGCTGATTCTGACCCTGGTCATGCTGGTCGGAGCCGCTGCGGTCTATCTCGAATTCACATGGCAAGCAAAGGGCAGCGAGCGCGCCCCTGTCGCGCCGGCGGGTCTGCCCGCGCAGTTGACGCCGGCGGTCGCGTCTGCCTCCTCAGACACAGCCCCCGGTAGCCAGGCCGCCCAGCCTGCGTCGCAGCCGGCTGCCGCCGCCCTCCCGACCGGGCGTATCACCGTGTTGCTGCTCGGAACAGATAACCGGCCCAATGAACCGATCGGCCGCACCGACACGATGATGGTGCTCACCGTCGATCCGCAGACGCACTCGGCCGGTATTATCTCACTGGCCCGCGATCTGCTCGTCCCGCTGCCCGGCTACACCAACGTCGCGAAGATCAACTCAGCACACGTACTGGGTGAGGTTTACAAGTACCCGGGTGGCGGCCCGGCCTTGGCGCGCGCGACGGTGGCCAGTTTCATCGGCCACCCCATCGACTACTACGTGCGGGTGAATTTTGACGGCTTCCGCCAGATCATCGATCAGATGGGCGGCATCGACATCGACGTCCCCAAAGCGATCAACGACCCCCTGTTCCCAGATAACAACTACGGCTATGATCCGCTATACATCCCGGCCGGGCATATCCACATGGACGGCACCCTGGCGCTCAAATATGCCCGCACCCGTCACGAAGACAGCGATTACGGCCGGGCCCGCCGCCAGCAACAGGTAGTGCTGGCGGTAAAGCAGAAACTCAGCCAACCGGGCCAGCTTGCGCCACTCTTGCCGCGCCTGCCCGGCTTGATGCTGACACTGGCCAAGTCGCTCCAGACAAATATGCCGCTGGATAAGCTGCTCTCGCTGGCCGAGGAACTGAACCAGATGGACGTCGCAAAGCCGGTCCAGGTCGTAGTGGACGATGCCATGGGTCTGAATTCGAGCGACGCCACCTGGGGCTTCGTCCTCATCCCCGACATGCAGAAGGTGAAGCTGGCCGTGGCCAGCGTCTATGGCGGCACATCTGGCCGGGCGCCGGGAAACGCCGCGCTGAGCGCAGACCCCCAGCCGGCGACTGCAGGCGCGCAGATCGCCGTCTTGAACGGTACCCACGACGCCGGCCTGGCTTCCAGGGTCGCCAGCAACCTCGCGCGAGGAGGCTTCGACGTCGTGGCGCTCGGTGAGGCCGATCGCTCGGATTACACTGCAAGCTGGCTGATCACTTATGGGAACGCGCCGCCTGCGACCCGCAACGCATTAGCACAGCAATTAGCCATCACATCCGATCACGTGCTGAGCAAGACCGGCCCAGGCAGCGCTGACCTGGTGATCATACTCGGCGCGGACGCTGCCGTCGCAAGCAGGTGATAATGCCTCGCCCCGAAACGAACAAGCTGCCGCTTGTCGCGCTGGCCTTCGGGCATTTAGCGGTTGACATTCAGACCAGCGGCCTGGCAATTCTCATCCCGCTGCTGCACGCCCGTCTCCATCTCGATTACGCCTCGGCGGCTGCGATCGTCTCGGTGCAATACCTTACCTCGTCGGTCATCCAACCGTTGTTCGGCCTGCTCAGCGACCGCCGGCCGATGCGCAGCGTTCTGCCGATCGCCTGTATCCTGGCTGGGCTGGGAACCGGCGCGGTCCTGTTCATGCCAAGCTATAGGCTGGTCGTGGCAGTGGTCGTGCTCACGGGCCTGGGCTCCGCGCTCTACCATGCGGCCGGTTCGCTGCAGGCCAACCACGTCAGCGGCGAGAACAAAGCTACGGGCATTTCGTTCTTCTTCGCCGGGGGCAACCTGGGCTATGCCATGGGACCGCTCATCGTCGTGGCCCTGCTCAGCCTGTTTGGCGACCGCGGTCCGCTTGGCACGCTGCTGCCCGGCATATTGGCGGCCGGCGCCCTGGCTGCGTTCCTGCCCTACTATGCCACCACCGGCCAATGGCAGGCCCGTCGCGCCCACCTGCGCGCAACTCAAGCCCGTGTCGTCGACTCCAGATCCAGGGTGATCCTGGGGCTGGGGGTGATCGTGCTGGTGATCGGCCTGCGGTCGATCATCCAGACGGGACTGATCACTTTCATCCCGCTTTACTTTGCTTACCTCAGCCCGGATAAGAAAGCCTACGCGGCCCTGCTGATTGCGGTCTTCGTCTTTACCGGCGCCATCGGCACGCTGTTCGGCGGTGCGCTGGCCGACCGCTTCGGCCGCAAGCCGGTCATGGTCGTTTCGCTTGCTACAGTCCTGCCTCTCCTGCTGGTCTTTCTCAATACCAGCGGGCCGCTGCAAGTCCTATCGATAGCCCTGGCCGGCGCTTCGCTCATTGCCGCGTCCTCTCTGACCGTGATCATGGCGCAAGAACTGCTGCCCCATAATATCGGCTTGGCCTCGGGCCTCACCCTGGGCCTGGGTTTCGGCGCGGGGGGCATCGGCGCAGCGGCACTCGGGGGCATCGGCGACCGATATGGTCTGCCGACCACCATGCTGGTGATCGCCTTGTTGCCCGCACTGCTGGTCCTGTCCAGCCTCCTGTTGCCGGGGAAGCCGCGCCTGGAGGCGCAGGAGGTGCGTACGCCGGCCGGAGCCGGCGCCGCAACCAGTTTGCAGTAACAGCTACGCGATCCGGGCGGGTCAGCCGGGCCTGCGCCTGCTGCCGCGCCACCGCAGGGCGAGGCCCACCAGCAACAGGACCGGCGCCAGTCCGGCCACAATAATCCACCAGGGTACGCTCGCCGGCGCCGGCGGATGGCATGTTCGTCTTGATGAAGCCATAGAGGTCGGCCGCGGTCCTGAAACGCGACAGCCGGCCCGGCCCGATGAGTGGCGGGACATACTTGGGGAACGCGAAGCTCGCGGCGTTGCGCACGTCACCGTGGCATCTGGCCTGCCAGCAGTTCTGATCTACCTTGGGCCAGGCGGCGCGGTACTCGTCCGTCAGGCCCTGGCCATGGTCGCCGTGGCAAACCATGCAGCGCAGCCAGTAAACCTGGTTGCCCAGGTCGGCCTGGGCCGGTTGGGGAGGCAGCGTCGGGCGCGCGCGAAGATGTCGACGGCAGGGAGCATCATGGCCGGGCGTGTGGGTGCGGTGGTGCTGTCGGAGGCGCCGGCCTGGACGGAAACGACCGGCGGGAGCGACGCCGTACCGAGCGTAATGGCCAGAACCAGCAGGAAGCCCACCCATCCCAGCCCAATCTCTCTGTGCTTCCGCTCTGTGCCCATTTGGCTCACCGCTTAGCGCCGGTTGACGATCACTTCTTGGCCGCCCGCGCCAACAGGTACGCGGTTACCGAACGCCAGGGCACCGCCTGGCCCGTCAGGCGCCGCTCATACAACGCCTGAACCGTCGCCAATTCCTCGGCGCTTAGCACTGCCGCCAGCCGCTGGCTGTAACTGGGCCGCTCCCCGGCCGGCGCGGGGCTGAACCAGCGCGCCAACAGGGCCGGGGTGATGCGAGCCTCGGCCAGCGTCTCCTGGCTCTCAACCGTTACCTCAGCGAAGCCCGCCGCCCGGAAGGCCGCCAGCAGGTCATCCTCGGTCCAATTTACGAGAGGATCGTTCGCCGCGCTGTAGATCAACTCCTCCCCCGCTCGCACCTTCGCCGCCAGTTCTTCTCCCTGGCCCTCCCAGTCCACCAGGGCATAAAGGCGCTGCGCGTGCTGAGGCACCGGCTCGGCCATGCTGATGCTGCCCGTGGGCTGAAGGAGGTCTGCCAGGGCGCGCGCCATTTCCAGCCGGTGGGAGGTCGACGATCGCTGGCCCGCCAAGGCGCTGCGCCCGACGATCGCATCAAAGCGCACGTCTCCCTCGCCGCGGATCGCGAGCAGGTCACGCAGTCCGGCCGGCGCGCCCTGGAGCACCACCGGTCGTTCCACTTCAGGCAAGCGCGCCGCCATTTCGCGCAGCGCCTCGGCCTCCGCAGTTGTCGCCGCCAGCGCCCAAACCCCGCCTTCTGGGGCGCGCCGCAAGGCTTCCCAGGTCAATAGACCGGAGCCGGCGTTCAGGTCGAGCGCCAGGGAATGACGCTGGATTCGTGCCGCATTCAACACCCGATCCCGCAGCGCCGCCAGTCGCTCGCTGGCCCCGCTGATGGTCCGCTGCAGCCAGCGGTCGCGGTCGCCGCCCACCTGTGGCCCGCTGAAAGTCAGCACTTCGGGGATACCGAACCCCTCGCTGTCACCCTCGAGCATCGCCGCCAACTGGGCCTCGCGCCGGCGGCTGACCTGCTCGCGGATCCCATGTTCGTAGCCCAGATCACCCGGTTGATAAAACACCCGCCCCTGCAAGGCATCCGGGAGGTATTGCTGCGCCACCCAATGATCGCGGTAGGCATGCGGATACAGGTATCCCTCACCGTGACCGAAACCCTCCTTGTCGCGGTTGGCGTCGCGCAGGCGCGCCGGCACCTCGGCCTCGCGCTCCTTCTCCACGGTCGCCAGGGCATCAAAGAACGCAAAGCCCGAATTGCTCTTTGGCGCCG
Source organism: Anaerolineales bacterium (assembly GCA_017882045.1). Classification (GTDB taxonomy): domain Bacteria; phylum Chloroflexota; class Anaerolineae; order CG2-30-64-16; family CG2-30-64-16; genus JADGQF01. The sequence goes on from JADGQF010000085.1 coordinate 6,064, forward strand.
TTGCCAGGTATATCGCCGCTTCGGCCAGGTGGAAGCGCCCCTCAGGCATCCCGACGTACTCAAACGCCTGTGCACAAGCCATCACCACCGGCAGGGCGTGCGGGTCGGCCATGCCTACATCCTCACCCGCGAACACGATCATCCGCCTGAAGATGAAGCGCGGCTCTTCGCCCGCGTAGATCATGCGTGCCATCCAATAAAGAGCTGCATCCGGGTCGGAGCCGCGCAGGCTCTTGATGAAGGCGCTGATCGTGTCGTAATGGACGTCGCCTTCCTTGTCATACAGCACGGCGCGGCGCTGGATGCTCTCCTCCGCCACCTCGCGCGTGATGCGTAGGATGCCCTGCTGATCCGGCGGAGTCGTCTCGACCGCCAGCTCGAGGGCATTGAGCACCCCGCGCGCGTCCCCATTCGACACGTCGACGAGGTGCGCCAAGGCGTTCTCATCGACTTGCACGTTCAACTTGCCATAGCCGCGCTCTGGGTCCGCCAGCGCCTGACGCGCGATGGCGAACAGGTCCCCTTCGTTCAGCGGTTTGAGCTGGAAGATGCGGCTCCGGCTGACGAGCGCCTTATTGACTTCAAAGTAGGGATTTTCGGTAGTGGCGCCGATCAGAATGACCGTGCCGTTCTCCACCCACGGCAACAGCGCATCCTGCTGCGCCTTGTTGAAGCGGTGCACCTCGTCCACGAAGAGGATCGTGCGCTGCCCGTACTGCCCGCGGCGCTCCTGGGCGGTCGCGATCGCCTGCCGGATCTCGGCGACCCCGGCCAGCACCGCATTTATAGCAATGAAGTAGCCGCGCGTGGTATTGGCGATGATGCGCGCCAGGGTTGTCTTCCCTGTGCCCGGTGGGCCATAAAAGATCACCGAGCTGAGCTGATCCGCCTGGATAGCCCTCCGCAGCAAGCGCCCCGGGCCGACAATGTGCTCCTGGCCGATGAACTCGTCCAGCGTGCGCGGCCGCATACGCGCCGCCAGCGGCGCCTCCTGCTCGGTCAGTTCCTCCCGCCGAGCGTCAAACAGGTTCTGCTTTGTCGCCATGCTGCATCCATCCTCCAGTGGCGCGCGGCCTATGTGCTATAATTGAGCCATGAACGACCGAAACGACCGACCCTCTGCGTCGCGTCCACCCACCGACACCCGGTCACAGCGTCACACGCTTGACCGCAACCTGGCCTGGGCGGTCGTCATCTTCCTGGTCGGCGTGGGTGGCCTGCTGATTGCCCTCATCTACGGCGCCGGGCCGGCGCTGCTCGGCATCAGTTGTCTGCTGGGCGGCGCCGCCCTCTTCGGCCTGGTCTGGCTGATTTTGACGCTCATGCAACGCTGGGCCGGCGAAGACTGAGCGACAGGTTCAGGCCCGCGGCTCTCAGCGCTAATTCAAATGCCCGTCGCCGTTCGTTTGGCTGCCCGCGTCCTGCTGGCGGATCTCCGCTTCTCGGCGTGAGCCGATGCGATCCAGTTCGTCCTCAGCGCCTTCAAAGCCCAGGCTGCTGAACAGGGGACATATTTGAGCCATATAAGGTTGCAGCATATCGGCCAGCTCGGCCAGTTGCTGCTCCGGCTCACCCGCACTGCTTCCCAGCATATGCTTTCCCTGGCTCAAGTGCTCGACGATCACCGCCAGATCGAACCAGCGACTATCGGTGGCGCTTTCGCGGGAACCGTGCGGTCCCAGCGCAATGATAATCTCTCCCCGGTCCTGGAAAGCCATGAAACGACCACACGACAGCGACTCGAGGACCACGATCCAGTTCTGAGTGTTGGCAAAGAGCCGGCAGCCGATCACCTGGTACTGGTAGCGATCGAACAAGTATCGGAACGGCGGCCTGATCTTCTCAATGACGTCCTTCTCTCTCATACTCCTGGGCTTATCCTCCCACCATCTTCACTTTGTATCCCATCTCTTTAAGCTTTTCAGCCACCCGGTCACGGTGATCTCCCTGGATTTCGATCTCGCCGTCCTTGAAGGTGCCGCCTGTCCCGCAAGTGGTCTGGAACGTCTTCAGCAAGGCCTTATACACCGCCGGGTTATGCTGCAAACCCCAAATCAGGGTGACCGTCTTACCGGCTCTGCGCTTGCGATCGCGCTGTACGTAGGCCGTCTGCTGATTAGGCGCCAGGTCAACCTTCTGGCAGACGCACGGCTCGCGCCCGCAGCGCGGGCACAACTCGCGGGGGGCAGGATCGGTAGAATAAACGATGCGCGGGCCCATCAGCACCTCCGATCGAAACGCTACCCGGCATTTTAGCACGGATGGCCTAGGAAAGGAACCGGGCCCAGACACCGTCGCACGGTCGCCCCAGCGATGTTGCCCGGCGATCTTGCCCGCAAGCTCTGCTTTGTCAAACTTTACCCAACTGGCGTACAATAAACCCACGGACGTCGTCAAACGTCGTCAACCGTCGTGAAGCGTCGGCAAACGTCACCGGACGTCGTAGTCCTTGGTTGCCCATCGCAGGCCATCGCCACCCATCGTCAGCCATCGCCAGCCAGGGGAGGAAGCGCAGAGTGGATCCCGTACAGCTATTCGCAGACAAAGTCGTCAATAACATCGAGAAAGTGATCATCGGTCAGCGCAGATCCATCGAACTGATGCTGGTAGCCCTCTTTTGCGAAGGTCACGTGTTGCTGGAGGACGTGCCAGGGGTCGGTAAGACGATGCTCGCGCGCGCGATGGGCGTCTCACTAGGGATCACGTTCCGGCGCATCCAATGCACCCCCGACCTGCTGCCCAACGACATCATTGGCGTTTCGGTCTACAACCAGCAGAGCAGCAAGTTCGACTTTATCCCTGGGCCGGCTTTCTCCAACATCTTGCTTGCCGACGAAGTAAACCGGGCCACGCCGCGCACGCAGTCCGCGCTGCTGGAGTGCATGGGCGAGCGCCAGATCACGGTCGACGGCGTGACCCACCCGCTCAACCGCCCCTTCATGGTGCTGGCGACCCAGAACCCCATCGAGTACGAGGGCACCTTCCCACTGCCTGAGGCGCAGCTCGACCGCTTCTTGCTGAAACTCAGCCTGGGTTACCTGGACGCAGCGACCGAAAATCAGATGCTCCTGAACCTGCGCCAACGTCACCCGATCGAATCCTTGCAACCGGTTGTCGACGGCGGGCAAGTGCCGGAGCTGGCCGCCAGGATCTGGGACGTGCACGTGGACGACACGGTGCGCGAGTACATTGTCCGGCTGGTCAACGCCACTCGCACCCACCCCGATCTGCTGCTCGGCGCCAGCCCACGCGGCAGCCTGGCCCTCTACAAGGCCAGCCAGGCCTGGGCGGCCCTGCACGGGCGGGATTACATCCTGCCGGACGATGTCAAGCTTCTCGCCTCCCTGACGCTGGCGCATCGTTGCCTGATCCACCCGGAGAGCGCGCTGCGCGGTCGCACGCAGAAGCTCGTCGTCGAGGAGTTGCTGGCCCAGGTCCCGCTCGATATCGGCAAGGCTCAGTGACATGCTATACCTGGTAGCCACGCCGATCGGCAACCTGGGTGACATTACCTTGCGGGCCCTGGAAGTGCTGCGCAGCGTGGACGTGATCGCCAGCGAGGACACGCGCAAGACCGGCATGCTGCTCAAGCACTTCGACATCCACAAGCCACAGATGTCTTTCGAGGAACACAATGAGCTGCGGGCCGGCGAGCGTATCATGTCGCTGCTCGCCGAGGGCGGGTCGGTGGCCCTGGTCACCGAGGCTGGCACCCCGGGTATCTCGGACCCGGGCTTTACGCTCGTGCGCCGGGCCATTGCCGCCGGCGAAGAAGTCACACTGGTGCCCGGCCCGACAGCGCTGATCATGGCGCTGGTGCTTTCCGGCCTGCCGGTCCATAGCTTCACCTATCGCGGCTTCCCACCGCGCAAAACCGGCCCGCGCCGCCGCTTCCTGGAAGTGGACGCTGCCTCGCCACATACGCTTATCTTTTACGAGAGCCCGTATCGAGTGGAGGATCTGCTGTGCGATGCCCTTGCCGTTTATGGCGATCGCGAGGCGGCCCTGGCGCACGAACTGACCAAGTTCCACGAATCGGTCCAGCGCGGCAAACTCTCCACCCTCCTGGGGGCCGTGCTGGATTCCAAACCCAAAGGTGAATACGTCGTCGTCATCGCCGGCGCAGGGGAAGACGCCGGTCCGGCGGAGGAGCAAGACGCAGAATGAATGACATGACGCTTCTGTTTGTCATTCTTCTGGTGATCGCCATCCTTCTGCGCCTGGATTTCGTCTTTTACCTGGTCTACGTCGGCGTCGGCACGTATGCACTGGCGCGCTGGTGGACTGCACGCAATCTGCCCCACCTCAATGTCAGGCGGATATACACGGATCATGCTTTCCTGGGCCAGACGGTGCCTGTCAGCATCGAGATCGAAAACGCGAGCTGGTGGCCCATCCCCTGGCTGCGTATCGACGAAACCCTCTCCTCCAACCTGTCGACCGGCAGCCCACTACGGCAGGTGCTTTCGTTGCGCCCGCGTGAAAAAACCTCGCTCCACTACGAGATCGTCGGCCGTCAGCGCGGCTTCTATGACCTGGGCCCTGCGCTCTTGACCACCGGCGATTTGTTCGGCTTCGCCGAGGCCCAGGGCCGCGTCGCTCGGCCCGATCACCTGACCGTCTACCCACGCGTGATTCCGCTGGCGAAGGTGGATCTCAAGAGCCGCTCTCCGTATGGCACGGTGAAAAGCCAGGAGCGGATCTTTGCCGATCCGGCGCGCGTCAGCGGTAAGAGGGACTACCAGCCGGGCGATCCACTGCATGATATAGATTGGAAGAGCAGCGCGCATGGGGCCAGGTTGCAGGTCAAGAAGTACGATCCGGCAGTCTCATTAACGACCGTCATCTTCCTGGATCTCAATAAACCGGAGTATGGCACGCAGCTCAGTTACCAGGCGAGCGAATGGGGCATCGAGATCGCCGCTTCTCTAGCTAACTATTTGATCACGCAGCGGCAGTCGGTTGGCCTGGCCAGCAACGGGAGCGACCCGCTAACAGGAGCCCAGCAATGGGTGATCCCGGCGCGTGGCGGCCGCGTGCACCTGATGAAGCTGCTGGAGTGGTTGGCGCGCGTCCAGCTGGCGGATACCTCCCCGTTCTCCGAGTGGCTGCCGCGGGCCGCGATGGACCTGGCGTGGGGCACAACGGTGATCGTCATCCACCCAAGCGGCGATGACGCTACCTGTCGTACGCTGCACGGCCTGGTGCGTGCCGGTCTCAACCCGATCCTGATCGTAACTGAGCCCCAATACCAGTTTGGGGTTCTGCGCGAACGTGCCCGCCGGCTCGGCTTCCCGGCCCACCTGATGACTGACGAACGCGACCTGAAACGCTGGAAGGTCACGCGTTGAAACGTGGGAACTATGGAAGACACTACTGACCAGGCCGGTAACACTCGCTATCAGGACTTCCTGGACGATAGCTGGGTGCGCAGCCTTTTCCGCCCGCTGCTGATCAGCCTCTTATCGGCCAGCGTCGTGGCCGGCCCGTTGGCCGGGCTGCGCGCATTGACGTCCTGGCGCCTCGGCTATGTGTTGCCCCTCGCCCTGCTCGTGGCAGTCGAAGGCGTCTACAGCACCTTGCAGCGCGGACGTCCCCAATGGCGCGATCGGCGCGGACTTATGCTCCGCCTGGCCGAACTGGTGACTATTCTGCTGATCCTCAGGCTTGCCATCTGGACTTTTTCAACCGGCCTGCCCGGGACTGATCAAGTCGCGCTCTGGTTGGTGCATCCCGAGGCCATCCTGGATGCCCAATTCCTGGCGGTAGGCGTCCTGCTTATCCTCGCCTGGGGACTGGCTATCGGCATAACCGCTGACTTTCTCGAACTGGCCATCCAGCCAGATGAATTCGCGGCCTACGAGACTCACAGTTGGGACGAGAGCCGCAGCCACCAACGCGCTTCACGCGCAAAGTCACGCCTCGAGACGGTGGCGCAGTTCACGTGGCGTTGGGGCTGGGGAGGCGGTCTGCTGGTCGCCTGCGCGGCCCTCTCGCGCACCTCGTTCGCCCTGGAAGGGTCGAGCGGGTTAAAATTCGCCATTACCGGGGCAAATCTTCCGCCCGATATTGTCGTGGCCCTGCTTTGCTATTTCATCTCCGGCCTGATCCTGCTCAGCGAAGGACGATTGGCAGTGCTGCGCGGGCGCTGGTACAACCAGGGCATCTCGGTGATGCCCGGAGTGCTCAAGCGCTGGCACCTCAGCAGCGTGCTGATCATCCTCCTGGTCGCGCTGGTGGCCGCGCTGCTGCCGCTGGGGCGGACCGGCCCGCTGGCCACGGCGTTGGAGTATGTTCTCGGCCTCATGGTGCGCGTCGGCCAAGTCGTGATGGCCTTTGTGTTTTTCCTGTTCACCGCGCTCCTCTGGCCGTTACGTTTTCTCTTTCGCTCTTCAGACCAGCAACAACCGGCCCAGGCGCTGCCCCGCTTTGAGATGCCGCCTCCGCAACAGGCCGTCACCCATCTGCCACCCTGGCTGGGCGGCGCCATTTACTGGACCCTCATCCTGGCCGTTCTGGCTTACCTGCTCCTCTCCTACCTGAACGCCCACGGGTTGCTGGCAGGTTTGAGAGGGGGACGCTGGCTGCGTCTGCGCTTCTGGTGGAGCGCCCGCTGGGCACGCGTCAGCGCCTCGGCGCGCAAGGCAACCGAGGGTCTGCGCAAACGCCTGCGGCTGCGTCGTCCCTCGCCCCTGGCCCCGGGAGGCCCTCCAATTCACGTGGGCAGCCTGCCGCCCGCCGCCAAGATCCGCTATTTCTATCTCAGCACTCTCCAGCGCGCCGCGCAGCGTGGCCTGGCACGCCCGCCCTACAAAACGCCGCTGGAGTTCGGACAGGATCTTACAGGCCAATGGCCCGATGCTGAGGTAGACTTTAAGGAGTTGACAGAGGCCTTCCTGGCCGCTCGCTACGACAGGCGCACCATCCCAGCCGATAGAGCGCGCGCCGTGCAGCGTGTCTGGCGGCGAGCGTTGCGTTCGCTGCGCAGGAACACCGGCGACAAAGGCGAGGACCAGGCTAGAGACTGAGCACTTGGACCACGCAAGCCTGCTGGCCGATCTTAATTCCCCACAACTGGCGGCAGTCAGCGCGCCGCCCGGCCCCCTGCTCGTGCTCGCCGGACCCGGCAGCGGCAAGACTCACGTCATCACTCGGCGCGCCGCCTGGCTGGTTGCCACGCAGAATGTGGCTCCCCAACAGATGCTGTGTGTCACCTTCACTAACCGGGCGGCCCAGGAGATGCACGGGCGCCTCGAAGCATTATTGGGCGCGCCGGCCCGCGATATCTGGGTTTACACATTCCACGCGCTTTGCACGCGCGTTCTGCGCCGTCACGCGGCCGCAGCGGGCCTGGATCCCTACTTCGTCGTCGCCGATGAGGGCACGCAAACCGAGTTGCTGGCGCAGGTCGCCCGCGGGCAGGATCTGAGCCTGGAAGCCTATCCTCCCCAGCGCGTGCTGGATTTCATCAGCCAGCACAAGCGCAACCTGAGCAACCCGGCCCACACTGACGCCGAAAACGCTGATCCCAAGCTGGCCGGCCTATCCGCAGCTTACGCGACGGCGCTGGCAGAGCGCGGCCTGCTGGACTTTGACGACCTGATCGGGCGCGCCGTGATGTTGCTGGCGCGCGAGCGGGGCGTGCGCGTGGCCATGCAGCGCGCGCTGCCCCATATCCTCGTGGACGAGTACCAGGACATCAACCGCGCACAGTTTGAACTGCTTAAGTTGCTCGCGCCGCAGGGCCACGACGTCTTGGCTGTGGCAGACGAGGCCCAATCGATTTATGGCTGGCGCGGAGCGCAGCCGGGCCTGATCGCCGATTTCCGCCGCCACTACCGCCCGACCGTCATTGAGCTTGAGCGGAACTACCGCTCGAGCCAGACGATCCTCTTCGCAGCCGAACACCTGATCCGTCACAACCTCCCGGCAGCCGCACACCAGTTGATGGCCTCAGAAAGCGGGTCGGACGCCGAGGCGCCCATCTACCACTATCTGTTTGCGACCGGACAGCAGGAGCAAGCCTGGGTTACACAGTTGGTGCGTAAGCTGGTGGCGGAGCGCGGCTACCGCTATAGTGACATCGCCATCCTCTATCGCACCCACCAACTGGCCGACCCGCTGGAAGGCAGCCTGTTGCAGGCGGGCATTCCCCTGGAGCGTGTCCGCAGAGAGAGCTTCTTTCAGGAGCCGGCCGTGCGTGAGGTCGTGCGTTATCTCTACCTGCTGCACGCTCTCGCACACTCAGCCGAGAGCACGTCGCCCGGCGCTTTCCTGGGCGCCTTCAATTTTCCGCAGACCCTGGCCGGCGAAGTGACCATGCTGCAGCTCGATCGCCTTGCCGCTACGCACCGGCTGCCGCTGGCCGAACTGGCCCGCCGCAGCGCTCACTTCCCGGAGCTAAGCCCGCTGACGCGTGCACAGTTGCAAGACTTCATAAGCCTGCTCGACGAGCAGGTCGTGGCCGGGGCGGACGAGGATGCGGCAACCGCCATCTCCTCCGTCTTCAACGTTCTGGCGCGCAGGCGCAGCCCTTTTACGGCTGATGAGCAGGCCATGCTCCACGACGCCGCGGCCTTCTTGACCTACCCGGAAGCCGTTGCCGCGCTTAAGGAAGGTCTCCCCGCGGAAGGCAGCCCCCGCCTGCTCACGACCGAACGCTCAGGTCGCGGCTCGCCGGCCGCAACTGCACGGGCTGCCGGTCAGCGGGACGGTGATGGCCACTCACGGACGGACGATCGGCCGGCCGCGCTGGACGCTTCACCGGCCGGGCAGGAGCAGCCAGCGAGCGTCCCTTCAAGCCCTTCGAGCGTCAGCCTTCTCCTGCCGGCCACCGTCGATGGGGCCTGCGCCGCAACCATCCTGAGAGGGGCAGTTGCCCGCTACCTGGGCCAGGAATTGGCTGTCGAGTTCACGCGGGTGCCGGCTCCCGGCCCGCAGTTGGAGATTCGCCCGGGCGAGGGGCGGCCTCCCGTCGTGCTTCATCCGCCACGCGGCTCACTGTCCTATAGCCTGAGCACCCTCGCCTGGCGGCTGGCGCAGGAGTTGCTCGCAGCCTACGAGACGACGGGGAGCGAACCGCTGGTCGCGTATGATCTGGAAACCACGGGGGTCGACGTGGCGCGCGATGAGATCGTTGAGATCGCGGCCCAGCGGCTGGAGCAAGGCCAACCGGCCGGTCCGCCCTTCTACTCCCTGGTCCGTCCCGGACGTGGCATCCCGCTGGCGGCCAGCCGCGTGCACGGCATCTACCCGGAAGACGTGCGCAGCGCGCCGCGCATCGAGTCGGTGTTACCCGAGTTCCTGCGTTACGTGGGCCCTTTCACGGTCGTGGGCCACAACATCACGCGCTTTGACAACCGCTTGCTCGACCGCGAGACGGCCCGCCTCTACGGGCGCGGCTTCCCTAACCCTGCCGTCGACACGCTCGAGATGGCGGCCCGCCTGTACAACGCCGGTCCTGCAACGGCGCCTGCTCTCGGCCTGGAAGCGCTGTTGGCTCGTTTTCACCTGGCCGAGCGGCAGGAGCACCGGGCGGGCGCAGACGTGGCGCAGACGATCGCTTTGTTCCAACAGTTGTTGCGCGAAAGCGCGTTGCAGCGCGGCCTCGCCTCTCTGCAAGAATACCTGCCCTTGGTGGCAGCCGGCATCCTGGCTGCCGGGGTCGAATTGAGCGACGAGAACCTGGCCCTCTGGCAGGCCGGCGCGCGCACGCTGCAGCGCTCCGGCACGCGACCCGACGGCCTGCGGCCCAACGGTCGCCAGACAACAGGCCCGGCAGCCGGTATGGATGATCAGCCAGGAGCCGTTGCCCGCCCTGCCGCGGAAATACCCGGAGGCGATGCGGAGGGCATGGACAGCGTGCGCGAGTACCTGTCCGCGATTGCCGAGCGCGACCGGGAGCCGGAAGGTCAGTCCGCGCCCCCGGGCGAGAGCCAACCGCCCGCGTTCTCGACCGGCGATGCGGCCGCCTTTGAAGCCTGTGTGGAAGCCTTGCAGGCCGCCATCCCCCTACCGGCCGAAGACAGCACCTGGGCCGCGTTACAGGAACGCTTCGCGGGCCAGGTAGAAACCTTCGTTCGTTTCAGCCCCGATCACTCACTGGCCGCCTTCCTCGATTACCAGGCGTTGGTGACTGGGGCCAACACTGCCCAGGGAGCGCGTCAGGGCGACAAGGTCAGCCTGATGACGCTGCACAACGCGAAGGGCACCGAGTTCCCCGTGGTGATCTTGATCGGCGTGGAAGAGGACCACCTCCCGCTGTGGACGACCCTGGAGGATGAGGGCCAACTGCGCGAGGAACGGCGGGTGTTCTATGTTGGCCTGACGCGCGCTCAGCGCCAACTCTACCTGACCTCCGCGCGTTACCGAGGGGACGCGATCGCGCGCGCCCCCT
>JADGQF010000289.1 GCA_017882045.1 Anaerolineales bacterium
TCAAGACTGTTCGAAGTTCGGGAGTTCTGCAGCCTAAAGGCCGCGCTCCTATAGGGTCGGCCCTCCGTGTGCATGGTGGTACCAGCAAGATGCGCCCAAAGAGCCAACAGCGCCAGGTGCGCCCGGCCTTGCCAAGCAGAGAGAAGTTGTCTAAGCCACGAGCGGATGCTTAACTCAAGTAATGCATAGAACGAGTGACTTAAAATGCCGCCTGTTGCTGACGGTCCAGTTCGTCGCGAACCGATTCTCCGTATCGTGCCTTTCGTCAGAGAAGCAAAGCCCCCTCAATCCGAGACAGCTAACCAGGCTGGGGTCTGGAGTCCGAGGGTATCTGGCGTGCGCGATCGCGCTCGTGGTCGTGGGAGGAGTCGCGCTTGCCGCCGAGGCGCCGGTTCTCGTCCCGGCGCCGCGGGAGGTTAAGTGGTCGGCTGAAGCGCCGGCCAGCCTTGCGTCCGGGACCGTGGCGATTGTCATTGGCCGCCAAGCCACCGCGCCGGAGCAACACGCCGCCCAACTGCTCCAGCAGGCTGTGTCCAAGCGATTTGGCCAGCAATGGCCGATCCTGCGCGAGGGCGAGGAGCGGGCGGCGCACAAGACGCTGGTAATCCTCGGCCAGCGCACAACCTGCGCGCGGCTCGACGAGCTGTGCCGGAAGCAGGGCATCGAGTTGAGCGAAAGCTCGCCTGGGTTCGATGGCTACGTCATCGCCCCCATCAGCGAAGGGGACCGGTTGCTGATCGTCGTTGGCGGCTGCAACGCGCGGGCGGTCGAGTACGGGCAGGATACGCTGTTCCAGATGCTGCGCGGGTCGAGCCAGGATTTGAAGCTGGTGCGTGGAGTTGTGCGCGATGCCCCGGTGATTCCCTGGCGCGGCCGGCCGCAGACCCAGGTTAGCCACTACCTTCGGCCGGGCGAGCTGGATCTGTATGTTCTGTCGCGGGTCAACTTCATCGACTTGCGCAGCGGCATCTATGCCTTCCAGCCGGGCGAGAAGCTCGACAAGGCGGAGATCGCCGAGGCGGTCAAGCAGGCGCATCTGCGCGGCATCATCGTGTATGCGACCGTTAACTGCGGCGTGCCGGCCGAGGAGTATGAAAAGGTCATGGGGACCTTTAGCGAAATGTTGGACCTGGGGGCCGACGGGCTATGGTTGTCATTTGATGACAAGGGCCCCGGCGGGGACCCCGTGACGCTGACCAAGCGGGTGCTGGAGCTGGGCCGTCAGCGGCAGATGACCGGTCCCCTGATCGCGATCACTCCGCCCAAGGGCTCGTACCAACGGATCGTCACGGATTTCAACCGCAAGATCATGGCCGTGCCGGGGATGGAGCAGGCCCTCTGGTTCTGGACAGGCGTGCCTTCCACGCAGGCACTGGAGGAAGCCCGCTCGATCGGCATCAAGGTGAGGCCGAGCTGGTGGCACAATTGGCCGCGTCCGGTCACGCCTCAAACCTATAGCGGAGTGCCGCCGATGTCGCTGGGCTGGAGCGCCCCGGATTACGGCGTGCTCGCCGCCGGGGCGGATTGTCTGGAAGCCGTCATGCCCTGGGGCGGGAACTCGTATGGGCAGCATTACATTGTGCCGGTGATTGATTGGTGGGGATGGAATCCGCGCGGGCACGATTGGAACGCGCTTCGCCGGCGGCTTTTCTCCATCGTGTTCGGCGAAGACCAGGTGCCCGCCGCGATGAAATTCGACGACCAGTTGCAGGAGCTGTTCGGCCTGTTCCTGTACTCATATAAGAATACGGATGATCTGCCGTTCTGTCCCCCGCGACTGCGCGCCGCCGCCGACCGGCAGCGGGCCGACGCGCTGATTGCAGAGCTGATGTCTTTGCTGGACGGGATCGCCAAGAACGCCCCCAGCCAAACTCTGCTGACCGAGCGCGAGTTGAAGTCCGCCTACCTCAATCGGATGAGACAGGAACTGGAAACACACCGGGCGGCGGCGGGCCTGGCGTATCCCGAGGATTGGTGGCCGGAGCAACAACGCAAGATTTTGGACGCGCTGTATGCGGGCGATACGGCGGGCGTGGATCAAATCACGTCCGGCCTGCGGGGCCGGGTGCAGCAGGAAGTGGAGCAGATCAGCCGGAGCCTGCCATCCTATCCGCATATCAAGGGCTATGTGGATTGGTGGCACAAGCGGGCATCGCTGGATGCGAAGGGCTGGAAGGCGTTGCTCGAGGGGCGCCGCAAGACGCTGGACGAACTCGTGCGATCGTATAGCCGGCAAATCGTGGACACCTCGACGATGCTCGACGGGCTGCGCTCGCCGCCGCTGGAATGGGGCATCGGTCGCTGGCAGGTGAGCAACCGGCTGCTGGTGTCGGTCGTGCCTTCTCCCAACGAGTGGTTCTGGGGCGACTGGCAGGCTGGGGTGCATGAGGAGAAGGGCATCCGGGCCGGGGTCTTCGCCACGGATCGGCGGATGCCGGGCGACGTGGGCGAGTACGGGGAGCTTCATGCGGTCGTGCCCGTTTCGGGCCGCCGCGACCGGCTGGGGCTGCTCGTCTTTGCCAGCGCCACCAACAAGGACCTTTTCTCGAACACGTTCAGCAAGTATCGCTGGGCGGGCTATCGGTTCCTTGAGTTGGTGTGGAAGGACAAGGTGCTCTGGGAGGCTGACATCGGGTGCCTGCCGGAACGCGGTGATTGGTTTCTGGTCCGGCTCACGCGGGTGCCGGACGGCGTCAAGGACCTGACGCTGCGGTTACGCATCGAGGACCGCAAGCTCTCGATGAACAACTACACGCTCTGCTTCGTCGGGCCAATCCGGCTGCTGGAGCTTCCGGAGTGATTATGCGAGCCGTTGACAAAGTAGCGCAGGCGTCCTCGCCTGCGAGTTGGCCGGGCGTCCCGCCCGGTGAGGTTTCGGGTTTTGGCGGCGGGACGCCGCCAAAACTCGCAGGCGGGGACGCCTGCGCTACATTCTTGAGGCGCGTCTTTATTGGCCTGTTGATCGGTTTGCTGTTTGCGCCGGTCGTCGTCGCAGCGCCGGCGGATGCGCAGGGGAAGCGCGGGGCAATCCTGGACATTGGCAATCGCCGGCAGGTGTTCATTGACCGGCAATTCCTGGCGAGCGCGCGCGAGGTCGAGCTGGTCCTGCATCCGCCGCGCAAGACGGGCGAGCGGACAGTGGTGCCGGACCGGCCCTGGGAACGCAACGACCTGGGCTGTTACAGTTGCGTGTTGAAGGTTGGCGAGACTTACCATATATGGTATCCCACACACCCGGGTTTGTGCTACGCGCGCTCGAAGGACGGCATAAGCTGGGAGAAACCGAACCTGGGCCTGGCGGAGTTCGAGGGGAGCAAGGACAACAACATCGTCATCGGGCAGGGCGCCGGCGGGATCGACAAGTGCGGTTCGGAGGGCGTGGTGTTCTATGACCCAAAGGCACCGGAGGATGAGAAGTTCCGCTATGCGACGCGCATCTCCGACGAGTTGAAGGACACGGTGGTGTTCTCCTCGCCGGATGGCATCCACTTTCGATTGACCCACAAGAAGGTGCTGACGTTCACCCGCCCGGACAAGCGCCAGCACCTGGACTCGCAGAACATCATTTTCTGGGATGACCGCATCAACAAGTACGTCGCCTACATGCGCCGCAACCAGTTCGCGCCCGGACAACGCAACCGCAGCGTCGCGCGCAGCGAATCGGACCATCTGGGCGGCTTTGCCGAGGTGCAGGAAGCGCCGGTCGTGCTGGGACCCGATTCGCTCGACGTCACGTTGGGCGGCAAGATCGCCGTGGACTACTACACGAGCGGGGTTACCAAGTATCCCTGGGCGCAAGACGCCTACTACATGTTTCCCCAGGCCTATTTCCACTACCTGCCGGGGCAGCTCGCCGAGTTCCCCAAGGAGTGTCCCGTCAACGCCGGCCCGCTGGATACGCGGTTTGCCGCGAGCCGGGACGGCATCACCTGGAATCGCTTCGCCCGCCGGCCCTTCGTCGGCCTGGGCATGAAAGGCGATTTCGACAGCAAGAACGCGCGGCTCTTCGCCGGCCTCGTGCCGTCGCTAGATGGACGCGAGATGTATATGTATTACCTCGGCTGCGATACACTGCACGGCTGGGGACGCGACGAGCGGAACAACCGCCTGCTGACCGCGGCGGGCCTGGCCCCGACGCATGATACGAATGTCATCAGCCGCCTGGTGCTGCGCCGCGACGGGTTCATCTCCGCGCGCGCGGCCTACACGGGCGGCGAGTTCACCACGCCGCCGATGAAGTTCTCCGGTCGCGAGTTGGTCCTGAACGTGGACACCTCCGCCGCCGGCCTGATGCGTTGCGAGTTGCTTAGTGAGAAAGGCGACGCGATTGAAGGCTTTCGGCTGGCGGACTGCGATGTCATCCACACGACAAACGAGATCGACCGACCGGTCAAGTGGCGCGGCCAAAGCGATGTGTCAGCCCTCGCGGGCAAGCCTGTGAAGTTGCGGGTGGAATTCCGCGACGCCGACTTGTACGCCTTTCAGTTCCGCTGAGGTGAGCCAGGGCGGGTGCTTTCGCGTGCAGAATTCGAGGCCGGCGTGACGTCGCCGTGAGACTCAGCGCGCAAGCAATGGGTTAGCGGTGGCGGGCGGAGCGTGGGCGTTGCGGTCCAACGCCAGCGGGATTTCAGCGTTTGTCCCTCCGGGACAGAGCCAGCCCCAGTCACTTCAAACCCCAGTGCATTGGGCGTTACTCGCTCGGTGAAAAGGTGAGGCGAAAACGCTTGCCTCGCCGTCCGGCCCGTGCTGTCATGCCGGCGCATGGCAGCGATTCCACCGTTTGAGCCCGACATCCGACTGGCCGGGAATTCCTGCCCGGCACAGAGATAATTCGGCAACAAGCTTCAACCAACCATTACCATGGCTCCACCGAAATCCGCCAACACTCCATCGTCCAGCGTGCAGCGCGCCGTGCTGGCGATGCAAATCATCTTTAACTCCAATGTCACCCTCGCAGCGGGGCATATTTCGGGGGTAAAGGACGCGGCCTCCGCTGGCGACAACGTGGTCGAAAGCCTGTTCCTCATGCGGGCGCAGCGCAGTTGCTACGAGAACGCGCCCTGTGGCGACGTCGGACTCAGCCTGGCGCTGATGCAAGGGATGCTGGAGTTAGCGAAGATCTATCAATACGAAATCTCCGAGATTGCCGGCGGTTCTCACAGCAAGGGGTCGCGGCACTATGCGGGCGTGGCCCTGGACGTGACGAAGATCAATGGGCAAGCCGTTTCCACGAAGAACAAACTCGTGGGGCCATTCATGAAGAAGTGCAAGTCCCTCGGTGCGACGGAGGTCCTGGGACCCGGACACGCTGGGCATGGCGGCCACATTCATGCGGCCTGGCCTCGACCGAAGTCTCGCTGAGACCCAATCCGGTCGCCGGCATCCTCTAAGCCGGGTGCAGGACCAAATCGTTACCCCCTTTGATTTCCGGTTCTTTTTTGCTTGAATATGTCTATCATATAGACCTATTAAGCCCATGCGCAACTTCAT
>JADGQF010000290.1 GCA_017882045.1 Anaerolineales bacterium
TCGTACATGCCCAGGTTGGTGATCGTGAAGGTGCCGCCGGCCACGTCATGCGGGAGAGAACGGCCCACGCGGGCGCGCTCGACCATCTGGCGAAAGTCTGAGCCGAACTGGCGCAGGCTCTTGCGGTCGGCATCCCGGATGACGGGCACGAGCAGGCCGCGCTCGGTGTCGACCGCCATGCCCATGTTCACGTGCCCGACGTGCTCGATGGCGTCCTCGGTCAGGCGGGCGTTCATGTAGGGGTACTGGCGCAGCGCCTGGGCGACGACCTTGGCCAGCAGGTCATTGTAACCGGGTGTGAAGCCCCAGGACTCGGCGACCCTGGCCTTGAGCCGCTCGCGCATGGCCACGAACTCGGTCGCGTCCATCTCCATGACCAGGGTGACGCGGGCGGTGGTATGGACGCTCTTGCCCATCCGCTCGGCGATGATCTTGCGGACGCCGGTGAGCGGGACGCGCTTGAGCACGTCGGGGATGGATTCGGCGAGCGGGACGAACTCGGGCGCGGCCGGAGCGGCCGGGGCCGGGGCGGCGAGGGCCGGAGCCGGAGCGGCGGGAGTCGGGGCGGCGGGGGTGAGGGCGCGGGTGACGTCCTCACGGGTGACGCGGCCGCCGCCGCCGGTGCCCTTGAGCTCGCGCAGGTCGATGCCGGCCTCGGCGGCTATCTTCTGGGCCAGGGGTGTCGCCCGGGCCTGCGGCCGAGGCATCTGGGCCAGGTAGGCGAGCACGTCCTTTTCGACCACGCGCTGGCCCTCCGCGCCGGTCGGCGTGATGCGGCGCAGATCGACGCCCTTCTCCTCGGCCAGCCGGCGGGCGCGCGGGGAGACGAAGAGGCGGCCCTCGTGTTCGGCGGGGGATGGAGCGGCCGGAGCGACTGAAGTCGCGGCTGCGGCGGCGGAGGGCGCAGCATCCGGAGCGGTGGAAGCCGCGACTACCTGGGTAGGAGCGGGCGGCTCGGCGGCGGCGGGGAATTTCTCGTCCGGGCGGCCGATGGTGGCGACCACCACCAGGACCGGGATGACCTGGCCCGGCTGGAAGGGGCCGATATGGACGGTGCCCTTTAGCGGGGCCTCGACCATGAAGTTGGTCTTGTCAGTCTCGATCTCCAGCAACTCCTGGCCTTCCGTGACCTGGGCGCCATCCTCGACGAGCCAGCGGACCAGGGTGACTTCCTCGACCGTCTGCCCTGCCTTGGGGATGAATACTTCTTCGGCCATCAGCTCATCACCTTCCTGCACGCGGCGACCACGCGCTTGACATTGGGGATCGCTTCGTCTTCCAGGGTTTCGGCACGCGGGATCGGCACATTGGCGGCGGCGACGCGCACCATCGGCGCGTCCAGCCAGTCGAAGGCGACTTCGTTGATCTGCGCCATGACTTCGTTGATGAAGCTCGTGTTCTCGTAGGCTTCGGTCAGGCCCACGAAGCGGCCGGTCTTCTTGATGGAGGTGACGATCGTGTCGAGATCCAGCGGCTTGAGGGTGCGCAGGTCGATGATCTCGACATCGATGCCTTCCTTGGCCAGCACTTCGGCGGCTTCGAGCGCACGGTGCACCATGCGCGAGTAGGTGACGATGGTCAGGTCCTTGCCGGGGCGCTTGATGTCCGCCACACCCAAGGGAATGATGTACTCTTCCTCGGGGACCGGGCCTTTGACGCTGTAGAGCATCTTGTGCTCGATGAACATCACCGGGTTGTCGTCACGAATGGCCGCTTTGAGCAGGCCCTTGGCGTCGTAGGGGGTGGAGGGCATGACGACGTAGATGCCCGGGAAGTGCGTCCAGAGTGATTCGAGGCTCTGCGAATGGTGCGCCGCAATGGCCCGTCCGGCGCCGCCCTCGGTGCGCAGCACCATCGGCACGCTGGTCTTGCCGCCGAACATGTAGCGGTTCTTGGCGCCCTGGTTGGCCAGTTGATCCATCGAGAGCGGGGTGAAGTCGACGTACATGATCTCGGCGATGGGCCGCAGCCCGGCCATGGCCGCGCCGACCGCTGCCCCCGCGATGGTGGCCTCAGAGATGGGCGTGTCGAGGACGCGCCACTCGCCGAACTCCTTGAACAGGCCGCGCGTGGCGCCGTAGGCGCCGCCGTACAGGCCCACGTCCTCGCCCATGATGAAGACCCTGGGGTCGCGCAGCATTTCTTCACGCGCGGCTTCGACCAGCGCGGCCGCGTAGGTGATGATGCGCGGGCTCGCGTCGGCACGCACCTTCTCGCGCAGCTTGCGCTCGGCTTCCACGTCGGCCGGGGTGGTCTTCATCGGCGCAAACACGTCGGTGTAGGTTTCGGCCGGCTCAGGCTGCGGTGAGGCGGTGGCGAACTCCATGGCCTTGTCCAGCTTGCCCTTCACCGCCTTGTCCATGTCGTCAAACTCGGACTCGCTCAGCCACTGCATGGCCATCAGCTCTTCGCGCATGACCTTGATCGGGTCGTGCTCGCGCCACTGGTTCTCCTCGTCCTTGGTGCGATAGGCCTTGGGGTCGGAATGCGAGTGGCCGAACCAGCGGTAGCACTTGCACTCGACGATCGTCGGGCCGCCACCGGCGCGCGCTTTGGCCACGGCCTTCGACACTTGCTCGCGCACGGCCAGCGCGTCCATACCGTCCACAACCACACCCTCGATGCCGTAGGCGCAGGCGCGCTGGGCCACGTCAGGGAGATGGCTGGCCTTGTTCCAGGGGACAGACATGGCGTACAGGTTGTTCTCGACCACGAACACGACCGGGAGATCCCAGAGGCTGGCCATGTTCAGAGATTCGTGGAAGTTGCCGGTGTTGGAGGCGCCATCGCCGAAGAAGCACAACACCACCCGGTCGGTCCCCTGCATCTTTTGCGCCAGGGCCGCCCCGACTGCCACCGGGATGTTGCCGCCGACGATGCCCGTTGCGCCCAGGTTGCCATGCTCGACGTCGGCGATGTGCATTGAGCCGCCCTTGCCCTTGCAGTAGCCGCCCTCTTTGCCCAGCACCTCGGCCATCATCTTGTTGAAGTGTTCCTGCTTGGCCTCAGGGGTCAAGGCGACGCTGTCGCCATGAGCATGGGCGTGCCCGTGCCCGCGGTGGGTGCTGGTGATCAGGTCATCCGGCCGCAACGCGGCGACGGCCCCGACGGCGGTCGCTTCCTGGCCGGCGTAGAGGTGCGAGGCGCCCTTGAGCACGGCGCTAGTGAGCAGCTTGGAGATGTTGTTTTCCAAGGCACGAATTTCCATGATCTGGCGCAGGTAGCCGACGACCTGTTCTTTGGTCAGCGCCTGCTCCTCGATCAGGGCCGAGACGCGCTCGGCTTCGGCGTTCAAAGGGGAAATGGCTTGCATGGTTTGAGAGACTCCTTTGGTTGGTCAGACGATTGTTATGTTTACGCCGAGGGCGCGTACTTGTTGTAGCATGCTCTCGGGCGCATGGCGGTCGGTGATGATAGTCTGGACGTCTTTGAGATCGGCGAAGGAGGCCAGGCCGACGCGGCCCCATTTACTGGCGTCGAGAACGGCGATGACCTGGCGGCACATGCGCACGAGCGGGCGCTTCGTCTCGGCCTCGGCGGCGCTGACGTCTGTCAGGCCGTCCTCGAGGGTGATGCCGTGTGCGCCGAAGAAGCCCAAACGGATGTTGTACTGGCGGAGCAGGCCGAGGCCGTCGCTGCCGACCAGCGAGGCCGTCTCGCGGCGCATGGTGCCGCCGGGCATGACGAGGGTCAAGCCGGGAGTATCGAGGGTTTCCTCGGCAATAGCCAGGCTATTGGTGATAAGGGTGACGTCGCGATGGTTCTTGAGGCCTTGCGCAATGGCCAGGGTGGTACTGCTGCTGTCGAGGAAAACCGCGTCGCCGTTGGCGATGAGAGCCGCGCCGGCCGCGCCGATGCGGGCTTTTTCGGCCACCTGCTGGCGGCGGCGCAAGGACAGGGAAGGGACGACCGGCACCGCGACCGCCGGCACCGCGCCGCCGTGCGTGCGCACGATCAGGCTGAGCTCGGCCAGCGCCTGCAGGTCGCCGCGCACGGTCTGCTCCGAGACGCCGAACTCCTGGCTCAGCTCGGACACCGAGGCCCGTCCGCGTTGTTGGATGCGCCGGAGGATCTCCTGGCGCCGTTCTTCGAGGAAGAGGTCTGGGATCATGTTGACTTCCCTTCGATTACTTTCATTTTACTGTAGAACGAAAGGGGTGTCAAGTTTCACAGGACAAAGACAGCGGGTTTCGGGCCGGCACGGCTCGAAACCCGCTGTCTTCAGGCAGACGGTAAGTGAGTGGGGCTTACTATTGGACGGTTTGGCCGAGCGCCTTAGCCTCGGTGATCCAGGTGGTCACCTGGTCGAGGCTGGGCGGGCGAGGGACGATCTTCTTTTCAGTGTTGAGCTGCACAAGCCGTTCATGCAGGTTGGCCGGCACGCGGTGGGCCAGTTCCTTGACCGAGTCGACGCCGGCGTCCTCGAGCAGATTGGCATAGGCGTCACCGATGCCCTTGATGCGGGCGAGGTCGGCGCGATTGACGAGCTCCAGTAGAACGCCGCTTTCAATGCCGAGCTTACTGGCCAGATCGCGCCGCGCGCCGGCGGTTTTGCTGCCCTCGAGCAACTGGTCGGTATTGCTGATGCCCTGTTCCTTCAACTTTGCCGCAAGGTCCGGCGTGACGCCCTTGATCGTGCTGACTGAGGTTGCCATGCTGTCCTCCTGGTTGTGCGCGTTGGACTCACACTGGCTGGCGCAAGTGCAAGATAAACATACCATAGATAGGGCGCAGATGCAAGCATTTTGCAGGAAAGACTTCGACCGTCGCCGGTCAGGAACTTTTGCCGCCCGGGGCGGAGCCTCGCCCATCCAGCCGGCGCAGCAGAAAATAGCTGGTGATGCCGAGCAGGACCATCGCGACGATGAAGGCCGGGTAAGCGATGCGCCAATGCTCCGGCCCGGTCATTATGGAATACTCCGACATGCCAGCGATGCCGGCTACGGTGGCCTTCGAGCCATCCGGGTGGGCTCGTTTTCGATGATCAAACATGCGTCCATCGAGGACAGGAGGTGCCTATCGTCACTCGATCCTAACCTTAACGTTTCGCAGTGAGTGCGCCCGTTTTTTCGGTACATATTGGCCGCACATCCCTGGTACATTAGCGTGCGGCTATTGACACTTGGTCGACCATGTGGTCAAGGATGACGTGCATGAGGAAGGCCGGTCCCTGCCGGGCGCTCTCGATGTCGCGCTCCGCAACACACTCAATGCGGCTGAGCAGGCGGCTATCCTGTTAATCGGGATGATGGGGGCCGACAGCTCGTCCTGGCTGGGCTGGCAGTAATCCAGCCAGAGAAAGCCCTTTCTCTGCGCCGCAGCCGCCAAACCCTCCTCGGGCGTGCCGACCCTGACCAGCTTGCCGGCAGGCGAGACATGGTAGAAACGGTGATCTGACATTGACTTTCCTCGTTGGGCGCGGATGGGCGCTTGGCCGGCGGGGATGTATTATAGCACAGGCGGCGCACGTCGGGCGGCAA
>JADGQF010000291.1 GCA_017882045.1 Anaerolineales bacterium
GCGCGGGTCGTTGGTCGGCGGGGTGGTCAGCGGCTCGGTCAGCATGACAAAGGCAAAGAAGAAGAACGGCGAGTAGAGGAACAGGACGCCCAGCGCCTGGCTGAGCGCCTGGCCGCCAAACAGCGCGCCCAGGCAGGTGACGACCACCGCTGCGGCCATAAAGCTCCAGACGAGCTTGAAGCGGCGGATCTTGCGCGTCATCAGCAGCCCGCCCACCAGGACAAACGGCAGCATGGTCGGGTTGCCGATCCACCAGGAGGCGGCCTGGTTGATGATGAGGTAGGTCAACGCCACGCCAAGGGCGGCCGGATTGAAGAGGTGCTTGCCGCGGATGTTGAGGATGTACTTCGAAGCCATGCATAGCACGGAAGCCCAGAACAGGAACCACAGGTCGCCGTACCCCCTGATGGGCGAGATGATCAGCGCGAGGATGAGGCCGGAGATGGCGCTGGATTCGACGTTGGCAGGCACCTCGTTCACGCGCGAAAAGGCGAAGTTTGTGACCGAGCACACGGCCAGGATAAAGGCGGTGGAAAAGAGCATGGCGTACGGGTCGTAAGCCAGCACGTGCGCGAAGCTGAACACCACCGCGATGCCGATCAGCGCGATCAAATAATACAACACCAGGCGGTACATGGTCACCCGGTTGAGCAGATTATCAATCCTTCTCATAGTCTACGTACCCTTCAAAGCCACTGGTGAAGGTGGCTAGTTGGCTACTGTCGATCATATAACCCTCAAATCCTTCCAATGATTCAATAAATCCAATACCTGTGCGGCCCATGGCGAACGCGGCGGTCGCGTAGCAGTCAGCTTCGGACACATCCGGGCCGATGACGGTGATCGAGAGAATCTCCGGGTCGGGCAGGCCGCCGGTGACGGGATTGTAGATATGCTGCCCGCGGATGTACGTCCCGGAGGTCGCCACGCCCCGGTTGCTGACGGCCAGGACTTTGACGATTTGGCCCATATTGAATGGGCTGCGGATGCCGGCGCGCCAGGGCCGGGCCTCGGCGTTAACGCCGGCGGCCTGGAAATCGCCGCCGGCCTCGACGTAAAAATTCTCGCAGCCGGCGTCACGCAGCATGTCCGCCGCGTTGGAGAGCGCCCAGCCCTTGACCAGCCCCGAGGGGTCGATCTTGCCGTCCTGGGCGATATTGAAGTAGCCGTTCGTTTCCAGGCGCATCTTCTCAGCCAGGGCAAACACGGTGCGCATGTCCAGGCTGGCCTCGCCGATGGTCAGCGCGCCCTGGTTGATCAGGGAAATCTCTGAGTTGGGCTTGTAGGTGGAGAATTTGTCGTCGATGTATTCGAAATAGGCAAATACGCGCGAAATCAACCTCACCCCGCTGATGGTCGTTTCCGGCGGCTCTGACCGTCGCATACGACCAGAATTCTCTTTTTCTCCCCCTCGCTGCCACGGGTAGAGGGGGCCGGGGGATGAGGCGGGCTCGACGATCGCCAGCGTGATCGGCATATCCCACATCAGGCGGGTCTCCGAGACCAGGTCAGGCATTACGGCTAGCCTTTGGCCTGGTTCAGCGCGGCCTGGAGCGACTGCTGGAAGCCTTCGCTGGTCAGCGTTGCGCCGGTGATGATATCCACATTAGCGGACTGAGCCTGGATAGCCTCCTGCTCGAGTTCCGGGTTGGCGATCGAGTTGATGCGCTGCGAAGTCCTGCGATCACTGGGGAATTGCAGGAACTGGACATTGCTGATCTGGCCGCTCTGGATCGTCGCCTGGACCTGAACATAGCCCCAGTTGACATCGAGCACAGGACCGGTGTAGGTGCCGTCCTTATAGCCGCTGCTCGGGGTCGAAGTAGCCGCGCTGGTCGCGGTCACTTCGGCCGTTGGCGCGGCCGCAGCCGAAGAAGGGGTGCCGGTCGCGGCCACCCCGGCCGTTGGCGCGGCCGCAGCTGAAGCTGTGGCCGCGTCGGTGGGAGTTCCGGCAGCCGTCATAGCCGCTCCGCTTGGCGTTGGAATAGCCCCGCCGGCGACCTGGGTGACGCGCCCCGCGGCGGTCGTGTGGTTCTCCAGGGCGTAGCCGGCAAAGGAGATTACGACAAATGCGGAAAGTAAGAATTTCTTGCTGGCTCGGACGAACCTGTTTTGTCTGTTGCGATTCTTCATGTAACTGTATGATGCCCGTCAAGAAACTGGCACCCCCCCCTTTCTTGCAGTGATAGTCTCCATTTTGGGAGCCTGGTCGTCTCATGATGTGGTGGAAATTCCTGTGTGCTTCCCCATAACATAACATTAACATGCCGGCAACATAACGTTAACATGCCGGCGTCTTTTTAAGCTGTGGCTGCCTCGCTACCGGGCCAGCGGTGCTCGTTAGCTGATTCGTGGTCGCCAGCGTCTTAGCCAGTGTGGCCTGCAGTCCTTGAATCAACTGCTCACGCTGCGAAGCGGTGAGCTGCGTATCTGGGTGGATGAGCATATAGTCCGTCGGTGGCATCTGGCCAGTGCGAATATCATCCGCAAGCTTATTGGGCAGCGAAGACTTCTGAAATGTCGGCATACTGTTCAGGTCCGAGAAACTGACTTCGTCGCGGCCACTGTTCACGTGGCTTACAATGAGCCAGGAAGCTGGAGCCACGTAGGTATACCAAGGCCAGCGTGTTTGGTTGCTGTGACAATTCATGCACGCGGCGGTCGCCAGCTGTTGGGTCTGCGGCGAGTCCCATTGCAGCGGCGTCTGCACAGGTGGATTGGTGTGAGGGACAGGTGTCAACTGGATAAGCAACCCTACGGCGAGCGCGATGGCGAGCAAACTGAGCAGCGCCGCTCCGACACTCCGCCCTGTGACCGACTTCACTGGCGTCAACGGTCTGCCGGCCTGATCAGACAGTTGGGCGAGGCCCCGTCGACTGGCCAGGCTGACGAGCGCCAGCACGCCGAAAACCGCCATGAGCCCGGCTCGCTCTGCATTTTCACCTTGCGATCAGTTTAGGAGCAGCCCTGACCGCCTGCGGCGCCGTTGCGCGCCTCCGCCGAGGTACCCATGGGCTTCCCCTGAAGATCGACAGGCACGATGCGATAGAAACAGAAGGCCGCCTGCGCTCCCTGCAGCATGGTCGTCGTCTCAAAGCCGGTCTTGGGCCGGACGCCAAGCAGCGCCAGCGACGACGGCGAATTGCCGCCGTAGACCTGGTACGACGAAACCTCGGTCGCCCCGTTCCAGCTGAAGGTAAGCTCCAGGGCGTTGTTCGCCGGCCGCAGCACGAGCGCGGGGGGCCAGGTGGGGTAGCCGTGCCAGGGGAAACGGAATGCCCGATAGGAGACGTAGGACTTGCCAAAGTCGATCTCCAGGGCTTTGGTGCCGTCGGGCTTCAGCTCCGTGATATTCGGGTACAGGTTGCTGCCCCAGTCAATGAACGCGTTGCCGTTGGGCAAGCGCTGCAAGTTGCCCATCGCCAGGGCGAAATCGGCCGCCGTGGCGTTGTACGCCCAGACCAGGGTAGCAGTCTTCGCAGTCTCGTCCACGACGTATTCGAGCGCTCTCGACACCTGAGGCTGGTGATCGTTGTGATTGTCGAAGATGGAGATATGCCCGTCGGGCAACCTGCGGACGTCATGCTGTTTGTAAAACTCGGCCGGACCACTGACGCCAGGGGCAAGCAAGAACACGAACTGGTTCTCCTTGCCGCCAAGCCGCCACATGATTGCACCGGTCTGGCGGTTGATCTTGATGATCTCGTCGAGGTGGCGGCTCGATAGCAGCAGGTTGCCATCCGTGTCCTGCTGCACTGCGTTAGAGTGGGTGTAATCGATCTGGCCGGCGGTCAGGTCCTGATCGCTGTCGGTGACGGGAATGTAGTCCAGGGTGTGCCACTCAAACACCACGTGCTTGTTCTGATCCAACTCCTGGATAACCTGTCCGGTCACGCTGGCCCGTGGATTCCCGTTTGCCACCAGCTTGCTCATGTCCACGATTCGTGTCTCGTCGACCAGCCAGAGATAGTGCCCATTCGGCAGCAGTTGCAGCTCGTGCTCGTTGGCTTGATAACCCTGCGCCGGCTTGATCATGTCGATCTCCCGGTACGAGCTATCCATGATGATGAACGCCGAGCGGTTCCAATCGTAGTAGGCCAGGTTTCCGTTCGGCAGGACGGTGAAATCATGCGCGTAATTGGGCATTTTCTGGTAATAGACCGGCTGGCCCTGGTTGTCGAGGATGACCAGGTAGGATATGGGCGTCGACTTATCCCAGGCAAAGATACCGGCGAATATGTCGCCATCGGCTGTGCCACTGGCAAGTGAGGTGACCGATATCGCCGGGAAATCGCCCGGCACGGTGACGTACTGCGGCGACGGGTCGGCGGGCGAACGGGCGGGCGGCAGAACGGCCGGAGAAACGGTCGGCGGGCGCCCGCCGGCTGCACTCAGAAAATCCAGATATCGAGGGAAGGTGGGGCCCATCTGCCCGGGATCCGGTGCCGGCTGGGATTCGGATGACAGGCCCGGCTGGCCCCCGGCGCCCCAGGCCGTAGCCGGGGTCTGCAACGCCCACTGACACAGAAGGGACACGGCCAACAATACGGCAAACGCTCTCGATCTCCAATACCTCATAATACGGCGCTCCTTCGTGAGGCATCGTATCGCGAAAGTGCGGCGACGTGGTTAACGAACGGTTAACGCATTAGATGTTCGCGCGTCATGGATCGCGCTGCATCTCCTCAGCCTGCAAAATCAAAAATACAAGGTCAAGACTCGACATCCTTCACAACATCGGCTATCATCCGGGTCGTTCCTCAGCCGCGGTACGCGCCTCCTCCCTCAGAGGCCACCCCTTGACCTGTACTGGATCGCGCCCCTCCTGGGCGCCGCGGAACTCCTTAGGCGCCCTTGCGCCAACTCCAATACCAACTCAAAGTTGAGCTTGATAACAGTAGCTGCCTACAGAGAAATCATATCCGCCCCGGTCAGCCAGAGCTGACCAGGACAGACGGTGTGCTGCCTCGCCGCGATGTTGTATTTACGAAGCAGCCGGCGCATCCATTAAAAGAAGGACAAAAATGGCTGTTGTGAAACCTGTTGATCCCATTCCGGTCATTGATGCTCTCGATCAGACCCTCGGCTGCCCCGTCGCTAACGGTGGCGCCGCATGTAACCATCTGTGTGGTGGGGGATGGCCTGGCACTAAGATTACTCATCACAGAATGCTCAAAGCTCTCCAACGCCACAGAATCGTTCCTGAGTGTCTGCAGTGCGGCCCCCTGCAAGAGCAAGCCAAATATTGGTATCGTCTTCACGCCAACGATAGTTAGTTGTATTACGACGACTGCGGGAGAGCCTCAGATTGTGCCAAGGATCGTTCGCCAGGGCGCTACCGCAACTTGTGGTTCCGTCGGCGCGGTCGTATCGATCGTCCGATGCCCTTTCAAGCTTGGGCGAACTGTTTTGTCCTGTGAACTAAGCGATGCTCCACTTGTCGTACACTAAATACCGCGGGCGAGTTGTCCAGTCCATC
>JADGQF010000292.1 GCA_017882045.1 Anaerolineales bacterium
CTTATGCGCAATGCCCAGAACGTGCAGACGCTGGGCCAGTATCCCTGGATCATGAGCCCGGTTCTCTTCATCATCATGGCCGTGCTCGGCTTCAACTTCCTGGGCGATGGCCTGCGAGACGCGGCCGACCCCTACGCGATCATGTAATGCGAGACCAAGGACGGGAAATCGGAAACGTGGAGATGTCATCTTGAGAGTCATGCGCGGCATCGTAATTTGCGGTTCGCTGCTCGTCGTCTTCCTGGTCGCGCTGGCGCTGGCCTTCAGCCAGGATCAGGCCGGCGCGCAAGCCGCCGCGGCTCCCCCGCCCGGCGCGCCTGCACAGACGGTGACTCTGTCGGGCCACGTGCGCGATCAGGCAGGCCCGGTGGCCGGCGCGCTCGTGCGCGTCGAGGCGACCGAGAACAAAACCACCACCAGCGCGAACGGCCTGTTCACCTTGCGTAACGTGGACTCCCGGGCGCCGATCACCGTCACGGCCTGGATCACGGGCTACTACGTCGGCTGGGCGGCTCTCAAGCCGGCTGGGCCGGAGATCAGCGCCGGGGCGCCGGTCAGCATCACCATGAAACGGCACTATACGGGAGATAACTCACAGTACGACTGGTTTTCCTTCAATGGAGTGCAGGGGTCCGCCAGTTGCGGCATCTGCCATCCGCAACATGTGGAGTGGCAGGTCGACGCGCACAGCCAGTCCGCCGTCAACCCCCGGTTCCTCAGCATGTATAGCGGGACCGACGTGAACGGGCAGCGCGGCCAGCAGACGAAGTTCAATGCTGCGGGAGTGCCCCTGCCGCCCGACCCTGAGCAGCCTTATTACGGCCCCGGCTGGCAGCTTGATTTTCCGGGCCGGGCCGGTAACTGCGCCGCCTGTCACACGCCCCTGGCCTCGAAGATCCCGAACACCTCCAACTGTGGCTGGTCGGGTTGCCATACCGACGTCACCGCCGGCTTCTCAAACGGAGTCGTGCCGCCCGGCCCAAGCCCGCTGCGTCTCACGGGCAACGCGGCCGAAGGCATCACCTGCGACTTCTGCCACAAGATCGGCGACGTCTACCTGGATCCGAAAACCAAACTGCCTCTCCCCGACATGCCGGGCATCCTGGGCTATCGTCTCTACCGCCCCACTGAGGGAGAGCAGCTCTTTTTCGGCACATTTGACGACATCCCCCGGCGCGATACCTACCTTCCGCTCCAGAAGGAGAGCGCCTTCTGCGCTCCCTGCCATTACGGGGTGTTCGGGGGCGTGGTCGGCGTCGGCAGCGTCGCCAATGGGACCGTGATCTACAATTCCTACGGTGAATGGCTGAATAGCCCGTACAGTGACCCGAAGACCGGCCAGACCTGCCAGGACTGTCACATGCCGCCGGTGAACTACGACTACATCGTCTTCCCGGCGCAAGGCGGCGTGCAGCGCGACCCCAACCAGATCCACGATCATCGTATGCTCGGCGTGTCCGACGCCCGGCTGATGCAGAATGCGGTCACGATGACGACTACGGCCCGGCTCGAAGGCGGGCAGGTGGTGGTGGACGTCAGCGTCACGAACGATAAGACGGGCCATGACGTGCCCAGTGACGCGCCGCTGCGCGCGATGATCCTCGTCGTGCAGGCCGTTGACGCGGTAGGACGTCCGCTGGCTCTGACCGGCGGCCCGGTCCTGCCCGCATGGGCGGGGGATCTCGCCGGCCTGTCAGGCCGGACCTACGCCAAGATACTGCGCGATGATTGGACGGGCGAAGAGCCGGCTGCCGCTTATTGGCGCCCGGTGACGATCGTCGCGGACACCCGTTTGGCGCCCTTCGCCGCCGATCGCAGCCGCTATACGTTTGCGCTTCCGGCCGGTGACGGGACGGCCAGCATCCAGGCCCGCTTGCTCTACCGCCGCGCGCCTCAGAAACTGATGGCACAGAAGGGCTGGACCGACGCGGATCTCCTTATGGCATTCGACAGCGTGGCGCTACAGATCGCCAGCACAGGGCTCGAGAGGTGACGCAAAGGCATGGGCGCTAACCAAGAAAACATCAGCGATAACGTCGGCGATGACATCATCCTTGAGGTCAAGGGCCTCAAGCAATACTTCCCGATCACGCGCGGGTTTCTGCAACGGACGGTCGGCCACGTCAAGGCAGTCGACGGCGTCAGCTTCTTCATCCGCGAGGGCGAGGTGCTGGGCCTGGTGGGTGAAAGCGGCTGTGGCAAGACGACGACGGGCCGCTCGATCTTGCGGCTCTACGAGCCGACCAGCGGTGAGGTCTGGTACCGCAAGGCGGACGGCGAGCGCGTCGACGTCGCGCGCCTCAGCTTAAAAGAGGTGAAGCCGCTGCGCCGCGAGATGCGCATGATCTTCCAGGACCCATTTAGCTCGCTGAACCCGCGCTTCACCGTCAAAGACATCATCGGCGAGCCACTGGTCATTCACCGCATCGCCAAGGGGCAGGACCTGGATGATCGGGTTGGCAAGCTGATGAAAGAGGTCGGTCTCGACCCGAACTACATGAACCGCTACCCGCACGAGTTCTCCGGCGGTCAGCGACAGCGTATCGGCCTGGCCCGCACGCTTTCGCTCAGCCCGCGCCTGATCATCGCCGACGAGCCCGTTTCCGCCCTGGACGTGTCCATCCAGGCCCAAGTGCTCAACCTGCTCCAGCGTCTGAAAGACCAGCTTGGCCTGACGCTGCTCTTCATCGCGCACGATCTGTCGGTAGTAGAGCACGTTTCCGACCGCATCGCTGTGATGTACGTCGGCAAGATCGTCGAAATGGCCGGCACCGACGAGTTGCTGCGCCATCCCCTTCATCCATATACTGAAGCGCTGCTCTCCGCCGTTCCGCCGGCGGATCCGGATATCAAATACGAGCGTATTGCCCTGGAAGGGGAAGTGCCGAGCCCGGCCGACCCGCCGCCAGGCTGCATCTTCAATCCCCGCTGTCACTACGCCAAGGATGTATGCCGGCAGGTTGCGCCTGAGTTAACCGAGGTGTTGCAAGGGCATTTCGTAAGTTGTCACCGTGCCAAAGAATTGACGCTGCGCGGCGTCGGAGCATAACCGTGAGCAGATCCCAACGCATCCTCGCTTTTCTGGCCTATTTGCTCAGCCCTGTGGGCTGCCTGATCGTGCTGCTGTTCGGGCGGCGCGACCGGTTTGCTGTCTATCACATGAAGCAGTCTCTGGCCCTGCTGCTGTTCCTCATCGGCGTGACCGCGGCCTGGGGAGTGCTCGTCTGGCTGAGTGTGTGGGGCCCTCTCCTGTTTGGCATCACCATGGCTGCCTTCAGCGTCGTCATCGCGGCCTACGTCTTTGCCGTGGTGCTCTGGGCGCTTGGGATGTCCAACGCGTTGCGCGCCCGCACCTCGCCGCTGCCCATCGTCGGCGGCTGGGCCAAACGCCTACCGCCTCGTTGACGGTCATGCTACCTTCCCGCCATTAACATGGAAAGGGGACGATCGGGGCCATTGGGAACTGCGACGAGCGAGCTAACGATACGCCCATACGAGCAGGCCGACCGCGCGGCCGTTTTGCGGATTGCCGCTGATACGGCCGCGTTTGGCGCGCCGGTCGAGGTGTTTCTGGACGATCGCCGCCTGTTTTGCGACGCCGTCTATCGCTACTATGTCGACTATGAGCCCGAGCACGCCTGGGTGGCTGTGGCGGCTGCCGAGGTTACGGGTTTCCTGGTGGGCTGTGCCGACACCCGCCGGCGCGATCGTTGCATCGCCCGGAGGATAGCGCCAGCGGCGGCGGTAAACCTGCTCCGTGGGAGATACCGGGTGGGGCGACGCACCGTGCGTCACGCCTGCGCCGAGGTCGCGGCGGCCCTGCGCCGCGAGTTTCCTGCGGTCGACCTGGCGGCGTATCCGGCCCATCTCCACATCAACCTCGATGCGCGGTGGCGAGGCCAGGGTGCCGGCCGCGGGCTGATGGAGGCCTATCTGCGCCAGCTACGCGCTCTCGCCGTCCCTGGCGTGCACCTGCGCACCACAAGCCTGAACACGGCAGCCGTGGCCCTCTACACCCGCCTCGGCTTCGAGCTGCTTGATGCGCGCGCGACCCGGCTGTGGGCGCAGGTGGCAGAGGGCTACGTCGAGAACCGCTGTTACGGGCTCAGATTGGGCTGAAATCGTAGATGCCCCCGCGAGCATAGTTGGATCGGGGCCCAATCAGTCAGCGATCTCAAGGACGCGCCAGGGTTGTGCGCTCAGAGGCAGCTCGCCCAAGCGCGTGGTGGCGCTCAGCAACACCCGGTGGGGCTGCCCAAGCGCCTCCAGCGGGACCCGCACGACGATGGTGCGCGCCTCGCGCCGTAGTTCGGCGTCCTCTACGGGCAGCGCCCGCCCCTGGTCGGTGACGCGGTGGTGTACCTCGCCGACTTCAATGTGCAGCTTGGGCATCTCGGCAAAGGGCCGGTCGGCGCGGTAGCCAAAGACATAGAAGCTGGCGGTCACCTCGCGCCCCAGCGGCTGCGACAGGCCGATGCTCAGCTCCAGTGTGTCCGCGGACAACCGCACCGTGTGCGACTCCACCCCAACGAACCGAGCGCGCTCATCGTCTTCCAGCTCATCCGCCGGTTCCACAGCGGGCGCCCCAGTCTCGGAGCCCAGCGATAGCCTCGCGCCGCTCCCCCTGGCGAGCCGGGCTGGGTGGAAGTCGCCGTACAGCTCATTCGTCCCCACAAATGAATCCAGGTACTGGCCGCAGTAGCTGTACTGCGTCTTGTGCGCCTGCAAGGCTGTCACTTTGCGGATGAGCTCGTCCGCGCCGAGTCGCAGCATGTGCCAGTCACACCTGGCGCCAAGCTGATCGGGCGGAACGATGGCCCGGCCTGCGACGAGCCCACGCGGCCGCGGCCAGCGCGGGTAATGGACCAGAAAGGGGTGTACCCTCGGGCGCGCGCCGTCGGTCAGCCCCCAGAGGGCGATCTGCATGAACAGATACAACGCCTGGTGATCGGGATTGTGGTCGGCCGGATGCGATACGAAGACCTGCGTCGGGCGGAAATCTCGCAGGATGTTCGTCAGATCCCGAACGATCTCATCGCCCTTATACTCGGCGCCCCTCCGGTAGGCATCGACGTAGGGCACTGACGTGACGCGCGTCAGCATGCTGCGGAAAGGCGGGGCGCTGCCCCAGTGCGCACACCAGATGTGCAAAGTGCCGAAGTCCGGATAACCCAAAAAGGCCAGGGCTTCCTCGGGGACGCCGAGCACGCCGGCTGCGGCCAGGGCCTCGGCATGGCGCACCTCACCCATCGCTCGCACCTGCCAGGGCAGGATCTCGGGGCGCTTGCGGTAGACCATGAACGACCATTCGTTGTTGTCACCGTAGCTCAGGAAGACGACGCGCACCGGCAGGCCCTGCGCCAGCGCCCGCTGGATGACGCCGCCGCATGCCAGCGACTCGTCGTCGGGATGGGGCGCCAGGACGAGGATGCGGTCATCGGCGTCGAACGCGATTTCCGGCCACGTGGCCGGCG
>JADGQF010000293.1 GCA_017882045.1 Anaerolineales bacterium
CGAGCCGCTTCCGGTCGCAGCTGAGACTGTAGTCGTGCCTGCCGGAGTGGATGAAGAAGAGGCGGCGGCGGAAGCCGTGCCGGGCGACCTGGCATCAGCCGAGGTCGCTACATCGGCGAGGCTGACCAATGGCGACGTTAACGGTGACGGCCCGCCGGCGATCGGCGTCGAAGTGCTGTCGACCGAGGAACGCAAGGGGACCAAGTACTTCAGCATTCGGGACCTGCGTAACGGTAACGTGATCCACAACGTCAGCCTGACTTCGGCCCGCAAGCTATGGAGTTACGCCATCAACCAGCACCAGACCAACCCGGTTAACCCCGGGAAGGTGACCTGGAACGGCGACATCGGTGTCTGGCAGGTGGCCCGCCGCGCGAAGAAGCTGCGCTATGACCTTGTCCTGCGCCAGTCGGACGGCTACGTGCGCGTGTTCTACGGCGTAACCGCCGATGGCATGCTGGGACATTGGCAGCAGTTCCTGAAGGAAGAAGACAAGGCCGAGTGAGGCGTGACGTGTGAGAAGCGTGGCGCTTGAGAAGCGCGTCGCGAAGCATACGGCTCTGGTGTTCGCTCAGTAAAATGAAAACGCAGGCTGCACGGTTTAGGCCCTCTGCAGCCTGCGTTTTTGATTGTTCTCCGCCGGTATCAGCCGGTCCGGCAGCATCTTACGCCGCCGCTTTCCCAAGCACATAGAACAACAGGATTACCACCACGCCGAACAGGACCACGTCAATCTGCAGGGGGCGGTCTTTGAGGACGACGATGTCAGGCGGATCGACCTCGCCCTTGACATGGATCAGGTAGAGGTAGCGGAACAAGCCGTAGAGCACAAACGGGATCGTCAGCATCATCAGGTGATCCGCGGGCAGATTGGTGGCGGAGAAAGTGTAGAGTGAATAGGCCATGGTCGTGGTCGAGGTGACCAGCGCGAGCATCTCGTCCAGGAAGCGCAGGTTGTACTCTTGTAGGATCGAGCGCGTCGAGCGGATCTCCTCTTTCATCAGGACGATTTCCTGGCGTCGTTTGCCCAGGGCCAGGAACAGGGCCAGCAGCGTCATGCAAACGTAGATCCAAGGCGAGAAGTTGTTGGCGTCCACCACCACCACCCCGGCCGCCACGCGCAGCACAAATCCGCTGGCAATGGTCAATACATCCACGATGACCAGGTTTTTTAGCCAGAACGAGTAGGCGATCATCAGAGCCAGGTAGCCGTAGAGGATCAGCACCAGGCCGCGGTCGAGCCAGATGGCTACCGGCAGGCAGAGCAGGATGATCGCCGCGGCCGCCGCCCCGGCCACGCGAGGGCTCAATGCGCCCGACGCGATCGGCCGTTTGGCTTTATGGGGATGCTGGCGATCCTTTTCGACATCCACGAGGTCGTTAATGATGTAGACTGCGCTGGAGATCAGGCAGAACAAGACAAATGCGACCAGTGTCCGCAGGAAAGGCTGTACCTCAAACAGCTTGCGATCGAACAACAAGGCGGCCCAGACGAATACGTTCTTCGTGTATTGCTTGGGACGCATCGTGCGGATCAGAGGTTTGACTTGGGCCAGCAAGCCTGGTAAGGTCGCCTGTGCTTGCGATACTTCGCTCATAGTGGACGGGCTCTCCTTGGTTTCCAGGATGATACCGCAGGGATGATGATTCCGTCAACCTCAATGGGAAGGCCCAAATGCACAAGGTAGGCAGAGTAGGATGGCGTTGACATAGCATAGGGAACAGGGGTACAATCGATCAAGAGTGTCGGACGCCCGAGCGTTATGGCGTGGCAAGAAGGGCAAAGGCGTTGAGCGTAAAGAGTCGCAAGCTGCGGTTAGACGAGTTGTTGGTCGAGCGCGGCCTGGCCGAAAACCGATCGCAGGCACAGCGGCTGATCCTGGCCGGGCAGGTGCACCTGGGCGATGTTTTGGCGGACAAGCCGGGCCGCCAGGTGGCCGATGACGCCGGGATCGAGCTGCGACAGGCCCTCCCGTATGTGAGCCGCGGTGGGTTCAAGCTGGCGGCCGCGTTGGACGCCTTCCAGATCCAGCCGTCGGGCTGGGTGTGCGCCGATATCGGAGCGTCGACCGGCGGCTTCACGGATTGCTTGCTCCAGCGCGGCGCACTACGTGTCTACGCGATCGACGTCGGCTACGGGCAGCTCGCCTGGTCGCTGCGCCAGGACTCGCGCGTGATCTCGCTGGAGCGGTCGAACGTCCGCTACCTGGATAAGCTGCTCGAACCGGTGGCTCTCGCGACAGTTGATGTGTCATTCATCGGCTTGGACCTGGTGCTGCCGCGTGTGGCGGCTCTGCTGCAGCCGGGAGGGCAGGCGGTGGTGCTGATTAAGCCCCAGTTCGAGGTGGGCAAGGGGCGAGTCGGCAAGGGCGGCGTGGTGCGCGAGGCTGCGCTCCATCGCGAGGTAGTTGAGCGGGTGCTTGCCGATGCCGCCCTCAAGGGCCTGTCTCCCGCCGGCCTGATCCGCTCGCCGATTGTCGGTCCCGCCGGCAACGTCGAGTTCCTGGCCTGGCTGCGCCTTGGCGGCGCTATGCCGGACGAGGCCGTCAGGGCCGCCTGGCTGGCCGCACTGGGTTTGTAGATATAAATCATGATGGCGAGCGACAACAAGAAATGAGGAAGTGGGCATGCTGAGTTGGAGTCGGCAGCAGCGCAACCGGGCCATTCTGGTCAGCGCATTGCTAGTGTTAGTCTATGTCGCGCTGCGGGCGGCCCGCGCGGCGCTCATACCGTATGTCCTGGCCCTGGTTCTGGCTTATTTCATGCTGCCCGCCGTCAAGTGGCTGGAAAACAACATGCGCCGTTTTTTGCGCCTCGGCAATGCTGCGCGCTGGTTGGCCATCCTCATCGTATACCTGTTAACCATCGGCCTGGTGGCCTGGTTTTTCTCGATCGTCGTCCCCCTGGTGATCCAGCAGTTCCAGACGTTGTGGGACAATCGCGACCTGTTGTCGGGCCGGCTGCAGGACCTGACCATCAAGGTCTGGACGTGGTATCGGCAGAGCGTTTCCGAGCAGATTCAGGCCCAGGTGGATGCCAGCCTGCAGCGCATTGGCGCCAGCGTGATGACCACCGCTCAGGACGCGCTTGCTCACACCTTCACCGTGCTTACCACCACGGTTGGTTGGATCTTCAGTCTGACGATCATCCCATTTTGGCTATTCTACGTGCTTTACGACCGGGGCAATCTCATGCGGGCGCTGAACGGCATGCTGCCCGAGGGTTACCGGCCAGACTTTACCAACCTGGTGCAGCTCACGGACAATGTCCTGGGCGCCTACGTGCGCGGCCAGATCGTGCTCAGCATCGCGGCAGGCGTGATGGTTTTTGCCGGCCTCGTCTATCTCCGAGTCCAGTTTGCGCTCTTGCTGGCGTTGCTGGCGGCGTTGTTCCAGTTTGTCCCGATTATCGGCCCGATCCTGGGGGCGATTCCCGCCGTCATCGTGGCGAGCATTCAGAGCCCGTTCCTGGGTCTATGGACCGCGATCTATTTCCTGGTCGTCCAACAGATCGAGGGCTCGATCCTTGGGCCGCGCATTACGGGCAACTCGGTCAAGCTGAATCCGGCGATCATGCTGATCGTGCTGGTGGTGGGCAACGAAATGGCCGGCTTGTGGGGTATGCTCGTCGCGGTGCCCCTGACGGCCATCATTCGCGACGTATTCCGTTACCTGTACATGCGCTTTCAGGAGGAGCCGGTTTCGCCGCAGGAGGCACTGGGGCGGCTGCTTGAGGTGAACCGGGAGCGCTCACGCGCAGCCTCGCGACGTCTGCCCGCTGACGTGGGCAGCCTGCTGCAGCGAGGGCTGAAGACGCTGGCCGGCGCACGCCGGCGGGCGGTCAGCGTGGGTAGTCCGGCCGGGGAGCCTCGGGCCGATAACCCAGGAGCGCAGACGGCGGCGCCCCAGGTCCCTCTGGTGCAGATCGCCGCAGCACCTACGCCCTCGGAAAAACGCGATTAGGTTGCGTTCCGAGCGGCTCGATCAGTCCACTTCGCTATCAGGCCGGATGCCCATATAAACTGTGCCACCGGTTAGTGTGCGCAAGATCGTCTCGGGCGATTGCCAGAGGATCTGCTCGTGCATCTCACGTGGCGTCAGGGCCTGGTTGCCGTTCAGCAGGAAGAGGCGAAAAACGTTGGTGATCAGCGGGCTGTTTTTGCTGATGAAGCCCGGTTTGCGCGCGCACTCGCTGCGCAGACATTGAAGGAGAGCGTCAGCCTGTACCACCTCGGCCGTTTCCGGGTCCACCCAGTCGACGGATTCCGTATTGCGATGGTCGGGGAAGCGTTGCTGGCACTCATTACAGAGCTGCCCGCGCACTGCTACCCGGATGTCCTTGCCGCTGGTCTTCCACCAGTCGTAGTCGATGTGGAACTTGGTATCCAGGGAGGGTCTTGACCATTTCGGCATAAGCAGTTCCCATTCATGGAGGGCCTTCCCGTCTCCGAGACGATGAAGGCCGGGCTTATCTAACCGGCGATCTCACTGGCGAGGCGATAGGAGCCTTCGCCAACGCTCTGCAAACGTGAGTCCGAGGCCAGGGCCGCAAAAATCGGGCCGGGCGGCAGGCGTCGTACCACATTGATGGCGCTGTAAAGCGTCTTGGCATGCACACTGCCTTGCTGGCTCAGCCCGGCCAAGTCGGTGAAGACCTGGTAGACCAGGTCGGGCAGCGGCGCGTTGGCGTAAAGTTCGCTCTCGCGCAACTTGAGCACGGCATCGGTCTCTTCGACCCCCAGGATCACCTGTTCGTCATACTCGCAAGACACGGCCTGCTTGCGCAACTCGAAGTCCAACCGGCCTTCGACGACGCGTGCCATCCGGGCCCATTCCCGGCGCATGCGCTTTGGCCGGAAGTCCACTACCACTTCGGTGGGATCTTCTTTGCGCTCCAGCACGATGAACGCGCCCGCCGGCAGCTTGTGCTCGTCGAACCA
Organism: Anaerolineales bacterium; assembly: GCA_017882045.1. GTDB lineage: Bacteria > Chloroflexota > Anaerolineae > CG2-30-64-16 > CG2-30-64-16 > JADGQF01. Next base: position 4,940 of record JADGQF010000293.1, read on the forward strand.
GGGCCGCAGCCCGGCAACGTAGCGCCCGCCGCGCACCACCCAGCCTGGGAAGCGCTGGCCCCAGCGACCGTCGATCAGCGTGACCATCGTGCGCTCCCCGTGGCCGGTGGGGAAGAACGAACGACTGTGGCTGGAAACGGGCAGGGTGCCGGAGATCAGGTGTGGGTAGGTGAGCAGGATGGTCGTGGACGGGATGTTGGCGCGCGGGGCCGCCCCGGCCTGGCTCTCTTCGGTCCACTCGTCGTCCAGCTCCCATTCGATCTGCAGCAACTCGACGCTGATCGCGTTGCGCTCGTATGGCATCGCCATATAACGCAGAGTTTCGGGAATGGCCAGCGCTTCGGCCGGCTCGAGCCGGCGCAGGAACCAACGCCTGCTCTCGCCCGGCCCCACCTGGTCGAACCGGCCGTCGGCGGCCAGCGAGCTCTGTAGCGAGAACGCCTGTACCTGGGGCTTGATCTCCTTAGGCAGCTCTAGTTCTTTGACCAGTACGCCGGTTTCCACCGGTTGGC
>JADGQF010000294.1 GCA_017882045.1 Anaerolineales bacterium
TCCGGCGCACCGGCGGACACGAGGTAGTTCACCGGGTTGGCGGGATTGCAGCCGAGCCCGCTGACCATGCCGGTCGGCCTGCTGGTAATCCAACAGGGCAGCTACGTGCAGCGTGGCCTGGCCTTTGCCGGCGCATTCCTGGGCACCACGCCCCCACTGATCCTTTACGCCATTTTCCAGCGCCAGATCATCCAGGGCATGGCGACCGCCGGCCTGGCCGGGCGCTAAGCCGCCGCCACCCATCGACACTTGTCTATCCAGGGCACCGGCAACACCCAGTGTTCCCGGTGCCCTGCGCGATCAGCCCCGACCTTCAGGTCGGCACCGAGAGGGAACTGCCATGTCAACTGCCAAAGCGCAACTCTATCTGGATACCAATCGCAGCATCGCGGAGATCTCGCCGCTGGTTTTCGGCGGCTTCGCCGAGCACATGGGCCGCTGCATCTACGGCGGCATCTATGACCCGGCTTCGCCCCACGCCGACGCGCGCGGCCTGCGGCGCGACGTGCTGGGCGCGCTGCGCGAGCTCAATTTCCGCATCATCCGCTACCCGGGCGGCAACTTCCTCAGCGGCTACAACTGGCTGGATGGCATCGGGCCGCGCGAGAAGCGTCCGGTGCGCCGTGACCTGGCCTGGCGCTCGCTTGAAACCAACCAGTTCGGCACCGACGAGTTCATGCAATTCTGCCAGGAGGCCGGCGCCAAACCGATGCTGGCCGCCAACCTGGGCACGGGCACCATCCAGTCGGCGGCGGACCTGGTCGAATACTGCAACGGCCGGCCCGGCTCCTACTACTCCGACCTGCGCGTGGCCAACGGTCACGCAGAGCCTTACGGCGTCGAATACTGGTGCCTGGGCAACGAGATGGACGGTCCCTGGCAGATCGGCCACCTGGACATGGACGAATACGGGCGCAAGGCGCGCGAGGCCGCCAAGCTGATGCGGCTGCAGGACCCGTCCGTCAAGCTCATCCTGTGCGGCTCGTCCAATACCTTCATGCCGACCTACCCCGAGTGGGACCGGGTGGGGTTGGAGACCTGCTGGGAGGCCGTCGACTACCAGTCGATGCACTACTACGCGGGCAACCGGAACAACGACACCGCCAGCTACCTGGCGCAGGCGCTGCAGTTCGAGTCCCACATCGACACCCTGGCCGCGACGCTGCGCTACGTCAAGGCCAAGCGGCGCAGCAAGCACGACGTCTACCTCTCGTGGGATGAATGGAACGTGTGGTACAAGGCCCAGGAGATGGACGGCCGCTGGACCCAGGCGCCGCACCTGATCGAGGAAGTCTACAACCTGGAGGACGCCCTGGTCGTGGCGCAGTGGCTGAACGTCTTCCTGCGCAAGGCCGACGTGCTCAAGATCGCCTGCCTGGCGCAGATCGTCAACATCATCGCGCCGCTCCTCACCACCAGCGAGGGCCTGCTCAAGCAGAGCACCTTCTACCCCTTCATGCTGATGAGCAAGTTCGCGCACGGCCAGTCGCTCTCGGTGGCGACCAAGGCGCCGCCCGTGGCGACGGCGCAGTTCGGCGACGTGCCCGCGCTGGACGTTTCGGCGAGCTACGACCCGGCCGGCGGCGAGACGGCGGTCTTCGTCGTCAACCGCAGCCAGATCGAGGCCATCAGCACCGAGATCACCTGGCAGAGCGAGGCGCCGCGCCAGGTGCAGGCCGTCTACCAGGTGGCCGGCACGCACCCGAAGGCCGCCAACAGCTTCGAGAGCCCGAACGTCGTGGTCGCCCGCCAGCTTGCGATCCCGCCGCTGGACGGCAAGAAGCTCACGCTCGAGCTGCCGCCCCTGTCCTTCACCGTGATCAGCGCCTGCTAGCGGGCGATGATCACCGTGGTCAGCGCCCGCTAGCGAGCGGTTAGCCGGCGCTTTAGCTCACTTCCTCCCCGTTTCCTCCGCCCGGCCGGGCAGGGGAGAGCGGGAGCAGTTTTGTCGGCTACGCCTGCCTGCGCAGGCCGGCGTTGCCCGGCCCCGCCAGCCAGCCCCGGATCGCGGCCAGGGCCTCAGGGTCAAGCTGGGTCTCTGGCCCGTTGTAGCCGGCCATCACCTCGGCAGGCGACAGCGCCGCCGGCGAGCCGGCCAGGTACTTCATGACGTGGTTGGCGTTCTCGGGGTAAACGAACGTGACGTTAGCGTGGCCGGCCGTGGCTTGCTCCAGCGCCTGGCCGTCGACCTGCCAGCTCACCTGCACATCCTTCTTGCCGATGACGACCAGCACCGGCGCCTGCACTTGCGCCAGCCAGCCGGCCGCGTCAGTCACCCACAGCTCGCGCGCAAAGGGCAGGTTGGCCGGGTGGGTGAGGCCCCGCAAGAGCATCAGCACGCCTTCCGGCAGGGATGGGTCCGGGGTGACCGGCTGATCGGCCGCGAAGGCGGCGATGGCGGCATCGTAGCCCGCGATCATCTCGGCCCCGTTCGGCAAACCAGACAACTGCGCGACGACCTGCGACCGGCCGACCGCGCCGATGGGCCGGCCCGGCGGCGCAAGCAGGATCAGGCCGGCGAACGGGATGGCCGGCGCCTGGATCTGATAGTTGAGCGCGTGCAGCGCGCCCTCGCTGTTGGTGAGGGCGAAGATGCGCGCCGGGTCGACATCGGGCGTGCCCGCCAGCGTCCGCACCGCGCCGGCCAGCTCGGCGAGGTGGCTCTGCAGGCTGATCTTGCCGGCCAGCGCGGCCAGGTTCTCGGCCGCGTGGGGGCCGGCGGCCCGCTTGTCATAGCGCAGCGAGGCGATGCCGTCTGCCGCCAAGGCCTCGGCCAGCAGCCGGCCGCTGCCGTTCGTGCCGGAGATCAGGGGCGAGTTCCAATCGCGGTCGGTGGGGCCGCTGCCTGCCACCAGCGCCAGCGCGGGGAACGGCCCCGGGCCGGCGGGCCGAACCAGCGTCCCGTAAACGATAGTATCATCCAGCGGCCAGCTTACCTCGCTGCTTGACGCAGCTTGTCTATCTGCCATGTCCTGGCTCTCCCTCCGCTCGTCTTGTCAGCGCCGGCCGGCGTCTCCGGCCGGGCTGCCGCGCTATTTTATACCCTTCGCGAGAGCTCCAGGAAATCTGAAGAAATTCGTTTTTGCCTCTTGACAACCCCAACAATCCGCTGTACAATTAGTACAATCATACAATTCATTCATTAGGGATGCGATGCAACTTCGTCTCGACTTTCAGGACAAGGTGCCGATTTATACGCAGATCGTGGACCAGGTGAAAAGCCTGGTGGCCGGCGGGGCGCTGCGGCCGGGCGACCAGCTGCCGACGGTGCGCGAGCTGGCGGCCGACCTGCGCATCAATTTCAATACGGTGGCCCGCGCCTACCGCCTGCTGCATGAGGAAAGGGTGCTCTCGACCCAACAGGGCAGGGGGACTTACGTGCTCGGGCCGCCTCCGGCGGTGGAACCCTCCCAATTGCGCAGCCGGCGCTTGCGCGAGATGGTGCAGGGCTGGCTCGCGGAAGCGGAACGCCTGGGTTACGGCCCGGTTGAGGTCGGCCAACTGTGGGCCGAGAGCTTTGCAGCCTGGACGGATGGCCGGCCGGCGGAGGACAGGCAATCACCCGGCAGATGACCGGGCAAGTCGACGGTCAAGTCGAATGGAGGAAAGAAATGGCTCCGACAACGAAAAAATTCCCGAATGTGACGCTCTTCTTGTTCATCGTGCTCATCCTCGCGGCGATCGGCGCGGGCGCCTACCTGATCGCGGCGGGAGCCAGCCAGGTGCTGACCGGACTGGTCATGCTGATTATCCTGCTGGTGGCCTTCTATATTCTGTTTGCGCTGAAGGTGGCGAACCAGTGGGAAAAGGGCGTGGTGCTACGCTTCGGCAATTACCAGGGGCTGCGCGGCCCAGGCATGTTCTGGATCGTGCCGGTGGTCGATTCCGTGGCCGCCTGGGTGGACCACCGGGTGATGGTGACGCCGTTCAACGCCGAGAAGACGCTAACGCGCGACACGGTGCCCGTCGACGTGGATGCGGTGCTCTTCTGGATGGTGTGGGACGCGCAGAAGGCCGCGTTGGAGGTCGAGAACTACCGGGCAGCCATCACCTGGGCCGCGCAGACCGCCTTGCGCGAGGTGATCGGCCAGACGTCGCTGGCGGATATCCTGGTGGGACGGGGCAAGATGGATGCGGACCTGCAGCGGATCATCGACGAGCGGACGACGCCCTGGGGTGTCACGGTGCAGTCCGTCGAGATCCGGGATGTGGTCATCCCACGCGACCTCGAGAACGCGATGAGCCAGCAGGCGCAGGCGGAGCGCGAGCGGCAGGCCCGCGTGATCCTGGGCGAATCCGAGCAGCAGATTGCGATCAGCTTTGCGCAGGCGGCTGAGTTTTACGTCGGCAATCCGACGGCGCTGCACTTGCGGGCTATGAACATGCTCTTTGAGGGGCTGAAGGAGCGCGGGGCGATGGTGATCGTGCCGAGCAGCGCGCTGGACAGCATGAACCTGGGCGCGCTGAGCGGCGTCGTCGCCCTGGCGCAACAGAGCACGCGGACGGTTGAGCCGGCGGTGGTGGCCCAGCCGGTGTCGTCAGCGGCCGAGCCTGTGTCGTGAGTGGCTGCCTGCTGCTGGGACCGCAGTGGCTGAGGCGATAACGTGAGTGGCCGGCCCTGGGACGGGCCGGCCCGGCTGAGGGGGTGGCGCGATCGGAGGTGCGCCGATGGCAAGCTTTTACCCATGGATCATCTGAGCGATTCCTGTGTGGAAGCTGAGTTCTTGCTGAGAAGACGTGCGTTGAGCGGGTCGCCGGCCGGCCTGGCGACTCGCTCAACGCGCTATGCGAGGAACCCTGGTAGCCTGATTCATTTTCTGCCGAAGTCGGCAGGTATTTCGCCCCAGGCATCGGTTCCCCATTTGAGAATCTCGTTAGCATACTCATTGCTGCGCAGCCAGGTTTCCGCTCGTTCAATGAGGTCGAAGAGACGGTCGTTCTCATCGTCGCGCACCAGCTTCGTACGGCACTTTTGATGCTTGACCCAGAGGATCGCGTTCTGTGAGTCCGAGTAGATGGGAGCTGTGATATCCTGTTGTTTCAAGAGCGCCAGCGCGTGAACGATCGCCAAGAATTCCCCGATGTTGTTCGTGCCTTTCGGGAAAGGACCCTGCTTGAAGACCTCCTGGCCTGTCCTGACATGAACGCAACGGTACTCGACCGGTCCTGGATTTCCCCTGCACGCGGCGTCGACGGCGTAACTCTCAAGGATAGGCGACCCGGCGACAGCAAGACGCGACTGGCGCGGGCGATCGGGTTCATGATGTTCGGTGTAGTCTTCGTACCTACCTTGAAAGGCCTCCTCGGCCTCAGCCTGGCTGGCAAATGCTTTATACTCAGCATCGGGGTAGGCGTTGATTTGGGCTGAGCATCCCTCCCAGGTCAGGAAGATCCCCCTCTGCCGTCCTTT
>JADGQF010000295.1 GCA_017882045.1 Anaerolineales bacterium
CCAGCGGCGTCGCTCCCCGAGTCGACCTCGGCGCCGGTGTCCGGGGGCGCCCCGCCCGCCGTGGGCAGCGCGCCGCCGTCCGGCTCGGCCCCGGTCGGACCCGCAGGGCTCGGCTCCGGCGGCTCGGCGCGCGCCATAGACAACATTTCTCGATAGATCGGGTGCGCGGGGAGCAGGCCACGGCGGACATTCGGCGTGGCCGCCGCGGCGGGCGGGGTCAGCGTCTTGCCACCCTCGATCAGCGCGCGCACCGGCGGGTAGTCCTTAAGCAGGTCCTCGGCGCCATTGAGGAAACCGGCCGCGTCGTGGCTCTGCGCGTAGCCCCCCTTTAGCGCCGCCCAGCGCAGCCGCTCTTCACCGGTCAGTCGATCCAGGTGGTCCTCGACCAGCGTCACGAGCTGCGCGGCGAGGCCGGGCGCGTCCGCGAAGCCCCGGAAGTCGACGAGCGACAGCAAACCGGCCAACAGCCGGTCGCGCGCGTCCGGGGCCAAGGCCCCGCCGCCCCGCGGGGCCGAGAAGCCCTGCCCGGACTGCAGGGCGACGACGGCGGTCGGCGGAAGCCAGGCGCGCCGGTCCCACAGCTCGCCGAGCATGAAGTTGATGCGCGAGAGGGTCGTTATCCGGTCGCCCGCGATCGGCGGCCCGTAGGTCTGCACCAGCCCGCTGAGTTCGTCACGCTGGGCCGGGGTGAGTGAGGTCCAACCCGAGGACAGGCTGTCAACCACCCGCTGCAGCGTGCCGGCAGGATCGCTCCAGGATGGCATGGCTCAGTCTCCCAATACCCACTCGATAAGCTTGTCCCAGCCCGTGCGCTGCGGGAAGGACAACTGGCGGTAGATGCTCAAGGTCTGGTCCCGGCCGGTCGCGGGCAGCGAGCCCGGCAGGTAGACGGACATGCCGGTGGCCCGCACGTAGCTGTCGACGAAGCCCACATCCATCACCGGCGAATCCGGGCCGCGCGCCTGCAGGTGATCGGCCAGCGCCTGGGCGGCCGTCGAAACGTCCTGGTAGTCGGAGGACGCGCTGGCTTTGGCCAGTTGCGCCGCGAAGTCGCCCAGGTCCCGGTAGCCGGGATCTTCAAAGCTCAAGGCCTTGCCGACGGCGGTTTGCACCAGCATACGCAAGGTCGGGTACTGATTGGCGAGGACGCAGTCCACCAGCGTCTTGCAGAGCGCTTCGGTCTGCGCCGTGCGGGCGAGGACGACGGCGGCCTGGGTGGCGGTCTCGTCGGTGCGGGTATGGCCGCCGTAGGATGTGGCATACTCCTCGACGATCAGCCGGGCAAGGCCGGCCGGCTCTGTCTGCGGCTGGGCGTTGAGGGCAGTCAGGATCTGCGCGTAGGGCCAGCCGTTCATCGGCTCGACTTCCTGGGAGGCCACGAAGTAGTCGAAGAAAGGCGTCAACTCACGATCGCCTTCGATCATCGCCATCAGGCAGGCGTCCATGCCGATCACGTCCAGGCGCACGCCGGTGACGGTGGCCGCGTCGGTGAAAGCCTCGCGCAGGTCCGAGGTGTCCAGGAAGTCCATGCTGGAATCGTCATAGGCAATCGGACGAGTCCCTTCTGGTCCGGCCAGTTTGCGCGGCGTGGTGCGAAAGATGGGGCCGTAGCGTTTACCGTCCTCGACGGAGCGCACGACGGAGTAGGCGTCGACGTCCAGCCAGCCCGATCCATGGTTCCAGATGACCAGCAGGTAGTGATCGGCCGGGTAGTTCTGGACGCTCTGGGTGATGAAATGGGCGAGGGTGTTGGGATCGCCGGTGTTCACTTCAGGGATCTGGGTGACCTGGCTGTCGGCGAAGCCCCGGCCCTTGCGCACCTCGACCAGGTAGCTGTCTGTGGTGGTGTCGAACAGGCAAACCACGGCGGCGTTGTCGGTGGTACCGACCGAGCCCATCTTGAGCAAGTCGCTGTAGCCCTGGTCGGTCATGGTGGCCATCAGTTGGATCTGGCCGTACTTGCTGGCGAAGATCTTGCCGTTGTCGCCGGCCATGTAGACCATGATGGTCCAGGGGCGGTGTTTGGGTGCGTCGGCCATCGTGCTATACTCCTTGCCCATTGCGGGCGGGATGACTGGCAATCGGCGTCTGATCCAATTATAGCACAGATCGATGGACAACGGTGCACTTGGTTAACACGCAAGCCAACCAGTTGGTTAACAAATGGGACAACAAGAAGCCCCCTTCGCAGGGAGCTTGGAGTGGGTCCCCCGGGATTCGAACCCGGGACCAACCAGTTATGAGCCGGTCGCTCTAACCGCTGAGCTAGGGACCCAACGACCGTAGTATAGCATGAAGGATGACCACGCGGCAAACGGTGGGCGCGCCTCGAGTGCGGTTCAAAGTTTTGCCCGGGCTTACTTTGTAGACAGTTCAGCCGGCGCAGCCTCGGCCCCGGTAACGAGCGCTTCCGGCAGGCTGCCGGGCACGCGCAGCGCCGGCGGCTCGTGCAGGCGGGTGCTGACCAGCAGGCTCACGACGAAGAGCCCGATCAACACGAGCAGCGGGCCTAGCATGGAGCCGGTGAGCGGCGACTTGAAGGCGTCCATGGCGAGGATGAAGATGATGCCGGAGATCTGGCCCATCATCATCACGACGCCGTTAGACGTGCCCTCCGGCGCAGGATAGGCGATCTCCGCGCCGTATTGAAAGCCGATCGGCCCCGAGCTGAGGAGAAAGAAGCCCAGGACGAGCGCCGAAGCCAGCAGGAGTGGGTAGGTCGCGGCGTAGGCAATACCGACCAGGCCAAGGGTCCCCCCCGCCAGGCACATGCCAATGAAGGGCACGCGCCGCCGGTAACGGTCCGACAACGCCGGCAAGATGGCCGCGCCTATTATCCCCGCCACGATCATCAAGGCGCCGCTGAAACCCGCCTGGCCCGCGGTGAAGCCGCGCGGACGCAAGATCTCCTCGATCCAGGTTGTCACCGCATTGAAGATCCCCAGGCCGATAAAGAAAATCAGCATCAACAACAGAAAGTCGCGTTTGCGCAACATCTGCCGGAGCCCGTCGAGCACCAGCGAGCGCGCGTCGTCTCCGAGCACCGAGGAGGGCGTGGGTGGATGTTCGCGTGCGACGGCCAGGAACACGAGCGCCACGACCATACAAACCGCCCCGTAGGCGACCAGCATGTGGGCAAGGCCAAACTGGGCCGCCAACGCGGGCGTGAGGGCCAGGCCCAGCACGATCCCGAGGTACATGCCGAGCGAGCCGATGCCCGTCGCGGTGGCGCGCTCGCCGATGGGAAACCAGCGTGCGGCTACCTTGGTCACGGCATTGACGATAAAGGGCTGGCCGATCGCGATGCCGATCTGGGAGATGAAAACGAGGGTGAAGTTGGCGGCCAGCACACCGCGCAGCAGGCCGAAACCGCCTGTCAGGAGCGCGCCGAGGCCGACCGCAACGCGAAAGCCGTAGGTGTCGATCACCCATGAGGCCGGAATGGAGACGACGATGTACACCAGCATAAAGCTGGCGGAAAGCAGACCGATCGCCAGGGTCGAGACACCGTAGAACGCGGCGGCGCTGTCGGTGATCGGGGCGAAGGTGATCCAGGCGAGCTGATTGACGGCCAGCACTGCGGCAAAGACGATCAGGATGATCCAACGATAAGAGTAGGCTTTGGCCGGGGTTGTCTGCATCAGACGCGGCCTCCCTCAGGTCCGCGATCGAAAGAAACAGCCGGACTGCGGCCGGCGGCAGTGAGCCAGATTACGTTTCAAGATTACGTCATTTGCCTTGTAAAAGAACCACGGGCAACACCTCTTCCAACGAGGTTTCGAACGACGGTTGCAGGTTCCCCTGCCGGCCCACATGCTTGTGATGGGGATAATTCTCATAGACGATCAGCCGCAGAGTTTCACCATCGAGTTCCAAGGGGACGATCCTGGCGACTTCTTGGGCCAAAAGGGCTTCGATTTGGAGCAAGCGCTCAATCGCCCGCATGAAGTGGCTCGCTCAGATAGAGGCCCTCGCGAGCGATCAGTTGTAGGACCGCGATATCCTTGCTGGCCTGGTTGGCAACCTCAACCCAGTGATGCCACATGATGTAGTCTTCGTGCATTTCGAAATTGGCGTCGTCAGGAAGCCCTGCCGTATCCAGTTTCGGCAGCATTGTCTGATATTTTTCTGCCAGGTAACGCACCTTGCCTTCGGCCAGGAACAGCCGCTTCCGCAGCTCAGACAACCGTATGGCAGCGCCGTGGGTAATGATTGCCGTCCGTTCTTCTATCGGAAGAGACAGAAAGTAGCTCTCCACTTCACTTCTCACACTGTCGTCCATTGGTCTTCTCCATCTCGCCGTTTCCCTGCGACCGAATAATCGTCGACATCGTTGTGAACCGCGATCTACCCATCCGCCAATCAGCGCAACTCGATTATGCACCGCGTCACTGCGAGAGAGCAACTGCCTGGTTATGTTACGTTACCCTACTCAATCGGCTTCGCCTTCATCTGCTGCCTGGAGGAGCTCAGCATACAGAGCAGCGCCGATGCGGAAATCGGCCAGATCGCGAGGTGTCACTTACCACGAGCATAAATCAGGTCGTCCTCGAGCTCTTCCTGGCCATAGTGGCGCGCGACGCCACGCTGGCCAAGCGAGCGCGCGAATTCGCGTCTTGTTGGGCCCGCCAGTTCACGGGCTTTGCCGAAAGGCAAGACATCTTGCGCATAGAGAGCTACAGCGAGTTCCAGCAGCAGCTCTTCTTGTATGCGCTTTTCAGGGAACCGGAGCGCCTGAGCCACAGAATCCGGTATTTGGAGAACCAGACTCATCGCTGTTTCCTTTCCTACAGGGTTTTCCTCTCAAAGCCTGCCAGGCCTCTTGAGGGTTTCCAGATCCACCTATTCGCCAACCAGCGCAACTCGATTATACACCACGTCACTGCGAGAGAAGAACCGCCTGGGCAGCTTGCGGTACCCCACTTTGAGAGAGCAGGCAACTGGACAGCGAATTCTGACGCCTCGGAGCCCGGCGACCAAGGTCGCGGCAACCATCGCAAAGTCGCTCTGCAGCGACTCCGGAGTCCACGAAGGTGGACTTGGCAATGGTCGCGGCGATCCAGGATCGCATGGCTTCCAACCTACGGTGCGACGATACGACAGTGCGACAGTGCGACAGTATGTCGAGAGGGCCGGGTGCATGATCCTTACACCACGAGTGTATCATAGAACAAACGTTCGCGCAAGGACCAGAGTGGTCGGGTCCCACCAGAGTGGTCGGGTCCCACCAGAGTGGTCCGGTCCCAATTGACGGCCGATCAGCCGAAAATGGGGCTGAGTTTGTAGGCCGTGGCAGGAGGTGTTGTAATATCTCCTTAACATTACGGTTTGCCCCCCATTTTGCCCGTGTTCTGCTTTATAGAATGGACATTTCGGAATGCCATCATGGTTTGACAGCAAGCGCA
>JADGQF010000296.1 GCA_017882045.1 Anaerolineales bacterium
TGCGCAGATCGTCATACTGCTTGCGCACATCGCCCGCATTGCCCAGGAAACGCCGGTTCCCGCCATCCGGATTCATCACCCACAGGCCCGGCTGATCTTCCCGGTCGGTCCAGAACAGGATCTGGTTGCGGAAAGTCGACAGCGGTGGCGGCGGCGTCGCCGATGGGATGGCGGTCGGCGGCACGTAGACGTAGGCAGTTGGCGTCGGGATGGGCGTGGTGGTCGGAGTGTTGGCGGGAGTGGGCGTGGGCGTCAGGAAGGCGAACACGGCATCCATGCGCGCCCGCGCCAGCGCCGTGTCGGCCACCGGCAGCTCCGACGCCCGCCGGTACTGCTCCCAGGCCCGCGGGTAGTCCGCCGCGTCCCGGGACGCGTCCCCGCTGTGGATGTAGGCATCATAGAGCGGATCGACGATCAGCTTGCCACCCAGGTAGCCCGGCCGCTCGTCGAAGATCGCCCGCAAGCTCGAGACCGCGTCATCCCACTGTTTCTGAGTATAGCTCGCCTGCCCGCTCACGTACAGGTTCGCCAGCCGGTGTTCCGCGCTCGCCTCCACATCGCTCGGCTGCAGCGCCAGCGCCTGCGCAAAATAGTTGACGGCTTGCGGCAGCAGCTCGGGAGCCGGTGGCTCTTTCTGCACCATATCGCGCCCCAGCGCCATATACAGGGTGAACAGCCGCCCGCTGATCGCGTCGCGCTGATAGGTCGCGCTCTGGGCCTTGACTTGCTCGTACTTGGCCAGCGCATCGGCGTATTTCCCCGCCGCCAGGTCGGCCTCGGCCGACCGGAACAGGTTCCCCAGTTGCAGTTCCTGCTTGATCTCCCCGATCCGTACGCTCACGTCCCGGTAGGCCGGCCTCTGCACCACGATCGGCCCCAGCTTGTCCAGCGCTCCCGCCAGGTCCCCGGCCTGTTGCAGCGCAACCCCGTCAGTGTACGCCCCGAAGATCGCGCGTCCCTTGCTTACCTGCTGCAGCCCGGCCTGCGCCTCGGCCGAATCCGGCGCCAGCGCCAGGGTCTCGCGGTATTTCCCGTCCGCCGCATCGTAGTTCTCGGCCTGCAGCAAGGCGTTGCCGGCGCCGAGCAGCCCTGCCACCTGACCGCGCAGCCGCGCCTCCTCCAGCACCGGCCTGACCTGCCGCTGCATGAACACCAGGCTCTGAGCCACTGCGATGACCACGACCGCCACCAGCAGGCCGCCCACTGCCCAGCGCTGCCAGGGCCACACCCAGCGCCGGGCGCGCACCCCCGCCGTGGCGTCCAGCCTGGCCTTGAAGCGCGCCTGTTCCAGCGCGCTGCGCACGGCCGGGCTGTCCGGGTACTTGAGCGCCAGCGCCTCGAAGCACTTGAGCGCCTCGGCCCACTTGCCCCCTTGCAGGTGCGCCAGGCCATCGTTGTAGAGCGGATCTTCCCGGCCGGCGCCGGACGTGTCTAGGGTAGCAGTCATGTAATCTCTCAGCTTCTTTCTGGCTTACGGCAGTCCGCCCAACTGGACGCCGCCCAGCGCCCTTGCGATTCGGGGGATGGCCGGACCCACGCCGATAATGAACAGCACCGGCAGGATGAACAGCACCAGCGGGAAGATCATTTTCACCCCGGCCTGGCGCGCCACCTCCTCCACCCGTTGGCGCCGCTTGAGACGTATCTCGGCAGCCTGTGCGTGCAGCACCTGCGCGATCGACATGCCGAGCTGGCTGGATTGGATCAGCACGGCCACGAAGGTGTTCAGGTCCGGCACCCCGCAGCGTTCGGCCATCCGTCGCAGGGCCTCGTCGCGCGGCGTGCCCACTCGCATCTCGCCCAGCGCCCGCGTCAGCGCTCTGGTCAGCGGGTTGTCCCACTTCTCGCCCACCCGCAGCAGCGCCGCCTCGAATGCCAGCCCGGCCTCGACCCCGATCGTGAGCATATCCAGGGCATCGGGCAGCGCCCGCTGGATCTGGTGTTTGCGCCGGCTGATGGCCGAGCGCAGAAAGAGCGCCGTGAGCAGGAAACCGGTCAGACCGGCCAGCGCCGCATAGGTCGTGGCGCGCGTCAGACCGTACAGGGGCATCACGACCAGGAACGTGACGACGGCCACCGCCAGGGCTACGAGCAGACGCACGCCGTACCAATCGATCGGGCTCAAGCCCAGCGGCTCGCCGGCCTGCAGCAATTGCAGCCGCGTCGCCTCCATGCTGCGCCGGGGCGCGAAACGCCCGAGCCGGTGTATCAGCCCGGCCAGCAGCGGCCCGAACACGCGCCGGAATAGGCCGCCTTGCACGTCCGTGTCGCCCAGCGTATTCGTCCGGTCCAGGTAACCGCTCAGGCGCTCGTCCACGCGCTTGGCCTGCGTGGCAGGCGCCAGCGCCATCCAGGCCAGTCCCACGGCCAGCGCCAGCAGCGCCGCAAAGACCGCGGGCGACCAGAGAGAACCATACGTCGTCAGGATGTTGCCAGCGTCCACCCCTCACACCTCGATGTCCAGGATCTTGCTGATGATCAGGAACCCGACCACCATCATCACCGCCCCCGCAATAGGCAGGAACATCCAGCCTGGCTGGAACAGTTCCGACATATAAGCCGGGTTGAGCAGGAAAAGGATCCCGCCCAGCACCACGGGCAAGAGGGCCAGGGCATAACCCGTGAAGCGCTGCTGGGACGTGAGCGTCCGGATCTCGCGTTTCATGCGGATGCGGTCGCGCACAGTCTCGCCGATGATGTCCAGGGTTTCCGCCAGGTTGCCGCCCATCTCGTACTGCACGTTCATGGCCGACACCACCAGGTCCAGGTCGTCGCTGCCGGCGCGCTCGGCCATGTCGTTGAGCGCCCGCTCTACGCCCTGCCCCAGGTTGATGGCCCGCGTCACGCGCCCGAACTCCTTGGCCGCCGGGTCCGGGACCTGCCGTACCACCATGTCGATCACCTGCGTCAGCCCCAGCCCGGCCCGCAGCCCACCCACCAACAGGGTCAGCACGTCCGGCAACTGGTCGGTCAGCTTGCGCCGCCGCCCACCCACGCGGGAATTTAGGTAGACGATGGGCAGATAGCCCAGCACGGCGGCCAATGCCCCGCCCATCAGCGGATTCGCGCGCAGTGCGCCCAGCGCGAACCCCAGTAGGGCCAGGACGACGACCAAGAGCGCATACTCGGCTGCGGTGACCCGCATATCCGCCCGCATGAGGCTGGTTGCCAGGCGCGGCCCCAGCCCGAAGCCGTTCAGCAAGCGCGTGATGATGGGCCACTTGCGCCGCCGGCCCGCGTCGCCGGCGGGGATCACCGCCGCCACGCCAAACTCCTGCAGGCGTGCGTCCACCGGGTCCTTGGTTTCGGCGAAACGCCAGAACCCGACGAAGAGGATCATCACCATCAGCGCCAGCAGCACGGCGAACAGCAGAGGTCCGATCATGACTTTGCCTTACCTGTCACCCTTTACCGATGCCCTCTCAGGAGACCCCGGCCGGACGTGCCCGCCCACGCAGGCGTCCCAGCAGTCCGCCGGCCGCTTTCGCTTCCTGCGTGTCCGGGGCCTGCGTCCGTAGTCCTCCGGCCAGGTCGCGGGCAAAGCCGTTGACCGCGCGCGCCACTGCGCTTTTCGGGTGGCTCATGACGATCGGCACGCCCCGGTTGATGCTGTGCGTCGCCAACGGCTGGTCGTCGGGGATGCGATAGCGTACCTTCACCCGCAAGCGCTCTTCGATGTCAGCCACCGAGACGCCGGCCTTCATCGCCGCCCGGTTCAGCACCAGCCAGGTCTTCTCCTCGGGATAGCCGCGCTGGCGGAACTGGTCCAGCATCAGGCGGGTGTTGCGCAGCCCCACCATCTCGGGCAACACGGTCATTACGATCCGGTCCGCCCCGTCGAGAAAGGCGAAGGCCGTCTCGTCCATTGGCAGCCCCAGGTCTACCACCACCCAGCCGAACATGCGCTTGAGCCACACCAGCACCTGCTGCACCTGCTGCGGGCGGATCGGGTTGGCCAGGTCGGCGGATGGCGGCGCCAGCAGCACCCGTACTCCTGAGGCGTGCTTCGCCAGGACGCTCGCCACCGCGTCCTGGTCCAGCCGGGCGACCTTGGGCAGCAGGTCGCCGATGTTGCGGGCGGCCGGCAGGTTGAGGGCCACGTCCAGCGCCGGCGCCGAGAAGTCGGCGTCCACCAGCACCGCCGGCTGTCCGGTGATCCGCTGCAAGGTGATCGTCGTGTTGATGGTCAGCGTCGTCCGTCCCGTCCCGCCCTTGGGCGCGCAGAAGGCCACGATCTTTCCGCTCGCCGGGCCCTCCTCAGCCTGGACCGGCGCGCCTTTGCGCTGCGCCAGCACCTGGCGCAAGGCCGTCAGGAAATCGTCCTGCTGCAGGGGCCTGGTGACGAAGCCGCGTGCTCCCGCCAGTACCGCCCGCTGTGCCAGGTCCAGGTTGCCGGCCGAAACCAGGGCCAGCACGGCCGAGCGGGGCAGGCGTCCTGCCAGTTGGCCGATCAGCGCGCCCGGGTTGGCATTCCCCAATGCCTCATCTACCAGGATGACGTGAGGCAGCAGGTCTTCCGCGCGCGTCGCCGCCAGGTCGGGCTGCGAGACCCAATACAACCGGTGGTCGCCTGCCCTCCCGGCCAGAGCCTGGCCGACCTCGTCACGCGCTTCCTCTCGCGCGCTGACGAGCAGGACCCGCAAGGTCTCTCCCGTGATCAGACTGGCCAATCCACCCTCCCGCTCTCTCCGCTCTAATATCAGTTCACTTACCGACCTGGGTCTGGACGCGATAGCGGTTCACCAGGTAGTTCATGTCCACCGGCTCTACCGTAAAGGGCTGCTCGGCGCCCGGCGCACGCAGCACCTGGTCCATAACGGCCCCATTGTCCCGCAGGTACTTCAACACGAGCGCATCCTGCGGACTGACCACCAGCAATAGCGCGGTCGGCGCCTGGGCCTGTTGCCCATTGGCGGGCGCGGCCCCGCCCACGATGGCCGAGATGGTGACGTTGTCCAGGACGGTCAGGCTGGCAGGCTGCTCCTTGTCCTGCTGCGCGCCGGCCGGGAACTTGACGGTAAATAACATGTCCACGTGGTCCCCCGGCTTCAGCACCCCGACTTTGCTCAGCAGGTCGGACGCCGGGAATGCCGTCAGCACTTCGTTCTCGGCCATCACCAGCGCCTGCCGGCCGTCGCCTGTGATAACGTTGGGGTCGGTCAGGCGTTGGCTGAGCAGGATCTCGCCGGGGTAAAGATCGACCAGCGTCAGCTTGCCCGCGGCAGCCGCGACCTCACGCAGGGCGCCTTCGGGCGCCGCGTTCACCGGCACGTTTTTCACCGCCAGGTCATCCGCTGTCAACGCCGAACGCACGGTGACTGCCCGCGCGGCCACCACCACCTGCACCTCAGGCGCGGCCGCGGGCGCGCCG
>JADGQF010000297.1 GCA_017882045.1 Anaerolineales bacterium
GTGCACCCACGGCCGTTCGGGCCTGGGACGCTGGATCTATGGCTCGGTGGCCGAGCAGGTGCTGGCCCGCAGCCCTGCACCAGTTCTACTTGTGCGCCCCACTGGCGAGGCCACGATGCTGGGGCCGGAACCAGAACAGACGTCCTTGCTCGTCCCCTTGGACGGCTCCGCCTTTGCGGAAACAGCGCTGCCCCATGCTGCGCTCCTGGCCCGCGCGTTCGGCGGACCGATCCTGCTGTTGCGTACCGTAGAACCGCCCATGGCGGCGTATGCCTACGCGGAGGTGAGCCTGGTGAAGTTATCCTCCGTAGAGCTGCACCAAGAGGCCGAGTCATACCTGGAAGAAGTGGCACAGCGCCTGCGCAGTGCTGGCTTGGCTGTGCAAACAGTTGTGCGGGAAGGGTGGCCTGCCGATGTTATCGCTTACCAGGGTGCGGCGCTGGGGCCAAGCCTGATCGTCATGGCAACCCACGGCCGCACCGGTGTCGCGCGCCTACTCCTCGGCAGTGTGGCGCTGGAGGTCGTGCGGCGCAGCCCTCTGCCCGTCATGCTCATCCGCCCGACCGAACAATCAACGGAGGCAAGCTAACTGGATGTCTCGGCAGCGTGCCTGTGACCGGCCGTCAGCGACGGCCGGTCACATCGCGCGTAACTGATTTCATACGGCACGTCGATAATGACGATGCCGATCTCCACGGGCAGTGCCATGCGCAGCAGGGTTGCCATCTGGCTTTTCCACAGCGTGCGCCACCAGCGGGGCTGCGCGTGCGACGCTGCGTCGCCCAGCGGCACGACGACGGTGATGACTTCGCGCGGCTGGCGCGCGACCCGGATGCGCTGGATGTACTGGATCAGCGGCTCGAGCACCATGCCGTGTGGCGCTTCCAGCACGATCAACCGCACGCCCTCGCCCCAGATCCCCCATTCCGCGGCCAGGCGCTCGGCAATCTTCTGATCCTCGGCGACGTGGACGGCCGTGACGTCATCGGATAGTGAACGGGCGTAGGCCAGCGCGGTCAGCGTGCCCAGGTGAATGCCGTTGATCGGCACGACGAGACGATGGCGCATGATGTAAGATGGCATGATGTAAGATGGCATGATGCTCATTCACTGCGCAACAACATCTGGCGCAGGCGCTTGATTCCCAGCGCCGGGCGCCGGTTGCGGGCCGCCGCCGTCTGGCCATCGGCAGCATTACCCGGCCGCCGGCAGCATTGCCCGCCTGACCGGCTGCTGTGCGGGCAACCAGATGCCACGGTGCGGCAGCCAGGCGCGCCGGACCACGCAACAGCGAGGATGTGCGAGCTGTTACGCCGGCTGGGGTCACGGCCGGCACAGGGGCCAGGCCGTAGGCCTGCCCCACGCCAAACAACTCGAGGGAGCCGGAAAGGCCCAAGTGCAAGCGGTAGCGATACTCCTGCATCCTGAACGACTGCCACTCGACGATCGAGGCCATGCCTCCCTGGATGCGTGCCTTATGCCGCACGATGGTTACGATCTGGCCGGGCGTGCGATGCCCAACCGGCGAAAGTAGTACCAGGTGCGCGACCAGCGCCAGAACGCTGAACGAGATCAGGACCACCCAGGAGCCCTCCTCCCATTTGCCGACGATCTGGCCCACGAATACCAGCGCTGCCAGCGCCGCCGCCGCACTTGCGCCAAACATGCCCCATGCACGCGCTGCGCCTACCACATGTTGCTTGATGTGCTGGCGGACGGCCAAGCCCATCACGATGATGGGCATGAACACGCCGATGCCGTAATAAGTAATGGCCTGCGTGGTTTGTCCGCGTACCAGAAACATCAGCAGCACCGCGACGGCAAAAGTGATGGTCACCGAACGCGTGAACGTACCATGCGGGTCACGATAGACGATGATGTCGGGGATCTCGCCGATTGCCGCGTCCCGCCATTCCGTAGCCTACACATCCTGAAAGGCCGTCATGGAGGCGGCGGCAAGCAGCGCGACTGCCAGAATCTGGTAGGCCCAGACAAGTACCGTGCCACCCGGCAACGACGTGGGCGACCCATTGGGCAGAAGGGAAGGGCGGTTACTCAGCCGGTGTCCTTGCCGCCTTGTAAATGAGCGTAAATGCCGATATAATGGCGGGCGGATACTCATCGCCCGCGGAAACGAAGTTGCCGCAGGCGGCCTCGGAGGTCGACAATGTTTGTCAAAGACCAGATGACGCCCCATCCGATCACCGTTATGGCGGATAGCTCGATCCTCGCAGCCCAGCGCATCATGAAAGAGAACAATGTTCGTCACCTGCCCGTGCTTAATAAGACGGGCGCCCTGGTGGGCCTGGTGACGCGCACGTCGCTCGAACAGGTGCGGCCGTCAAAGCTGACCACGCTCTCAATCTACGAATTGTCTTACCAGCTGGATAAGATCACCGTCCGCGATGCGATGGTGCGCAAGGTGGTGACGGTCGGCGAAGATGTGCCGATCGAGCAGGCCGCGCGCCTGATGCTCGAGCACAAGATCGGCAGCCTGCCGGTGCTGCGGGGCGAGCGCCTGGTGGGGATCATCACCGACACGGACCTGATGCGTACAATGCTGGAGCTGTTGGGAGCGCGCCAGCCCGGCGTTCGGCTGACGCTGAAGGTGCCCGATACCGCCGGCGAGCTGGCGCGCGTCACTGCGGCGATCGCAGCCGAGCACGGCGACATAGGGGCCATGGGCACTCTGCCTTCGGACGAGCCGCTGAAGTGGTGGGTGGTGCTCAAGGTGCGCTACATGGACCGGGACTGCCTGGTCGCGGCGATCAAGGGACTGCCCGAGGTCGAGCTGCTGGACGTGCGGTCGGAGTGAGCCGGCGGCGCCTGGAGCCGTCGTGAGCGCCACTCTCCGCGGCCGGCATTTGACAACCGAACGATGACATGGCATAGTTTCTGCACCATAGTAGTACGATACTTGTGCTATCTATGGAAAGGGCGGTGGTGTCCTATCCACAGGAGGTGTGCTGTGATCCTGGTGCGTATCGTCTTTCAGGCAAAGTTTGGCAAGGCCGGAGAGTTGGCCGCGAGCTTCAAAGGTTTCGAGCAAGCCGCGAGCGTGATGCGGGGCCACAATGTTAGGATCCTGACCGACCTGAGCGGGCCGTTCGACACGGTGGTTCAGGAAATGGAGTACGAGAGCGTCCAGGCCTTCATGGAAGACCAGGAGCGAATGTTTGCCGACCCGCAGTTCCAGGCAACGATGGGGCGCAGCGCCGATTTGATCAGCAGTGGCTACAAGGAGTATTATACGATCGAATAGAAACCGGCGCCGTTTCTTCACTCCTGGCAGTGTGGGCAGAAGTAGCAGGCGCCGCCCAGGTACTGGATCTTCTCGACCGGCGTCCCGCAGGCCGGGCAGGGTTGCCCGGCCGCGCAGCTGTCCATCGGGTGCCGGGGGTGCAGGCCGGCCCGGAAAAGGATGTCCTGGCTGGCTCTGTCAATGCGCCAAATGGCGCGCGGTCCCCGGTCAAATAGCCTTTGACGCGCCCCCTCAGTGGCCATTATAATCCCTCAGTCAAGTCAAGCGCCCCGGGCGCCACCCCAGATGCTCCGGCCACGGCTACGCGAGGATCGATCCTGAGGAGATAGCTATTGCTGACGCAGATATTGCTGGCCTTTATCACCGGCCTGACTACCGGTGGACTGAGTTGCCTGGCCGTGCAGGGCGGGCTGTTGACCAGTTCCATCGCCGCTGAGCTCGAGCAGTCGGTGCAGGGCTCAACCGTTGGCGGCAAGCGCGGCGAATCGGAATTCGCACGTCGCCGGTCGCCGGCCGGCCGCAAGGGGCAACAGAGGGGGCGCTCCCCCGTTCCCGCCGCTCAGCGCAGCCCCGCCCGGCCGCCGTTGCGCGCCGGTCGACCGATCCTCCTGTTCCTCGCGGCCAAGATCGTCGCCTACACCATCCTGGGCTTCTTCCTGGGGTTGCTGGGCTCGGTGCTGCAACTGACCGCCACGATGCGCGCGGTGCTGCAGTTCGCGATCGGTATCTTCATGATCGGCACCGCGCTGCGCCTCTTCAACGTCCATCCCATCTTCCGTTATTTCGTCGTGCAGCCGCCGGCCTTCGTGACGCGCTATATCCGGCGTACCGCCAAAGGACGGGCCGGCGATGTTACGCCGTTGTTCCTCGGCGCTCTGACGGTGCTCATCCCTTGCGGGGTGACGCAGGCCATGATGGCGGTGGCGATCGGCACCGGCAACCCGCTGACCGGGGCGGCGATCATGTTGGCCTTCACCTTGGGCGCCAGCCCGGTGTTCTTCACCGTCGCCTACCTGGCCACGCGCCTGGGTGGCCGCCTGGAAGCCGGTTTCATGCGCGTTGTCGCGGTGCTGATGCTGGTGCTGGGGCTGGTGTCCGTCGAGGCCGGGCTGAACCTGATGGGCTCGCCCTATTCCCTGGCCAACCTGACCCGCGATTACGGCGGATCAGGGTCCGCCGCCCTGGTGCAAGAAGCGGCGCCCGCGCAGCCGGCCGGCGAATCAGGAACCAGCGGTCCCCACGACACTCGCGTCTCCGCGCCGGCTGGCAGCGGATCAGGCTCTGCAGCGCAGCCGGCGGAGCTGGGGAGCGCCTTCGGAGCAGCCGGCGGATCAGCGAATTCCGGTGCGCCTGACTCGGCCGGAGCGAATGCTCTGCGCATCATGGTGAACGCGGGCGGTTATTCGCCAAACCTCCTGCACGCCCGGCCGGGGCAGCCGCTGCAACTGACAATGGTCACCAAGGATACCTATAGCTGCGCGCGCTCGTTTGTCATCCCCAGCCTGCGGGTTGAGAAGGTCCTGCCGCCCACCGGCAGCGTGCTGATCGACGTCCCGCCGCAGCAGGCCGGCAGCAAGCTGTTCTTCAGTTGTTCGATGGGCATGTACAGCGGCGTCATCGTGTTTGACGGCTGAGGCGGATTCCGATCCGGGACGGATGTCGAATGCTTAAACAAATCTTCCGTGTGACAGACATGCACTGCTCGGCCTGCGTGATGCGCCTGGAGGGTCTGGAGGATGACCTGCCAGGCGTGCAGCGCGTGCGGGCCAGTTACCACAAACAGCAGATGGAAGTCGAGTATGACGAGTCATGGCTGAGCGCCGAGCAGATCGTGGCGGCAATCCGGAAACTGGGATATACCGTCGTGCCCTGATCAGTCGTACAATCTTTCCAGGAACCACGCTCCGCTCTGCAGATCCAGGTAGATCACGCACAGTATCCTATCGGTTGTCGTCACCTTGTAAAACTCACGCCAGGCCTCAACGGACCACCAGGTGGCGCGCACGCGCCAGCGATTGGCGATGGCATCAATCGGGTGCCACTCGCCGCGCCAACCAAAGCGCTGCGGCAG
>JADGQF010000298.1 GCA_017882045.1 Anaerolineales bacterium
CAGGTTTGTTACGCCCTTCGGCTCCCTGCCTGCAATTCGCCCACAAGTGAGTGTGTCAAGCCAGTGCCGATGTAGTATAATCATCGGCGACAGCGCTCGTTTTCCCCGTTCTTCAGCCGGCGGTTCCTCCCGGCAGGCACAAGAAGGCGGTACGTCATGCCACTGCAACCTGGCGACGCCCCTCTCAATGGCAAGTACCGCATCCTGCGGTTGCTTGGACGCGGCGGCTTCGGCTTCGTGTGCTTGGCCCAGGACACCGTCCCGTAGGAAATGGGATCATCGGGCCAACAGGCGGTTCCGACCGGCCGTCTACCGCGTGCGGTCGCGAGAGGCTTTTCGTCTGCACCCTTCCTCACGATCGCTGGAATCATGTGTGGAGTCGGCGACGCGACAACTCATGTGTCCTGGGATGGACGAGCCAGGGTCGTTCGTCTCGCCGAGCGAGGTTGGGCTTTGGACAGTGCAGACCGGCCCAGAGCCAGGGCTTCGGTTCGAGCAGGCTGGTGCAATTCTCGAAACTGAGTAGAATATCCCCGGCATGTCTCGGCAGTCGTCTGTCTCCCCGCAAATGCTTCCCGCAGGGATCCAGCCCATAAGCCGCCAAACCAAGAGGCCTTAGTGCAGTTACAGATAGGGCGATCGGTGTGTTATGATGCCAGGCATGGCAAGAGCACCGATCTTCGTTCGAACGTTGGCAGACGATGAGCGAGCCGCCTTGATGGAGGGGCTGCGCTCGCGTGACGCTTTCGTGCTGCGCCGCTGCCAGATTCTGCTCTCCAGCGCCAATGGCAAGCGGGCCTCGCGGATTGCGGCCGAGTTGAACTGCGATACCGATACCGTCCTTAATGCCATCCATGCCTTCAACCAGGCCAGGCTGGAGGCCTTGGTGGCCGGCTCCTGCGTGGCCGAGACCATCCATCGGGCCTTTGACGCAGCGGCTGTCGAGCGGCTGCGGGCCTTACTGCACCAAAGCTCGCGCACCTTCGGCAAGCAGACCAGCCTCTGGACCTTGGGGTTAGCCGCCGAAGTCAGCTTCGAGCAAGGCTTGGCGCCGCAGCAGGTCAGCCGGGAGGCGGTGTGCACGGCCCTCCAACGGCTGGGGGTGGGTTGGAAACGCGCCAAGCAGTGGATTACCAGCCACGACCCAGAATATGTGCGAAGAAAAACGACCGGGGGACCGGCTGATCGCCCTGGCGCAGCGTCATCCCGAGTATGCTCTGGGCTTCCAGGATGAGGTGTGGTGGAGCCGGGTGACGCCGCCCAGTCTGCATGCCTGGGCCGAGGCGGGCGAGGTGCTGAGACTGATCGAGCAGACGCCTGCCAAGGACGATCCGGATCGCAAAGCCCTGGCCTGCTATGGCCTGCTGGTCTCCTGCCCAGCGGCCCCCGCGAGCTTGCCGGAGCAGATCTGGCTGCGCTTCGTGGACGGTCGGCCCGTCAGCAGCATCACGACGCCCTACCCGCCTTGGTGCTGCGAGAAGCTGGAGAAGCTGGGCAAGACAGCGTTGCTGATGGTGTGGGATAACGCCTCCTGGCATATCAGCAATGAAGTGCGCGCCTGGATCCGCAGTCACAATCGCGCAGTCAGGGAGCAAGGCCAAGGCGTGCGCATTCTGCTCTGCTACTTGCCCAGCAAGAGTCCTTGGCTCAACCGGATTGAGCCGCACTGGGTGCATGGCAAGCGCAATATAGTCGAGCCGGCCGGCCGGCTCACGGCGCAGGAACTGGCCGACCGGGTCTGCGCCCACTTCAGCTGTGATCATGAGACCCATCTTGGTCTCACCGAAAAGGCGGCCTGATTCTGCATTAGGTGGAGGAATTGCCATGCGTTCGTCACTGCGCGCCCTGCTTTTGCTCAGCAGTGCGTTGTCGATCTTCGTAATGTCCGAACTGCCCGCGTCCGCGGCGCAGGCTTCCGAGGCCGGATCGGTGCCAACTCTGCCGCCTGTGCCACAGAGCGACCCTTTCTTTGGCATCGTGCAGGCCATTCACGATCCGTTTCACGCCGTCAATGCCGGCGCACGCTGGGAGCGCCTGGTCCTCTGGTGGTCCAACGTCCAGCCGGAAGGGCCCGGAGATTGGAAGCCCGACGGCTGGTTTGCTCGCAACCTGATTCAGAACGACAAAGACCGCGGCATCGACCCGGTGGCCGTTGTCCTCCACACGCCCAACTGGGCGGCGAGCGATCCTTCAGCCGGCCCGACCTCGTCACCCCGTAATCTGCAGTTGCCCTTTGATGATCCGAACAATTATTGGGGCCAGTTTCTCATGCGAATTGCCGGAGAATATGCCGGGCTGATCGACACCTGGATCCTCTGGAACGAGCCCGATATCTACGGACAGTCAGGAGGCAACTGGACCGGTACAGTTGAAGACTTTGCCCGCATGCAGATGGTTGGCTACCAGGCCATCAAGCGCGCCAACCCTCAGGCCAGAGTGGTTCTGGCCGGCACGACCTATTGGTGGGACCTCGAGCAGCAGCGGCCGCAGTACCTGGACCGGGTGCTGACCGCCCTGCAATCCTTGCCCGGAGCGGCCGAGAACGGCGCCTACTTCGATGCCGTGTCCGTGCACCAGTACAGCAACCCGCTGAACTGCTTCACGGTCCCTACACTGTACCAGCGCATTCTCCAGCAGCACGGCCTCAACAAGCCCATCTGGCTCGATGAAGCCAATGTGCCACCCTATGATGATCCCCTGCGTGTTCTGCCCCGCGGCGGATTGCGGGCTTCTTTGGAAGAACAGTCAAATTACATCATCGAATGCACGGCGCTGGCGCGCGCCGCCGGCGTCCAACGTTTCGCCGTTTACAAGATGCGCGATGAACAGCCCGAGAATGAGCAATACTACGGCCTGGTGCGCAACGACGGTACTCCTCGTCCTGCGTACGTCGCTTACCAGTTGGCCGCCCGGGAGTTGGCTAACGTTTCCGATCCGGTCTACTTCTGGTCCGGGTCAGCGACCCCACCCAGCGCCGATGAGATTACTGCACTGCTCGCCTCCACCGCCAGTCGACCGCAGTTTGTCTGGCCAGGCGCGCTCAACGGCGTGCGCCTGAAGCGCGGCAGCGACCGGGTCACGGTGTTGTGGAACGTTTCGGCCGCGCCATTGGAGACTGGCATTCCTTCCAGCGTGCCGACTGCGACCGCGATCGACAAGTATGGCAGCAGCCAGCCGCTGGTGCGCGGCGCGGATGGCGCCTTTCGGCTAACCCTGGCGCCGGCTACCAACAATACCGATGCCCGTGATGCCAGCCTGGTATTGGTCGGTGGTGATCCCGTCATCGTGGTTGAGCCCGGCGCGGCGGGGGCCATGGATGCGCTACCCCGGCCGATTGATGCTTGCTGGGGCGTGCCGGGCTCCCTCGTCCCGCCTGAGCCGTCACCGCAGGAAGCCTGGGTCGCGCCAAATGGCTACGCAGTCAGCGGTCCCTGGCTGGACTTTTTCCGCTCGCACGGCGACATGGATTATTTCGGCAATCCGCGCTCACCGGTGGTCGCCGATCCATTGGACGCCGCCCAGTGCATCCAGTACTTTCAGCGCGTTGTGCTCGAGTGGCATCCAGAGAATCCGGCCGAGTATCGCATTCAGCGGCGGCTGCTGGCCACCGAAATGAGCAAGGATGGGGCAGCGCCACCCGAGACCGCCGCAAAGGCTAACGGCAGCGACTATTGGTTCTTCCCCAAGGGTGACCGTGGGCTAGGCCACGCGGTGTCCAACTATGCTCCGGATGGCAGTTGGATCGGGTTCAAGAGCTATTTTGACGTTCACGGCAGGGAGGACGCCTTTGGCTACCCCATCGAGGCGCCGACCAGGATAGGAGGGGCAGACGGCCTTGAACGCTGGACGCAACGTTTTCAGGCGGCCATTTTCGAGTATCATGCCGAATATGACCGCGATGGCATCAAGCCTGGCACCACGATCCCCTGGCGCACCTGGATGGTGCAGCTCCGCCTACTCGGCGATGGCTATCTGGCGAATCACCAGCTGCCTTTCATCGCCGGTAATCCGACTGCACACCTTCCGGTCCCGCCACCCCCGACGCCGTGAGTGAACAGAAGAGCCGGGTGGGCCCGGCAGGCGAGTTCGACGCCATCCTCGCCTCCGACACAGGCGTATCGTCGTCACTCACAACGTCTTCGCCGAGCGAACCCGTTATTACATTGTCATGGAACCTGACTGGGGAGGACAAGGCCGATGAAGAAACTCGAGGACGTTCTGATCTACTCGGATGACGCTTTCTACTCGGCGTTCCCGTCCATAGTGGCGCGGCCAGATGGGGAGCTGCTGGTGGCGTTCCGCCGCGCTCCGGAGCGCAGGAAGTTCTTCGCAGGCAGGGTCAGCCACACCGACCCGAACGCCCACCTGGTGCTGGCCGGGTGGCATCGGAACGAGGTGATTGCGGGGCGCGGCCGAGAGGGCAGGTGAGCATGAGCAAGCGCAAGCGGAGACTGACCGGACGTTCCTCACCGATGCCGGCGAGACACCAGGAGCAGGACCATCTGGCCTGGGATGCACCCGACTTCAGGTACCTGGTGCTCATTGGACTGCTGTTCCTGGCCCTACCGTCGGTGCTGATGGCCGCACTGGGATTGCATGGCCTGGCTCTCGCCTGGTTTGCGGCGAGCACGCTGGGGGTTGGCGTCCTTTGCAGGCGGCAAGTGCGGGATTTTTGGCGCAGCTTGCGCGGCGGGAAGAGCCAGCCGCCCAGCGGTCCACAGTCTTGATTACCCCTGAGGGGCTATAGCGCGGGCAACCGGTACATGGGCTTACGACTGGACGACCCAGGGCGACAACTACGAGGGTGTGAAGTCATCACAGGGGCCCACGGCATGACCCGTGTTTCCCTGTGATGCTTCCCGAACCGTGCGTCTCAGTTTGCCCGGCAGACGGCCAAGGTGCTGGACCAGCTCCTCGAAGACAAGGTCGTGACCACAAGCCGGGCCCAAAGCAGCCAGGCCTCCCCGCCAACCCGCCAACTTCATGTTGGTTTGCACCCAAAGCCCATGGATGATATGATAGACCTTATGATGTCTGCGTGTTCTGACGGCATCGTTCTCTTTCAAGCCTCTGTTGCGCGCGGGAGTGAGCGCGTTCTGCTTGACAGGCAGTGCAGAAGCGACGTTGTGCTGCGCAGTTATGCAGCGGTTCTCCACACTGTTCGCAGGTTCGGTTTGGCCTTTCGGGTGCATTATGGCTGCGAGCAATACCTAAGCAAGAAACTGCACGAGTGTCCATGTGGCTATCACGGGTGTTTTTGGCAAGTTGAAGCGGTCCCACTTGGCCGGGGAAAATGGGCTCTCCCAGGCGGCTGTGTCGACATTTTGGC
>JADGQF010000299.1 GCA_017882045.1 Anaerolineales bacterium
CGATAGGTCACACTGATGACCACAAATCGGAGAGGATCGGTGTTGGCAGCCACCTTACGTCGTCACACCTACTGACCTAATGCCCCGCAAGGCCGCATTCAGGCAGGCCAACCACTTCTCTCCGACAGACTGCTAGATACTCAGGGTCGCTCAGGTCCGCCATGCCTGAGCCTCCTGCTGCCGCGCGCGCCCCTCACTAGCCCAGGAACGGGAAGCGCATCTGCCGCTCCTCGCCGCTGCCCGCGCCGGTGACGACGAACAGGCTGTCGACTAGGATCTCCCAGTCGAAGTTGCGCTCGTGTAGGAAGCCGACTACATCCGTCAGCATGCCGTTCGTCAGCATGCCGTTGTGAATATCGCCGTAAGCCAGCGTGATGTGCGGCACCCAGGTATCCGGCCCGTATACTTCGACCAGGCCCTCGGCCGCGGGCGTGGCCGCGCCCCACAGCGCGTTGTGCAGCCGGGTCAGGCCCGGCCCCCGTACCACGGGCACGAAGAGGACAGGCCGCGCGCCCGTGAAAATGCCCAGCCCGGTGGTGCGCATGGGGAACGGCACAACGTCCCGCAGGACACGCGGCAGGGCCTGTTCCAGGCGCGTCGCGTCGTAGCGCTGCGCGACGTGATAGGAGACGTGCGGGTAGCGAATGCCGGACTGGCCCCCCAGGCCGAACTCACGCTCCAGCTCCGCCCAGATCTCCCTCACCAGCGCATCGTGCGTCTGGTCCAGCAACGAAACAATGCCGTCCATGCGGCCGTTCCTTCCACTGAAACCCCTTAGCGCGGGCCTCCCACGCGGGCTGCCTCGCCCATTACTATACCATATAGAACCCTGCTTGACAGACTCGGCACTGAGTGTTATACCACGGCTCGACGGCGGCGCGCCGTCAGCCAGCTCCGCAAGATGTGGCAAAGGAGTAACCTCTATGGGTATCCCTGACCTTCCCACCCCTCCCGAAGTAAGCGCCCAAACGAAAGCCGGCCTCAAGTATCACATCTTGGGGACCGTCCAGCAGACCCTGGTCGCTGAGCTACAGCCCGGCCAGGTGATCTTCTCCGACGCCGGCGCCATGTCGTGGATGACGTCTTCGGCGAACATGAGCACGAAAGCCAGTGGCGGCCTGGGTGGCATGCTCAAGCGGGCCATGTCTGGCGCGACGGCCTTTATTATCGACTTCACCGTCACCGGCGGCCCGGGCCAGGTGGCGTTCAGCACCGACTTCCCGGGCAAGGTGATTCCCATCGAGCTGGGGGCGGGCCAGTCGGTGATCATGCACAAGCACGCCTTCCTGTGCGCCGAGAAGAGCAACACGCTGGACGTTTTTTTCACCCGCAAGCTGGGGACCGGTTTCCTGGGGGGCGAGGGGTTCATCCTGCAGAAGCTGACCGGCCCAGGGATGGTGTTCGGCGAGCTGGACGGCGACGCTGTGGAGTATAGCCTGAAACCCAATGAGGTGATGAAGGTTGAGCCCGGCCATGTGGCGATGTTTGAAAGCAGCGTGAGCTTCGACATCGAGATGATCAAGGGGCTGACCAACATCCTGCTCGGCGGCGAGGGCGTCTACCTGGCCACGCTCAGGGGGCCGGGACGCATCTGGCTGCACTCCATGACGGTGAGCAAGATGGCGCACCGGCTGGTCGAGTATATGCCGGCGAAATCTAGCTCCTGAGGCGATTCAATTGCGGTCGGTCACCGCCAGGCTGAGCGGTGGCCGGCCGTCCCGTCCATAAGCTGCCACGATCGGTCAGATCGCACTTGACACGCGGCCGCCGTGTGCTATACTTCACCCAGTTGAATAGAAAGCACCTTCGGGGCAGAGTGAGGGGAGCGTGCGTCCCCAATTCTCGATCGGCGGTAAGGTCGGTGGATCGACCGAGCCCGCGAGCGCCCGACCCGATGAGCAACCGCTGGTCCCAGTGCTGGGCCGGCCTGGGCATCTGGTTGGGGGCAGATCCGGTGAAAAGCCGGGGCCGACGGTAAAGTCCGGATGAAAGAAGGTCAACGCAAACTGCCTGCGCGTTCAGGCGGGATGTCTGCGTGTGAGAGCCCCGAGGAGTTGCCTTTGGGGCTTTTTGTTTTGTCTTTCACAAGCTGGCATAAAGGGATCGCGTATGGAACTGCATGATATCTGGCGTACCCCGCGGCACGCACGACCGGCACGGGTCGAGGCGCGTGTGCCGCCCGGCGCCCTAGCTCGCTCACACCGGCTGCGGGTCGACGTTCTGCTCGTGCCGCTGGCGCTTTTGCTCTTCTTGGGCGCCTGGGACCTGTTGGTGCGCTGGAAGCATTACCCGTCTTTCATCCTGCCCTTGCCCGGGCAGGTCTGGGCGCGTTTCCTCACGCTGCTGGCCGACGGCAGCCTGCTGCGCAACGCCGGCGTCACGCTGGTCGAGGTGTTCGCCGGGCTGGGGCTTGGCCTGGTGGTTGCGGCGGTCATCGGCTACGGGCTGGCGAAGTCGCCCCTGCTCGAACGTATCCTGTCGCCCTACATCGTCGCCTCGCAGGCCGTGCCCATCGTGGCCCTCGCGCCGTTGCTGGTGATCTGGTTCGGCTTTGGCACGCTCTCCAAGGTGCTGGTCTGCGCGCTGACCGTTTTCTTCCCGTCGCTGGTCAACACCATTGTCGGTATCCGCTCGGTCGATCCCGACCTGCGCGCGCTGATGCGCTCGCTGCAGGCCAGCGCCTGGCAGACCTTCAAGCTGCTCGAGGTACCGGCCGCGCTGCCCATCTTCTTCGGTGGGCTCAAGGTCTCGGTGACCCTGGCGGTGATCGGCGCGGTCGTCGGCGAGTTCGTCAGCGCCGACCGGGGACTTGGGTTCCTGGTCAATCTCGCACGCGGCCTGCTGGACACGCCCATGCTGTTCGTGGCCCTTTTCACCCTGGTCGTGATCGCCCTCGCGCTCTACTCGTCCGTCGCCCTGCTCGAGCACGTCGTCCTGCGCTGGAAGAGGGTGTCCTGATCAAGGCTAGCTGCGGCTAGCCGATCGGAGTCTTATGACCGTGTTGCGCACGTCCCTGGTTGTGAGCTTGCTTGTCGTCCTGCTGGCGGCCTGTGTGCCGGCCTCCCTGCCCACGCCGGGCGCCGGTGCGCCGTCGGCCCCGTCGACTTCGTCTGCCCCGGCGGCCGCGCCGGCCGCGCCGGCTCCCGCTGCGATGGCGCCCACCAAGCTCACCCTGGCGATGGGCTACATCCCCAACGTGCAGTTCGCGCCGTTCTACGTGGCGCAGGCGAAGGGCTACTTCCGCGACGCCGGGCTGGACATCAACTTCAACTACGGCCTGGAGTCGGACCTGCTCAAGCTGGTGGGCACGAACCAGGTCCAATTCATGATCGGCAGCGGCGACCAGGTGGTCCTCGGGCGCAGCCAGGGTCTGCCGGTGCGCTACGTCATGCGCTGGTACCGGCGTTTCCCGGTGGTGGTCTTCGCCAAAGCCGATAGCGGCATCAAGACGCCCAAAGACCTGGAGGGCAAGCGGGTGGGTGTGTCGGCCCTGGCCGGCGCCGATTACGTGGGCTGGCAGGCGCTGGTCTATGCCGCTCACATCGACCCGGCCAAGGTCAGCCTGCAGGTGGTCGGTTACACCCAGGCCGCGGCCGTCAGCCAGGGCCGGGTGGATGCCGCGTTAGACTACGCCGTCAACGGCCCAGTCCAGCTCCGGCTGGGCGGGCAGGCGGTGAACACCTTCGCGGTGTCGGACTACATCGACCTGCCTTCGAACGGCATCATCACCAACGACCAGACCATCCGAGACCATCCCGAGCTGGCGCAGGCGCTGGTCAGCGCGACCTTGCGCGGCCTGCAAGATACGCTGGCAAACCCCGATGCCGCTTTCCAGATCAGCCTGAAGGCGGTGCCCGAGGCCGGCGGCGCGCAGCAGGCCACCAACCGGGCGATCTTCGACGAGTCGGTCAAGCTCTGGCAGGCCGAGCCCGGCACGCTGGGCCTGTCCGACCCGGCCGCCTGGGCGCAGGCGGCGACGTTCATGAAGCAGACCGGGTTGATCCAGACGGCCGTCAAGCCGGAGGATCTGTTCACGAACCAGTTCGTGCAGAAGTAGGCCGTCGCTCGGCCGGGTGGTCGGTTGGTCAGCATGCCCGCAGTCCTCGAAGCCATCAACGTCCGCAAGTCCTTCCCTGACCCGCGCAGCGGCGAGCTGCTGGCCATCGAGGACATCTCGCTTGCGGCCGGCCAGGGCGAGTTCCTGACGATCGTTGGCCCTTCCGGCGGTGGCAAGACGACGCTCTTGCGCCTGCTGGCCGGCCTGCAGCAGCCCGATGCCGGCCAAGTGCTCTTCCGCGGCGAACCGCTGACGGCGCCGCGGCGCTCGATCGGCATCGTCTTTCAGCGCGCTAACCTGATGCCCTGGCGCACAGTCCTGCACAACGTCGCCCTGCCGTTGGAAGTCGCCGGCACCAACCCGGAGGCCGCGCGCGAGCAGGCGCAGGCTCTGGTCTCATTGGTGGGGCTGCACGGCTTCGCCGATGCCTACCCGACCCAGCTTTCGGGCGGTATGCAGCAGCGGGTGGCCCTGGCCCGCGCCCTCGTCCACGAGCCCAGCGTCTTGCTGCTGGACGAGCCCTTCGGCTCGCTGGACGCCCTGACGCGCGAGCGCATGAACGGCGAGTTGCTGCGCATCTGGGACGTGCGCCGCCCGACTGTGGTGATGGTGACGCACAGCATCCAGGAAGCGCTGTTCCTCGCCGATCGCGTCCTGGTGATGAGCGCGCGCCCCGGCCGCCTCCGCGCCGAGTTTTCCGTGCCGCTGCCCCGCCCGCGTGACCTGGCCCTCACCGCCACGCCCGTCTTCGCGCAGATGATCGCGGCGGTGCGCCGCGAGATCGTCGAGTAAACCAGTAGCTTCGTCATCGTCGCCGCGCCACCAGTGCTCACCTACCCTGTCACCATCCACCTGCCCGCCGGCTCGACCGGGAAGAAGGTGACGTTAGCCGCTTACGTCGACGGCGGCGTGCAAGATCGTGCTGCTGCTCGATTTCGCCTCGCCCATCCTTCTCGCCGGCACCGCCCAAACCCACGCCTATCACGCCGAAGCGGCGGTCCGTGAGAGCGACCGCGTGCACGGCAGCGCCGGTCACGGCAGCGCCATCTTCGTCTTCGCCGGCCGCCGGTCCGCGCCAACCGGCGCCGCCGTCAGCGACTCTTCGATAGGCTGGAGCAGGTGATCGTCGCCGCCCCCGGCTGGCAGACCGAGATCTTTCTTCAGCAGCGTTTGTACCGCTCGGCCGGCGGCGAGAACGAGAGCGAGCGGGCCGATTACCCCGCAGCAACGTCGAGGCGCTGTATCGGAAGACGCGCAAGGA
>JADGQF010000300.1 GCA_017882045.1 Anaerolineales bacterium
GCGCCGCCGCGTGCGTTCCTGCCACCGCGCCTACCAGCGCCCCGGCCGCGCCGGCCAGCGGCGCGGCCGCCACTGCGCCGGCTGTGGCCACGACGGTAGCCGCGCCGGCCGTCGCCAAAGCCCGCAAGGTCAGGGTCGCGGTGGGCGGCTGGGCCGAACAGAACATGAAGGACCTGATCGCGAAGACCGACTTCACGAAGAACACCGGGATCGACGTTGAGGTCGTGCTCAGGACAGACACGAAAGAGACCGAGCTGACGCGCCTGGCCAGCGCGGTGCAGTCCGGCACCAGCCCCTACGACGTGATCGACTTCGAGGACGAGCTGACGACTACCCTCTCGCAGGCGGGCTACGTGATTGGCCTGGATGACCTGCTGCCGGCCGGTTTCTGGGATGACTTTTCTCCCGAGATGATCAACTACAGCAAGACCTGGAGCACTTACAAGGGCCAGACCTTCCGCGTCATCCATAACTGGGAGATGCCTTACTGGTGGTACCGGAAAGACTGGTTCGACGCCAAGGGCGTGGCAGTGCCCAAGACCTGGGACGACGTCATGGGCATGGGTAAGGTCTTCACCGACGAGGGCAAGGGTGTCTGGGCGACGGAAGACGGGCTGACCAAGGGTGCCTTCCTGAACGTTTACCTGGCCTGGGTCACGCTTCAGGCCGGTGGCAACCCGTTTGACGTCGGTGAGCCGTACAAGCTGGCCCTCCAATACATCTACGACCAAATGTACACGGGCAAGACTCTCAATCCCGCTTCGTTGCAGAAGGACTACAACCAGCAGAACGGCGACTATATCGCCGACAAGGTCGCCTTCATGCGCCAGTGGCCCTTCTTCGGCGATACGGTCCGCAGCGCTGACAACAAGGCCTGGTTCAGCGAAGACAAGGCGACCGTCGCTCTGCCGCCGGTCGGACCGGGCGGCAAGGCGGGTTCCACCTACCCGGCCGGCTGGGGCTTCGGCATCGTCAAGACGTCCCCCAACCTCGAAGAAGCCAAGGAGCTGCTCAAGTTCCTCGTCGACAAGGACACCGCGGTAACGGCGATGAAGATCGGCTTCTGGTTCCTGAACGCGCGCAAGTCGGTCCTGGCTGCCGCGCCGCAGGACAACTGGCTGGTCAAGCAGATGAAGATGTACACCGACGCCGGGGTGATCGGCGTGCGGCCCTACCACCCGCGCTTTGTGGAAGCCCTGACCGTTCTCGAAGACACCGCGGCTGCTTACCTGACCAAGCAGACCAGTCTGATCGAGTCGATGGCCCAGGCCAAGGACCAACTGGCGAAACTCGCCTAGCCGGCGCCAGCGCAACTCCGTCTTCCTGGCCGGGCGGGTCGTCCAGCCCGGCCAGGAGGTGCGCCGACCCTGACAGAAGAAGGAAACGGGATCGTCATGCAAGTGGCTAACGCAGGGAAAGTGAGAAACGGCTCTGCCGTGCCGGTGCGGGCCAGGCCGGCTCTGTCTCGGTCTATCCGGCGGCGTTATTGGCTGTTTGTTCTGTTGGTCGCGCCGGCGTTTCTGCTTCGTCTCGCCACCGCGGCCTTTCCCATTTTGCAAACCATGTATCTCAGCCTGACAAACCTGAACCTCCTGAAAAACACCAACGCCTTCATCGGCCTGCAGAATTTCCCGGCGGTGGCCGGCGATCCCGGCGTCCGGGCGGCCTTGTCCTTTACCGTCATCCTCGTCGTCGGCTCGACCGTGCTCGAGTTGCTCGTGGGCATGCTGGTCGCGCTGTTGCTCGACGCCAGTTTCCGGGGCAGAGCCTTCGCCCGCACGATCAATCTTATCCCGTGGGCCATTCCGACCATCGTAGCGGGTTACGCCTTCCGTTGGCTGCTGGATGACCAGTTCGGGCTGGTCCCATATTGGATCCATCAGTTGACCGGCATCCGCTTCGTGGCTTTTATCTCTCCGCTGTCGGCCCAGTTGATGGTGGTCCTGGCCCACGTCTGGAAGGACGCGCCGTTCATGGCCTTCGTGTTCCTGGCCGGCCTGCAGGGCGTGCCCCAGGAACTGTATGATGCGGCCCGGGTCGACGGCGCCAGTCCCTGGCACCGCTTTTGGGGGGTCACCGTCCCACTGATCATGCCGCTGACGATCACGATGGTCCTCTTCCGGCTGGTCTGGTCGCTCGGCAGCTTTGACCTGGTCTACGGCCTGACCCAGGGCGGACCCGGCGTGGCGACTTCGGTCCTGGCCTTGCAGATCTTCCGCCAGGGTATCTTGTTCTTCAAGTTCGGCTTTGCTTCGGCCATCAGCGTGCTGCTGCTTATTCTGGTGGCTTGCGCCGGCGTCCTGGGCCTGTGGCTGTTTCGCCGGGCCGACGTGACCTACTGAACCGAGCGGTTGGGACTGGAGTGGCATGATGATGGTTAAAGGGCAAGCAATCAGGCCGGCGCGTTTCAAGTCGGGTTCGTTGGCCGTGTACGCCGGTTTCGCGCTGTTCACGCTGGTCATCCTGGTGCCGATCTACTGGATGCTCCGATCGTCGTTGGCCAACGCGGCGGACCTGATCAAACTGCCGCTGGTCTATTTCCCCTCGCCGACCCTGAAGAACTTCGACACGCTGGTCACCCAGGTGCCCTTTTTCCAGTACGTGCGCAACTCGCTCATCTTCGCGCTGGGCACCACCCTGGTCACGCTGCTGGTCAGCTTCCTGGCGGCCTATGGCTTCGCGCGCATCCCGTTTCCCGGTAGCGGCATCTTGCTCTGGGCCCTGGTCCTGTCCATGGCGCTGCCCGACGTCGGCACCATCGTACCGCTCTACCGGGTCCTCAAGGATCTGCACCTCCTGGACAAGATTGGGGGCATCACCCTGGTGATGAGCAGTACGCTGGCGCCCTTCACTGTCTGGGTGCTGGTTTCCTTCATCAAGCAGGTGCCTTATGAGATCGAAGAAGCAGCCATCATCGATGGCGCCTCGCTGCCGCGCATCTTCTGGTATATCCTGGCGCCGGTCACTTTGCCCGGACTGGTGACGATGGGCCTGATCAACTTCATCAACGCCTGGAACAACCTGTTGTACCCACTCTCGTTTACGACCTCGCCGTCGTCCAAAACCCTCAGCGTGTCCATCACCGAAGTCTTTGCCGGGTACTCTCCCTGGGGGAAACCGTGGGAACTGATCATGGCGGTCGGCGTCACGATGACCGTACCGATCGTGATCCTGATCCTCTTTTCCCAGCGAGCGATCGTGCGCGGGCTGGTCGGCGGGGCAATCAAGTAACTGAGGTGTCCCATGTTCACTCGCATCCAATCCGGCAGTGGGCCGGTCGATACCACGCGCAGCCCCCACGCCAGGTTGCAGACCCTGGGGCCGCAGGAGGTCGCCGTGAAGGCAGGCTTCTGGGCGGACAGGCGGGCGGTCAATCGGGCGGTCAGCCTGCGTCATGGCTTCGAGATGCTCGAAAAGGCGGGCAACTTTCACAATTTGCGCCTGGCGGCGGGTTTGAGCGAGGGCCCGTATCGCGGGCGGAACTTCCTCGACTCGGACGTGTACAAGTGGCTGGAGGCCGTCGCCTGGGAACTGGGTAACCAGAAGGATGCCGGCCTGCAAAGCCTGGCCGACGGGGCGATCGCCTTGATCGCCGCTGCGCAACGCCCGGATGGTTACCTCAACAGCTACTACCAGACTGTCGAACCGGCCGCGCGCTGGCAGAACCTGGACCACGGGCACGAGCTGTATTGCGCCGGTCACCTGTTCCAGGCCGCGGTCGCGTTTCAGCGCGCCCTGGGCGACCAAAGGCTGCTGGACATCGCCTGTCGCTTCGCCGACCACATCTGCTCGCTTTTTGGGCCGGGCCAGCGCGAGGGCGCCTGCGGGCATCCCGAGATCGAGATGTCACTGGTCGAGTTGTACCGCGCCACCGGTGAGGCCCGCTACCTGGAACAGGCGCAGCTCTTCATCGACCGGCGCGGCCGGCGTAAGATGGGCGGGCTCGGGCCCTATGGGCCGGAATACCACCAGGACCACCTGCCGGTGCGCGATGTTTCCGAGGCCACCGGCCACGCGGTGCGCCAGATGTACCTGGCGTCCGGGGCCACCGACCTCTACCTTGAGACCGGCGAGCCGGCCTTGCTGGAGGCGATGCAGCGTCTCTGGCAGGATGTCGCCGGAAGCAAAACCTACATCACGGGGGGCCTGGGCTCGCGTTACGACGGCGAAGCCTTCGGCGATCCCTACGAACTGCCGAGCGACCAATGCTACTGCGAGACCTGTGCCGCGATCGGCGGCTTCATGTGGAACTGGCGCATGTTGCTCGCGACGGGCGAGGCGCGCTATGCCGGTGAGATGGAACGCGCGCTCTACAATAACATCCTCGCCAGCCCCGGGTTGGACGGGCGGCATTACTTCTACATGAACCCGCTCATGCTGCGTGCGGCCCGCTTCCTGCGACTGTCCGATAACCCGCCCGGCGCCGAACAGTTTGTGCCGGTCGAGCGTCCCGAATGGCATTCCGTCGCCTGCTGCCCGCCCAATGTGATGCGGCTGCTGGCTTCGTTGGGCCATTACCTGGCTACCCACGACGCCCGGGGTGTGCAGATTCAGCACTACGCCCCGGCCGATATCGCCTGCGAGCTGGCGCCCGGCCGGCGCGTGGGGTTGCGTGTGGCCACCGCCTACCCCTGGGACGGCGCGATCCGCGTGGAGATCAGTGAGGCAGACGGCGGCCCCTGGGAGTTGGCGCTGCGCCCGCCCGAGTGGTGCTCGGCTGCGACCGTCGCCGTGAACGGCGAGAAGAGCGAGGCTCCGCTCGTGCGCGCTGGCTATGTGCGGCTGGAGCGCGCCTGGCGCGTGGGCGACGTCGTCGAGCTCTCCCTGCCGATGGAGCCGGTGCTGATCGAGCCGAACCCGCGCGTCGATGCGACGCGCGCCGCCGTAGCGATCCAGCGCGGCCCGCTCGTTTACTGCCTGGAGGACCGCGATCAGGAAGTGGCCGGGCGCTTGCCGGATATCGAGATCGACGTGCGTCAGCCCCTGCGCGCGCGCTGGCAGGACGACTTGCTGGGCGGCGTGATGCTGGTCGAAGCGGCCGGTCGCTACCGTGACCCGCAGCCCTGGGATGGCCGGCTCTACCGGCAGGTGGGCGCCATGGGCGCGCCTGCCGGCGTGTCTGCGCGGCTGCTGGCCGTGCCCTACTACGCCTGGGCCAATCGCGGCATCGGCGGCATGCGCGTCTGGCTCCCGCGGGCCGATTAGGACTATCGGACTACAATCGAATCTAGCCTACGCAGGTAGGCTTTGCGATGGTTGCAGCGGTTTCAACCGCCCGACGA
>JADGQF010000301.1 GCA_017882045.1 Anaerolineales bacterium
GCGGTAAGTCGCAAGTGAAGTTGATTCCATCATCTCTCTTTTGCGTGCTCAATCCAGAATGCACTCCGCAAACTGGCCTGGTGTGATCAGGTCGCCGTCAACACGCATGACCCCGGTCACTTCTGGGGGCGCCTGGCGGGCGCGCGCGGCCCAGGCGTAAATGACGTGCTCGATTTCCTGCCGGTATTGGCCGTGGTTCATCTCGGCGACCACCACGCGCTCGACCGTAGACCGTCCATCAGAACCCTGCAGGGCAGCCAGGATGGCGCGTTCCGGCACCGGCCACAGGCTCTGGATAGTGAGGGAGGAGACGGCGCGCGCGCCTGCCCGGTCAGCAGAATTATGGCGGAAGGTATTGACTGTCTCGGTCATAGCGCGCGCCGTGATGCCATAAGCAATGAGGAGCGTCCGTGCGCCGGACTGCAGGTCGGCGCTCACAAGCTCGATCTCGTCGCGATGGTCTTCGATCTTGCGCCACAGGTGCTCGTTCAAGCGCCCGACTTTGACCGGGTCTTTGGTCAGCATGCCGTGCTCGTCATGGCTGGAGCCGGTGAAACGGACGATATGTTCCCCACCGTACGGACTGTAGTCGGGCGGCTGATCGAGAGGTTCGAAGCGCCAGGGCAGGAATGTTTCTTCGGGGCGAAGGCCGGGTGTGCCCGTCGGCAGGGGCGCGGCGATCGCGCGCGCCCGCACGGGCGGGTATGCATAGTCGTCTACCTCGACCGTGCTCATCGACAGGAACATATCTTTGTCGGTCATCAAGAAGACCGGCACGCGGAAGCGTTCGGCCAGATCGAAGGCCCGGCGAGTCAGGCTGTAGCAC
The DNA here is from genome assembly GCA_017882045.1 of Anaerolineales bacterium. Lineage (GTDB taxonomy): Bacteria > Chloroflexota > Anaerolineae > CG2-30-64-16 > CG2-30-64-16 > JADGQF01. Next base: position 827 of record JADGQF010000301.1, read on the forward strand.
TCGGCCACACTGCTGGGGCAGAGGGCGATGATGGGGTAGCCGCCGGAATTGCCCCAACGCACGAACTGGATGTCAGCCTGGGCCGGGGTAGTCGCGCCGCCGGTCGCGGGTCCCATCCGTTGCGCGTCGACGATCACCAGGGGCACTTCGCCCATGATGGCCAACCCGATGGTCTCGCTATACAGGCTCAGGCCGGGCCCGGAAGTAGCGGTGAGCACGCGGGCGCCGGTCATGGCTGCCCCGACGCACATGCTCAAAGAGCCGATCTCGTCTTCCGCCTGGATGGCGACTCCGCCGATCTTGGGCAGTTCGCGCACCATATGCAGCAGCAGCGGTGTGGCCGGTGAAATGGGATAGCCGGCGAAAAAGTTGCAGCCGGCATCCAGGGCGCCGCGTGCGATGGCTGTGGCGCCGTCGATGAATTCGCGCATACTCGTACTCCCACTCGTACTCCCCAAGAATGTTGTCGACTGTAGTATAAGGGGGCAAAAAGGGGCTGACAATGATCGCACTCATAAAGGAGGAAATAAAAGAGGGGAGTCGTGCGACTCCCCCTGATCGGGTCGAAGGTGCCGGGTTACTCGTTGAGCCAGTGGGCCAGGCAGCTCAGGTAAGAGGCGACTCCGTCAGACTGCGTTTCAACGTCTCGGAAGTAGTCCAACTGAGGCAACAACGTCCAGGCCAGCAAGGCCAAAATCGCAATAATCAACGGGATGTGCATGGGTGTCTCCTTCCCCTCAAGGGTGTTGGGAATGTTATTGAGACGTTGAAGCTACTGAGAAGGTTCCCAGAATATCAAAGAGCTTCCCTGAATCTGCCGCGATTGTACACCCCGCCGAAAATGTCGAGAAGCGTACATTATCGGGATTTTTTCTGCGGCCGCGCGGGTAAAATACGCTAAGCTGAACCGTTCACGTCTACGTATGCCGTAAAAAGTACTTAAAGCTTACTCGCCGGTGGTTTTGAGGAAGCGGCCGGTGCCTGCTCCCGGGCCGCGTTGTGCAACATCAACTTCTCGCTCGTTATTGCGTCCTACAAGATAGGGGCAAACTCGGCCGCGGAGGGATTCCTGAGCGAGGCAGATCTGGATGCTCTCTGCCGGGCGACCCTCAGGCGATGAACGATCGGCGGGCACGATTTCCCCTGCCCTATCGGCCGTCCGGTGGTATAGTATATGGAGGAGGCGAAAATGTACGCTACGATCAACGGTGCACGCCTGGCTTACGCAGAGCGTGGTATAGGGCGTGGCATACGCCGTGGCACACGCCATAGTACCAACCTGCTGCTGATCCACGGCTTTCCGCTTAATCGTCACATGTGGGACGCTCAGTTGGCCGGCCTCGCCGGCGTGGCGCGGGTCGTCGCCCCGGACCTGCGCGGCAGCGGCGACTCGCAGACCACGCCCGGCCCGTACAGCATGGACCAGTTCGCCGATGACCTGGCCGCGCTGCTCGACCACCTGGATATCGAGCGCACTATCGTCGCGGGGCTGAGCATGGGCGGATATATCGCGTTCGCCTTCTGGCGGCGCTACGCGTCGCGCGTCCAGGCGCTGGCTCTCCTCGACACACGCGCGGAGCCGGACAGCCCACAGGCCAGGACCGGCCGGGACGCCTCAGCGGACTATGTCCAGCGCGAGGGGAGCGAGGCGTTGGCGCGCCAGATGTTGCCACGGCTGCTGGCCCCGGTCAACTTCGCTAACACCACGCTCGCTGGTCGGGCGTTGGCGATCATGGCGGTACAACCGGTGGCGGGCATCGTTGGGGACCTGCAGGCGATGCGCGACCGGCCCGACAGCCGGCCGGCGCTGGCTAAGATCAGTGTGCCTACCCTGGTGATCACAGGCGAAGCGGATCAACTCACGCCGCCGGCTGATGGACAGGCCCTGGCCGAGGCTATTCCCGGCGCACGCATGGTGATGATACGGCGTGCCGGCCACCTGAGCCCGCTGGAGAACCCGCGCGCTGTGAACCGCGCGTTGCGCGCCTTTGTGGAGCAGGTGCGCGGGACCTGAGCGAGAACACAGCGGAGTTGCCGGCAGCAGGTCAGGCGATGGGTGTCAGGCAAAATATGTCAGGCGAATGAGATGACCAGCCGGTCATCGTCGTCATAGGTGTAGACGACTGACAGCGGCGGGTCGGTAGGGCCCATCGCCAGTAGGCGTGGCAGGAGAACGGGCAGATCCTCCATGACATGATCGAGCGGTAGTGCGTCCCGCGGCAGCCATTCCAGCGTCCCTTCCTCTGACGCGATCACAGTGCGGGCCGCCGCTTCGGCGGTGAAGACGAACAGTATGATGCCCACGTCCGGATCCTGGGCATCGACGTGGATCAAAGCGCGCAGGCGCACGTCGCTAACCTGCAGACCGGTCTCCTCGTGAATCTCGCGTCGCGCTGCGCTATAGACGTCCTCGCGTGGCTCGATGTGCCCGCCCACACCGTTGTATAGGCCGGCCCACAGGCGCTTCTGTGGGCCGCCGCGCAACAGCAGGACGTCATCGCCCTGCGTGACGAAACAGAGGGTGCGGGGAATCACCTGGTAGCGATGACGGCTCCTGGCCGCCCCTTGCGCTTCATGCCCCATAGGGCCTCCGTGATGCGTGATAAGCGCTGCGTGCTGCGCAACCAGTTGTCGGGGCAAGTGGTTGCCATCGCCATGAGAGTCACAGACTCTCCAAGTATAGCCCAATAGTGGCTAGACCCCGGAATGAGCGAATGGTATAATGCGGGCATGACCCCACGAACTCCGGCTATGTCCAGCACCCGCCAGATCGCGCGGGCGGCGACGCTGGTGATGGCGCTTTTTGTATTCAGCCGGATGGCCGGGCTGGCCCGTGAAATGATCATCGGCGCGCGCTTCGGCACCGGCGCTGAATACGACGCGTACCTGGCGGCTTTCCGCTTGCCCGACCTGCTGTTCCAACTGATGGCCGGCGGGGCACTCGGCTCGGCATTCATTCCGGTGTTTACCGGTTGCTTGGCCCGGCGGGATTTGCGCGGCGCCTGGCGGCTATATAGCGCAGTCACGAATTGCGTCGTCATCATCATGACGGTCGCGGCCGTGCTGGCGGCGATTGCGGCGCCGTTGCTGGTACGTTACGTGCTGGCGCCCGGTTTCACGCCCGAACAGCAAGCGCTCACCGCCCAACTGATGCGCTGGATGTTGGTCAGCACCGTCATTTTCGGCGTCAGTGGGATCATCATGGGTGTGCTGAACAGCCTGCAACACTTCCTGCTCCCGGCCCTGGCTCCCGTTCTCTACAACCTCGCGATCATCGCCGGGGCCTGGTTTCTGGGGCCGACGATAGGCGTCTACGGACTGGTGTTGGGCGTCGTCGTCGGGGCGGCTTTGCATCTCGACGCCCAGTTGTTCGGCCTGTGGTGGCACGGCGCCGGCTATTCGCCGGTGCTTGGGCTCAATGACACCCACGTACGAGAAGTGGGCCGTCTCATGGCTCCCCGCATCCTCGGGCTTGCCGTCGTACAGCTCAATTTCTGGGTCAACACGATACTGGCCTCTTCGCTGCCCAGCGGCAGCCTGTCGGCGCTTAACTATGCCTGGCTGCTCATGTTGCTACCCCAGGGCATCGTGGCGCAAGGCATGGCAACCGCCGCGTTCCCCACCTTTGCCGCGCTCGAGGCCGGCGGGAGATATGCGGAGCTGAGGCGTACGCTGAGCACCACGTTGAGGGCGGTCCTCTTCCTCACCATTCCCGCCGCCGCCGGCCTGTTTGTCTGGCGCGTACCGCTGGTGCGCATGCTGTTCCAACGTGGCGTCTTCACCGAGCAGTCGACGCAGTGGACCGCCTACGCGCTGGCTTTCTACGCATTCGGCCTCCTCGGACACTCGCTGTTGGAGATCACCTCGCGGGCCTTCTATGCGCTGCATGACACGCGCACCCCGGTGGGTGTCGGCGTAGCCAGCATGGCGCTTAATGTCGTGCTCAGCCTGGCGCTACGGCCCGCCCTGGGCTTCGCCGGATTGGCCCTGGGGAATACCATCGCAACCACGCTGGAGATGGTGGTGCTGCTCTGGCTGCTCACCCGGCGGCTGGGAGGCCTGGAGTGGGTTCAGCTTTCGGCGACGGCGCTGCGCTCCCTCTTGGCGACGGTGGTGATGGCCGTGGCGCTGCAATGGGTGGCAACCCGTTGGACGAGTGCGCCCGCCCTGGTGGTGGGGGCATCCGGTCTGCTGCTGGGCGCGCTCATCTACCTGATCGGCGCGGCGATCCTGCGCATGCCGGAATTGGGGATGGTAAGGCGGATGGCGAGCAGGTAACCAGGTAGGCAGGGCCGTGTGGTTTAAGGGGAGGGCCGCCAGATGAAGCGCCAGGGACGCGCCAGGGCAAGGTCGTTGCCGACCACGCCGATGCGTGCGGTCCTTAGGACTTCCGCGTCAGGCACTGCCAGGCCCTCTTCGATGAATAACTCGTCGC
>JADGQF010000302.1 GCA_017882045.1 Anaerolineales bacterium
AGCTACGGGCTGACGGACCGTGCGCAGATCACGGACGCGCTGAGCGCCGCCGCCCGCCTGCTGGACGGTTTCCGGGGGAGCGAGCTATACTCCCAGATGAGCGCCGCCGAGCGCCGCCTGCACGAAGTGCCCTACAGCCTGGAGACGGACGGAGTCGCGGAGAGCCGCATAATCGATGCGTTGTACCGCCAGGCCGGACATTGGACGTTGGTCGAGTTCAAGACCGACGAGATCCGGGACAAAGTAGCCTTCGAGGCGTTGCTCGCGCGCCGCGATTACCGGGAACAGGCCGAGCGCTACCGGGACGCGGTCCGGCGCTTGTTGGACGAGACGCCGCGCACCTTGCTGTGTCTGCTCAACTACGCGGGCGGCGTATACGTCTACCCGCTCTGATGTTTGCCTTCAACTTCCTGCGCGATGGCCTGCGGGATGCCCTGGACGCCCGGGGTGCGCAACACCTGATAGTACGGGCGCACGGCAGTGCGCCCGTACGCCGCGCGCCCCGCCCCCGGGCGTCATCGCCTTGTTCGTATCTTGCTTGCCATTCCGGCCGCGATAGTATAGAATCCGAACGGTTCTGGCTCTTCTCCCCTTGCTTCTTCTACTTCTGATGTGTTGACGACCACCGTTCCTGCGAGGAAGGATCGTTGCGATGGATATTGGGATCATCTACAACCTGGCGGACGACTTGCTCAAGGGCGGGGAATTGGACCGGCTCGCCGACGGCGAGGTCCTCGACACCGCGCAAGCCGTCAAGGTCGCCCTGGAGCGAAACGGCCATAGGGTAGGGATTCACAACGTCTGTCGCGACGGGCTGGCGGTCCTGGCGCAGTACGGCGCGCTCTTCAACCTCGCCGAAAGCACGGTCGGCTCGGCTGTGACAGAGGATGCGATCGCCGAGAAGCTGGAGGAGATGGGCCTGATCTTCACCGGCGCGGGATCGGTGGCCCTGCGCAAGTGCGCCAACAAGGCCTGGACCAAAGCGCTGCTCATAAGCCAGGACATCCCGACGCCCCGCTACCAGATCGTGCGCAGCGAGGGGGAGACGGTGACGGGCCTGGAATATCCCCTGATCGTGAAGCCCGTCGGGGAAGACGGCAGCATCGGCATCGACGATGACTCCGTCGTGTGGGATGAACGGGGCCTGGAGCGCAAAGTCATGCAAATCCTTCGCATGTACAGGCAGCCGGCCCTGGTGGAGGAGTTCATCGACGGTCGGGAGATCAACGCCGCGCTGATCGGCAACGGGGAGGACGCCCGGGTGCTGCCTCTATCGGAGATCATCTTCCCCGCAGACGAGGGACGGCCGCGCATCCTGTCATTCGCCGCCGAGTGGCTGGCCGGCAGCTACGCCTACCTGAACACGGGCAGCCGCTGTCCGGCGGACCTCGACGCGCGCAGCGAAGCGGCGATCAAGGCGATCGCGATCAGGGCCTGCCGGGTGGTCGGGTGCAGCGACTACGCGCGGGTGGACATGCGGCTGCGCGGCGATACGCCCTACGTGCTCGAGGTCAACCCGAACCCGTGCATCAACCCGCAGGACTCCGGCTTCATCGCCTCGGCCAGGGTGGCCGGGTTCTCCTACGCGGAGATTGTCGACGAGATCCTGGCCTGCGCCTTGGCACGCGGGCGTGCTGAGGCACGCCAAAGCGCGCCCGCGTGCCATGGCGCGCTGCTGCCGGCCGAAGTGGCCGGTTAACGAGCTCCGCTCCGCCTTACGTCCGCCGCCGCGCTTCGGCCCGGTAGAAAAGGCGTTTGGCCCCCGATGATGGCAGAGTTGAACTGGCGCAGGAAAACGCGTCAGTCTTGCACGAAGGTCCCATTGCGCAGGTCTTCGAGGGCCTTCATGATCTCCTGGCGCGTGTTCATCACGAACGGGCCGTAGCGCGCGATCGGCTCGCCCAGGGGCTTGCCGGAAACCAACAGGAAGCGCACCCCGCCCTCGCCGGCCCGCACCACCACCTCGTCGCCGTCGCCGAACACGACCAGGCGTGGCGCGCCGATGGCCGACGTCGACGCCGCCGCCTGCTCGCCGAACGCGCCCTGGCCCTCGAATACGTAGGCAAAAGCCGTGTGGCCGCGCGCCACCGGAAGCGCATGGACGACGCCGGGCGGAATCGTTATATCAAGATAAGTCGGATCAGCCGCGATATCGGTCACCGGGCCGCGCACGTCGCCCAACTGCCCGGCGATCACCAGCGCGCGGACGCCGTCCGCCAGCCGGGCCTCGGGGATGGTGGCATGCGGGATCTCCTGGTAGCGCGGCTGGCACATCTTGAGCTTCGCCGGCAGGTTGACCCAGAGTTGGAAGCCGTAGTTCTTGCCGTCCAGTGGCCTGGGCATCTCCTCGTGCATGATACCTCGCCCCGCGGTCATCCACTGCACGTCGCCCGCGCCGATCTCGCCGGCGTTGCCCAGGCTGTCCTCGTGGCGCACCACCCCGGCCAGCATGTAGGTGACGGTCTCGATGCCACGGTGGGGATGCATCGGAAAGCCGGCCAGGTAATCGGCCGGGTTATCCGAGCCGAAATGATCGAGCAGCAAGAAGGGATCCAGGTAGTCGAGCGCCCGCCCGGCGATGCTGCGCTTGAGCCTGACGCCCGCGCCCTCCAGCACCGGCTCGGGTTGCACCAGCTTGATGACCTGTCGTTCCGTCATGGCGAATCTCCTTGACACGTCTGCAGGGTTTTCCCAGCTCGAGTGTACCACAGCGCAGCGGACAGGACAATACTATTTCTGCACACGGCTTTCCGCTTCAACGGCCTGGCCGGCGTCACCACGCTCATGACCCTGATCGTGGTGGCCAGTGGCGTCCTGGGACGCTACATCTACACCGCTATTCCGCGCACCAGCGACGGCATCGAGATGCAAACTGAGGAGGTCGAGCGGGCCATCACGGAGGCCGAGGGCGAGTTACGGCGCCTACTACAGACGCGCCCGCAGGTGGCCACCTTCTTCAGCGAGGGCTGGCTTTGGCGCCGGAGGCAGGCGGGGGGTCACTGGCGCTTAACCTGGACCGGCCGCGGCCCTGGAGCGAACGGCTGCGCCGCCAACCGCGTCGCCGGCACGCCTACCCAGTGCGGCGCCTGCCACCAGAAGAACGACGCGCATGGCGGCAAATTCGGCTCGGATTGTGGGGCCTGCCACTCGACCAGCGCCTGGACGCCGGCCAACTTCGACCACAACCGGAGCGGTTTCCCCCTGACCGGCGCGAGCAGTTGCCACTCCTGCCATCCGAGCAACCTCAACACGTGGACCTGCGCGAGCTTCCACTCCGACTCCGCCATGGCCTCGCGCCACAGCGGCGCGCGAGGTTTTAGCAGCAACTGCATCGCCTGCCACCCGACGGGCAGCTCAGAGGGAGGGGGCGGCCGAGGGGGGACCGGGCGACCGAGGTCGCAGCCACCGGCTGGCGCTAGGGCGAAGCCTGCCTCTCGATCTCAAGAAACAAGCCGCACTTGGAAGCCAAATACATAAGGCATCAGAGCAACTGATGCTATACTACCTGTTGGCGCCAAATGCTGGGCGACAAAGCAGTACTCAAAGAGAGTTCGCGATCATGCCAATGACATCATTCTGGACGTACTTTCCCGATGTTGCCGCGATGGAGACCCGGACAGTGACATTTCGCGGGCACAGGACGATACCCGACGGAGAATACGGGCTTCTCGAGTTATACTGTGAGGAGTTGGACTGTGACTGTCGTCGGGTGATCATCGACAAATTGTCGGCACCGCCTACGAGGATCTGGGCCACCATCAATTACGGCTGGGAGACGGTAGAGTTTTACACCAGTGGGAGCGGCGATGCAGAAATTGGCAAGCAGGCTCAAGGCATAGTCCTGGAGCCCTTTGGGCCTCAAAGTCCATATGCGAATGAGCTCCTCGAAATCGTCAAGGCCATTCTCGAGGATGAACACTACGTCGACCGATTGCGGCGACACTACACGATGTTCAAGGATGCCGTAGCTGCCGGGCATGAAGCCCGGCGTAACAAGCCACGAGGCAAACACGAGGCCCCCCGCCGGAATCGACATGGTACTCGATCGGCGCGGAAATCCTGATTTTGCCAGCTGTCTGTCGAATGAGCTGGTCGCGACGCCTGCGCGAGAAAGGAGGTCCATGGTGATCGATGACTACGCCGAAGCCATGGCATTGGTTGAACGGATGAAGGCGAATCTGCCGATCCCTGCCCGACCGACGGGGCAACTCGCAACTCTCCTGAAACAAAAGAAGATCTTGCTGGACGCTGATCCTCAATTCGAAATCAAGACAGTGTTCTATGCAGGCGATGAGGGTGGCATCACCTGTGACGTTACGCCTGCCGGGAGTAAGGATGCCATTGTCTGTTCGGTCACCCACTTGAGAATCCATCCGAAGCATCCGCTAGCCCAAGAGATCCGAGCGTACCAGCAAACGCGCACACGCCGGTTGGCGCGGAGCGGGTCGTAGGCGCCCAGTATCTGGTTCTTGATTTTGGGGGGCGCAGATCCCCTGCCTCGCTAAGGCTCTTGTGCTTCCTAATCCGGGTACTGCTCCGGCGCCTTACCCACGCTCTCAGTGATCTTTGGGTACTTACCCGGCCTCGCGCGCAGACAGATGTTTGTCGCGTCAACCTGAAATTGGTGGCTGTCCCCGTAGTCGAAATAGTAGATGAACCGATGATCAGGCACCAGGCCGAGCTCGCCCAGATGTATTTGGTCGGCCGAAGCCTCACCTTCTTCTTCAACTGTGCTCGCAATGCAATAGTCGTCGAAGACCTTCCCGCCATTTATAAAGAAACAGTAGAGGTGACCGGCGTCCCAAGCGAATGCGCCCTGGATGGCTGACCTGACCCCCGAAAACTGAGCCATGAGATGTGTTAGAATCTCCAAGAACAGGGAGGTTCGACATGAAGCAGGAGCGGTTTTCGGAAGAAAAGATTGTCGGTATCTTGCGCGAGGCGGAGAAAGGTGAAAAGCCGGTTGCAGAGATATGCCGGGAGCACGGGGTTGCCGAGCAGACGTTTTACCGCTGGCGGCGTAGGTACGGCGGGCTGAACGAAAGCGATGTTCAGCGGCTGAAGGAATTGACGGTCGAGAATGCGAAGCTGAAGCGCCTGCTGGCCGAGCGAGACTTGGAGGTCGATGCGCTCAAGGAGTTGCTCGCAAAAAAATGGTAAGCACACAGCTCCGGCGGCAAGCGGTCAGCTTCCTCAAGGAGCGGGGGCTTTCAGAGCGGCGAAGCTGTGTGCTGGCAGG
>JADGQF010000303.1 GCA_017882045.1 Anaerolineales bacterium
TGGTTGCTCAATCGCCGAAAGGGTAGGATGGTCATGATGAACGAAAGCAATACCATGCAAGCGATCCGTTATCACGCATATGGGGGCCCCGAGCAACTCGTGCTCGAGCGGGTCCCGCGGCCGGAACTAAAACCTGGCACTGTCCTGGTGCGTGTCAAGGCAGCCGGGGTCAACCCCTGGGACTGGAAGTTACGCACGGGAGCGTACCGGCAATTCATGCCGATAGATTTCCCCTATACGCCCGGTATTGAGCTGGCCGGCGTCATCGAAGAGATCGGGCCCGAGGTGAGTGGCTTCGGGCGAGGACAGGCCGTCTACGGCAGCGCGAGCGGCACCAATGCCGAGTATGCCGTCGCACCGGCGAGCAGCCTGGCCCCCAAACCCGCGGCGCTAACGTTCGACCAGGCCGCCGCAGTGCCGGTCGGTGCGACAACTGCCTGGCGAGCGCTCTTTGATGCGGCGGGCCTGCAGGCCGGGCAGCGCCTCCTGATCCAGGGTGCGGCCGGCGGCGTCGGCTCGTTCGGGGTCCAGTTGGCGCGCTGGCGGGGAGCGCATGTGATCGGTACGGCCTCCGCCAAGAACCTCGACTTCGTGCGCTCATTGGGTGCGGAAGAGGTGATTGACTACCAGGCTACCCCCGTTGAGAGAGCCGTCCGCGATGTGGATGTCGTTTTGGACACGGTGGGGGGCGACGTCGGGGAGCGCTCGTTGCAGGTCCTCCGCCCAGGCGGGATCCTCGTGACCATCGCCGGGCAGCCGTCCGAAGAGAAGGCGCAGGCGCGCGGCGTCAGGGCGGCGGGCGTCGGTCCGTCGGATCCCGCACGCACCGGCGAGCTGCTGCGGCAGATCGGGGATCTCATCGACTCCGGCCAGATCAAGGTGCAGATCACGAATGTCTTCCCATTGGCTGAAGCCGGTCAGGCGCATGCGCTGAGCCAGTCCGGGCATGGGCGGGGCCGCATCGTACTTCACGTGGCCGACTGAGACAGTGCCTCGGACTCTTGGAAAGCGAAACGCCAGCCGATAGGCGACAGGCCTCGGCTGGCGTTTGGTTTTGCGCTCTAGCAGCCTCGCTTATGGCCGATCCTGTTCCTCCTTGCCCTCAAAACCTCGTCACCGTAAAGCGCAAACTGTCACTACAGAGTGTTATAATGACCACCAGACGACGAACGGAAGCGGGTTAGCGCAATGGCGGAAACAGTGAAGAAAACCAGGCGGGTTGACTGGCGAGAGTGGCTCATAGTACTGGGATTTGTGCTATCCGTCGCACTTGCCGGAGTATTTGTCGTTCGCTCCTTCCTCGTTGTTTCCAGGTTACACCAGGATGAGCCCATTCGCCCGTGGATGACCGTACCATACGTTGCGCACTCGTATCACGTATCGCCGTCGATCCTTTATCAAGCGCTGGGATCGCCGTCCAGACCAAATGATCGACGCCCACTTTCCGCCATCGCGCGTGCGCAACATCGCTCTGTGCAGGACGTGATCGCCGACTTGCAGAGAGCAATCATCCAAGCTCGCGCTTCATCTCCACCGTCGCCGCCAGATACCCCTGGGAGTGCGCCGTGAGCCTCAGTGGTCAATTGCTTGCGGCTTTTGCTTTGTACGGTTTGCCCGTGCTTTTCGGCGTCGTTCTGATTGGTTCAGCTGGCATCCCGGTCCCCGGCGTTGTTCTGGTGATTGCGGCGGGTGCTTTGGTCCAACAGGGCGAAATGAATCTGTGGTGGGTGCTCGGCCTGACCTGTAGTGCCGCGATTCTGGGTGACAATCTTGGCTACGCGATCGGCTTATCTGGAGGACGCCGCCTGGCACGCCGGGTCAGCAGGCGGTTGGGTGCTGAAAGTCACTTACGTGACGCTGAAGCGCTGGCGAGGAAGTGGGGCGGTCTCGGTATTTTCTTTAGTCGCTGGCTCCTTACACCTTTGGGCTCGTCGCTTAATCTCGCCAGTGGCATGGCCGCCTACCCGTATCTTCACTTTTTGCTCTTTGACGTCTCAGGGGAGGTATTGTGGACGATAGAATACGTGCTGTTGGGCGAGCTATTGAGCGACCGAATCGGGACCTTGCTGGACTTGCTAGGGCAACTTCCGTGGGTTGTGCTGGGGCTTATAAGCGCGGCGATTTTCGGACGGAGCCTGGTCGGATACCTGTGTAAGTCTCGTCGCTAAGGAGCCAGACGCCGAGCTTCCGGGAACCTCAACACGTGCCACGGTTCTCTATTTGGAATTGCCATCCCGTCGACACGCTTGCACAACTGCACAGTGCTCATATAGTGCTCAACTCATAGGAGCAAAAGCAGCCTCAGCTTGAGCGAGTTCAATAAGCGCATCCGGGAATCGGGCGGCTGGGCCAAATTCCAGGCCATTGGCGACAGTGTGTTGCGCGAGGCTCAGATGGCCGGGATCAGGCTGGGCAAGATCCAGGTGGCGTACAGCGTCCACACGGTAGCCGATGTCGACAACGACGCCGGCCGGTTGCGTCAGGAAATGTCTTGGCATTTAGCCAGGCTGCACGCCGGGATCAGGCGGCCCGGTCCTCGATTTCCCAGGCATGATCGAGCATGTGCCAGGCGACGCGGCGCGCGAAGTAGCGCGGCGTCCAGCGCGCGCCGCCGCGTGGACCGCGTGCCGGCAGCTCGGCGCGCGCCGCAGCGGCCAGCGCTTCCAGCATAACCTCACGGATCCGGCCTAGCTCCGCGCCCGCATCCTCGTCTTCACCAGGCTTATCCTTCCAGCCGATCCGGTTGAGATAGGCTGCGTCAGCCCCCAGCACGTGCCGGACGATGGCCGCCAGCTCCCTGCCGCCGCCCCGCGGTCCCTTGCGCAATTCCTTCGCGCGGGCCGCTTCCACCGCCCGGTCGAACGCCTGGCAGCACGCCATCAGGATGTTCTGCAGGCGCCGGAGCTCCGCAGCGTCGACCGGCCAGGCGTCGCCGGACGGGGCAATGGCGGGCGCGCCGAAGTCTGTGGACGCATTGCCCTCCAAACGCTCACTCACAGCCAACTCAGACACGTTCGCCGGGGCACGGAAATCGATCCCGGCCGCGCCCAGCACGCGGCCGTAGCGCGGCCCGTACGCGCAGAGCGCTTGCAGCGCCGCCGCCTCGCCCCTCCCGCTGCGCGTCCAGCCCGGCCAGTCCAGCGCGCCTGCGAAAGCCAACTTCTGTCCCAGCTCCACGTACACCTCGACACTGTCCAAAGCTTGCTCCGCCATGTGCTCCTCCATGGGAATGGCTCATCATGAAAACCGTCACACCGTGTGCGCGCTATAGTCGTACGTCATTATTGTGCAGAGTGGTCGCGTGTCAAGAAGCAATGCAGAGCAGTGAAGATTGGGGCTTTGGCGAAAAACGTGAGAGAATCGGATGATTGAGTGGACCAGCCCAACTGTGTCAATCGAGTCAATCGTGCCATCTGCGTGCCACTCCAACCCTTTCGGAGCAGATCATGCCAACACATTTGCCGGTCGTTATCGGACCCAATGCCATCCCTCAGTTCGCGGCCTTCTGCGAGGCCAATGGCTTATCTCGCTTCGCCCTGATCGCCGACGACAACACCTATCGGGCGTTGGGCGAGCGCGTCGAGGCAACCGTGCGGGCGCACGGCTGGGACGTGCAGACGGTCCTGCTGCGAGGCGACGACATCGGCGCCGACGCGAGCTCCGTCTACCAGGTACTCGTCGCACTGGATGGAGCGCCGCGCACCTTTCTCCCTGTGGGTTCCGGTACCATCACCGACGTGGCCCGCTTCGTGAGTCATCGCACCGGCGCCGGCTTTGTCTCGTTGCCCACGGCCGCCTCGGTAGACGGCTTCACCTCTATTGGCGCGCCGATGATCGTGGACGGAGCCAAGGTCACGCTGACCACGCAGGGTCCCCTCGCCGTGTTCGCCGACCTGCCCACGCTGTGTGCCGCGCCGCGCCCGCTGATCGCCGCCGGGTTCGGCGACTTGATTGCCAAGCTCACATCCGTGGCGGATTGGGAGTTGGGCGCGCTGCTATGGGACGAACCCTTCGACGCCGAGATCGCCAGCCGGGCCCGCCTGGCCGCCTGGGGCTGCGTCAATCGGATCGCTGCGGTTGCCCGCGGCGAATGCGACGGCATTGAGGCGCTGATGGCGGGGCTGATCGAATCCGGATTCTGCATGCTCGATTTCGGCGAGACCCGGCCGGCCTCGGGCTACGAGCATCAGATGTCGCACTTCTGGGAAATGACGCTGCTGCGGGAGGGCAAACACTCGATCCTGCACGGCGCGAAGGTGGGCGTGGGCGTCATCGCCAGCGCGCGGGTGTACGACTCGCTGCGCGCGCTGTCGCTCGAAGATGCGCGCAGGCGGGCGTTGGAGGCCCGGCTGCCCGACCGGGAGGCTGATGTGGCAGAGATCTATCGCTGCTACGGGCCGCTCGGGCCAGCGGTCGCCGCCAACCACGCCGCCATCCTCGACATGACCCAGGCGCAACTCGATGAGATTCGGCGGCGGGCCGGCCAGCACTGGGACGAGGTGCAGCGCATTGCGGCGACCGTCCCGGCGTCGGCGCAAGTGGAGGCCTGGCTGCATCAGGTGGGCGGGCCGGTCAACGCGGCCGAACTGGGGATCACTGAGGAGGCCTACCGTACCGGCGTGAACTGCGCGCACTTCTACCGCAGCCGCTTCAACGGCAAGAAACTGGCCCGCCTGCTGGGCGTCTAGCTACATGCACCAGGTCAGCCGCTCTGATCGGCGTACTTCCACCAAAGGTACGTCCCGATCATCCCGGCCAGTCCGGTCAGCATGGCAATCGCATAGCTGACCGGCGCCAGGTTGCCCTGGGAAAGCTGGCCCGGCACGGCCCAGGGGAAGTATTCACCCCAGCCTGCCAGCCCGAGGATGTTGGCCATGACCAGGACAAGGATCGCCACGCCGATGGGCAGCAGGTAGCCCCGGCCCACGCTGGCAAAAAGCGCAAAGGGCATGACCACCACGATCACCAGGCAAGCCGTCGCCGCCACCAGGGCGCCGCCTTGCAACAGTGCGCCGGGCGATCCCTGCGGAAGCTGCATGAGTGCACCCGTGAGGAGGCCGGCGATCAGAATCTCCGTGGCGAGCGCGGCTGACCAGACGCCGGTCACGATGAATTTGGCCAGGAGGATGGTTGAGCGCTGGACCGGCACGGCCAGCATGTCTTTCAGGGTGCCATCGGCGAATTCCCGGCCAAACACCCAGGCGATGATCAAGCAGAAAACCACAAAACCG
>JADGQF010000086.1 GCA_017882045.1 Anaerolineales bacterium
GCTCGGCTACTGGAACAAGGCCGACGAGACTAAAAATGTCATCGCCGCCGACGGCTGGCTGCGCACGGGTGACATCGCGCGCCGGGACGAGGACGGCTACTTCTACATCGTCGATCGCTTGAAGGACATCATTATTGTCTCCGGCTTCAACGTGGTGCCGCGGGAGGTGGAGGAGGTGCTCTTCGAGCATCCGAAGGTCCAGGAGGCAGTCGCCGCCGGCATCCCCGACTCCTACCGGGGTGAAAGCGTCAAGGCCTACGTGGTCCTCAAAGCCGGGCAGACGGCGACCGCTGACGAGCTCATCGCTTTCTGCAAGGAGCGCCTGGCTCCCTACAAGGTTCCCAGGCAGATCGAGTTCCGCTCGGAGCTGCCGAAGACCATGGTGGGCAAGTTCCTGCGCCGCGTCCTGGTGGAGGAGGAGAAGAAAAAGCTCGCGGCCGGCCAGGGGGCAGCGAAGGGGCAAATGGGGCAGGCGGCGAACGGCTGACCAAGGCAGGCGCGGACAAAAAACACCCCGGGGCGGCTGCGAGCCTAGGCCGAGCAGCCCCGGGGTGATAGCGACCATACGGTATACTTATGGAGTCGGCCAACCAGTAGCCGTCCTTCGTTTCAGACAGCCGGCGGGGTCCCGTCCGCGCGCTCCACCACGATGGTGCAATGGGTGGCAATGGCCGCGATGGCGCCGATGGCCGCCAACTGGGGCAGCAGCAGCGCGCCCACCACGCCAAGCGTCAGCGGCACGTTGATGAGAACCTTGCCCTCTTCGTTCTTGATCGTGATGCTGCGGATGTTTCCTTCGTGCAGCAGCTCCTTAATCTTCGTCAACACGGCTTCGCCGGTCACGCGGAACTCTTCGGTGTGCACATTCCCTTCGTTCATTGCCCCATACTCCTTTTCTCATGGCTCCAACGGGATGACGACTGCCAGGATCAGGTAAGCCAGCACGCCGGCAAAGCCGACGAGCACTGCTACCACAAAGATCAGGCGAATGATGGTCGGGTCCATGCCCAGGAACTGGCCCAGCCCGCCGCAAACCCCTGCGATCATCCGATCGTTTCTGCTACGATAAAGCCGCTTCGTGCTATCCATCAGCATGCCTCCTGCCAATTGTCACTACATGATGGGTGCTTGACATCGAACGTGACACACTGTAATACGCACAAACAACTTCTCAGGTTGCAGCATCTCCCGCGCAGGCCGGACGACTCAGGCCGGTCTGCGCGCCTGCCGCGAGACGTACAATGTCATCATGCCAACGACAGCCGTCGCCAGCAGCGTGGCGATCACGATGACCACGATCACGCTGCGCGGGCCGGCCGGCTCGAAGAGCTGGCCGATCAGCCAGGGCTGAAACATGCCGCCCGTGCTGGAGCCGACGAAGAACAGGCCTGTCACCCGGCCGGTCAGCGTCATGTGCTGCCCGGCCAATGAGAGCGTGGTCGGGAAGATGGACGCCATCGAAAGGCCGAGACCCAACGTGCCGATGCCCACGGCGATGAGCGAGCGGGCGCCGAGCCAGATCACTGCCAGGCTGACCAGCGAGCCCAGCATGTCGGCCAGCAGCACCGTGCGCGCTGGGAAGCGGGCGGCGATCGGGATGCCGAACAGCCGCCCGGCGGTGAAAGCCCCCCAGAAAACGGAGGTCAGGTAGGCCGCGCTCGTGGCGCCGGCGATACCCGACTTCAGGGCGAAGCTGTAGATCCAGCCGCCCGCACTGACCTCGGCGCCCACGTAGAGGAAGAAGAAGAGCGCGATCAGTGTGACCAGCACCGGCTTCGCCGCGCCCTGCGCTCCGTCATCCGAAGCCCGCTGCGGCGCCGGGCTGGGCAAGCGCAGGGTCCAGACCACGATCGGCAAGCAGACCAGCGCAATGATCCAGTAAGCCCAGTTGATGTCCCCCGTCATCAGCATGATCTGCGCGATCACCAGCGGCGAGAGGAACGTCCCCAGCCCAAAGAAGAAGTGCAGGCCATTCATAAACGGCCCCACCTGCTCGCGATGCACCCAGACCAGCATCGCGTTGCAGCCCACGTCGACCGAGCCTTCGCCGATCCCCAACAGGAGCATGACGGCGGCCAGCAGCCAGAGCAGGGGTATGGTGGGCACGAGCGCGGTCATGATCGCCAACAGCAGCAGGGCGGCGGGCATCATCCGGTGTCCTGCTATCCGGTCATAGAGCCTGCCGCCGCCGAAAGAGCCGATCAGATAGCCCAGCGAGCGGGCAGTGAAAAGATAGCTGATCTGCTGCAAGCTGGAACGCGTGTGGGCGGCCAGGCCCGGCAGCGTGGGCCCCATCACCGAAGCGACCATGCCCAGTCCGATGAAGGCGGCGTAGTAAGCGCCGGTCTTCATCAAACGCGCCGAACGCTCGTCCGCCGGCAATGTGGCGGATGATGTAGTGGTTGACGTAGACAACAAGCGAACTCTCTTTCCTTCTAGCCCGTGTTTCTCAGTCCTGCCGCGATGCCGTTGATCGTCAGCACCAACACCTCGCGCAGCGCCTGCGCGGCGGGGCCTTCGGAGTCGGGCAGGGCGCGCAGCCGGCGCAGCATCTCGACCTGAATGTAGTTCAATGGGTCAACATAAGGATTGCGCAGGTGCACCGAGCGTTGGATGACCGGGTCCGAATCCAGCAGGCGCGCGTGCCCTGTCACGGACAGGACGGCCTCGTTGGTGCGCTCGAACTCGGCCCGGATCTGGCCGAAGATACGCTGCGCCAGCGCGCGGTCGGCGACCAAGTCGCCGTATAGGGCGGCGATCTCGATATCGGCCTTGAGCAGGGCCATCTCGGCGTTGTCCAGCAGCACCCGAAAGAACGGCCACTCGCGGTACATCTCTTGCAGGAGTTCGGGCGCCACGCCCGCATTAAGCCCGCTGCCCAGCCCGTACCAGGCGGCCAGGTTGAAGCGGCTCTGCATCCAGGAGAAGACCCAGGGGATGGCGCGTACCCGGCGCACATCCAGGCTGCCGGGCTGGCGCGACGCCGGCCGCGAGCCCATGTGCAGGCGCGTGATCTCGTCAATGGGCGTGGCCGCCTGCCAGAAATCCATGAAGCCGGGCGTGTCATAGACCAGTTGCCGGTAGGCCTGCCAGGAGGCGTTGGCCAGCCTATCCGCCGCCGCGCGCCATTCCGACCTTGGCGCGCCCTGCAGCGGCCCAGGGCCGGACGCGAGCAACACCGCGCTCACTACCTGTTCCAGTTGGCGATGGGCCAGGTCACGATTGGCGTAACGAGCGGCGATGATCTCGCCTTGCTCGGTCAGGCGGAAGCGCCCGCGCACCGTCCCCGGCGGCTGGGCGCGGATCGCCCGGTTGGCCGGGCCGCCCCCGCGTGCCACCGTGCCGCCGCGGCCGTGAAACAGCATCAGGCGCACCCCATGTTCGTCGCAAGTGCGCGCGATCCGTTCCTGCGCCTCGTAGAGCGCCCAGTTGGCCGCCAGGTAGCCGTTCTCCTTGTTGCTGTCCGAATAGCCGATCATGACCATCTGCTCGTCGCCGCTCTGGCGCAGGTGCTCGCGGTAGGCAGCGGCCGTGAAGAGGTCGGCCAGCACCGCCGGCGCGGCTTCCAGGTCGTCGCGCGTCTCGAACAGAGGCACGATCTGCAGCCCGTCGGCGCAGCCGGTCCAGCGCGCCAGCAGGAGCACGCTGAGGGCGTCGGCCGCGTCGTGCGCCATCGAGATGACGAACGGCCCGAGGAGCGCCGGCCCATAGACGCAGCGCGCCCTGCCGATCAGCTCGAACAGTGACCAGGTGGCAGCCGTGCGCGCCGTGACCCCGGCATGTGGCGCCAGTTCCGGCGCAGGCCGCGCCAGGAGCTCCAGCAGCATGGCCCGGCGCGCCCCGCCGTCGCTGTTCTCGAAATCGGCCATCCAGCCCAGCGCGCGCAGGATCTCGCCCAGGGCCGCGCGCAGGCGGGCCGAGTCCTCGCGGATGTCCAGGCGCGCGGCGTGCAGGCCGAAGATCTGTACCCGGCGCTGCAAGACTGCCAGCTCATCCTCGACGATGGCCGGCGGCAGGCTGCGCGCCACCAGCTCCAGGGGCGTCGCGATCTCCTGCACCTGGACGCGTGCCGAATGGGGAGCGCTCGAAAGCAAGCGAGCGGGCATGTCCTCGCGCGAGGCCTCGGCCAGATCGGCGGCGAGCAGCGCCAGGGTAATGCGGTACGGCTCGTCGGGATACCGGGCTTCCAGGTAAGCGACATGTTCGGGGAGAGGATGGCGCGCCGCCAGCCACGCTCGCAGCTCGGGGACGGGGGGCATCTGGCGCCCGTTGAAGCTCAGCCGCCGCGACAGCTCGCCCAGGTCGCGCCGCAGGTGCTCGATCGCCAGCCCGCGGTGCAGGCGCAGCGTCTCGGCGGTCACCTCGGCGGTCACGTTGGGATTGCCATCGCGGTCGCCGCCGATCCACGACGCCAGGCGCAGCCAGGGCCGCGTGGTGCGCACTGCCGGGTAGTCGCGCGCGAGGGCATCGTCCAGGTCGGCATAGATCAGCGGCAAGACGTCCCAGAAGATCTCGTCGATGAAGAATAGCCCCGTGCGCACCTCGTCGGTGACGGTCGGGCGCGTGGTGCGGTTGCGTTCCGTCAGCCAGAGGCCGGCCACCTCGGCGTAGAGCGCCCGGCGGGCCGCGCTCCGCTCGCGTGGCAGGCTTCCCGGTTGGCTCAAGACTTGGACCTGGTTGGCGATGCGCTGCAGCTTGGAGAGGATGGTGCGGCGCCGCGCTTCGGTCGGGTGGGCCGTGAGCACCAGCTCGATCTCCAGCTCGTCCAGCAGCGCCCCCACCTGCTCGCCGCTGGCGCCCTGTGCTTTCAGAGTAGCGATCGCTTCGGCGATCGATTCGGCGCGCGGGGTGGATTGCCTGGGCTCCGGCTCCGCCTCGCGCTGGCGCAAGGTCGCCACGCGATATTGTTCCTCGGCCAGGTTGACCAGGTCGAAATACAGGGTGAACGCCGAAGCCACGCCACGCGCCTCACCGCTGGACAGGCCCGCGACGGCGCCCCGCAGCCGCTCGGCGGCTGCCTGGTTGCCTGCCCGCCGGGCCTTAGCCAGGTTGCGGATCTGCTCCTCAGTCTCGAACACCACCGGCGATTCCAGCTCGGAGATGATCTGGCCGAGGATATCGCCCATCAAGTGAATAGTCGCCGAAAGGTCCACAGGCTGGTCCTTGTTTAGCTCGCTGCCACAGAGGCCAATTGTAACGCCGTTAGCGGGGTTTGAAAAGGGACATGCCCGACGGCAGCGGGAACGTGCCTGCGGGGACGGTGAACGACGGGATCCGGGCGCCCGCCTATGCCGGGCGCGCGCCGGCCAAAGCGCGGCGCAGGCGGCCCAGCATCGCAGCCACAAACAGGCCGGCGGCCGTCAGCCAGGCGGCCCCCAGCACCGCGGGACCCAGCCTCAGCTCTTCCCAGCTGGATGTCCTGCCCAGCGGCCTGTGCAGGACCAGGTAGGCGTAGAAGAAGGGGCGGACGGCGAAGTTGAACGCCATAACCTGGGCCAGCAGCATCTCGCGCCCCGGCGGCATCAGCGCCGCCAGGGCAACCGGCCACAGGCTGTACCAGGGCCACAGCCACGTTACCGTGCCCAACAGGTAAAAGATGGAGATGTGAAAGGCCGAGCGGGTGAAGCTGAGCCACGATCGGTCCCGCCAGGCGCGCACACCTTCCCACAGCGCGAACAGCAGTGTGGCGGCCAACGCGGCGCGGCTGATCAACGTCATCGCTTTGTCCAGCGGCATCATCGGCTGGATCAGCCGGAGGACCACGCTGAGCAGCGAGCTCGTGAACAGCTTCTCGCGCCGGTCCAGGGCCAGCGTCTGAAGCCCATGCCAGAATGGCGCGTAACTTGCCAGGATGAGAGCGCCGGAGAGCAGACCGGTGACGGCGATGAAGCGCAAGCGGGCGCGCCAGTCCGGCAGCGCGCGCAGCGCGATCAGGCCGGCGGCCGGTAACATCAGGACCGGGATGAATTTGACCAGGGCGCCGGCGACCAGCAGCAGGATCGCGAGGGTGTAGCGCCGGAAGTAGATCGCCAGGGCCGCCGCCAGGATGCAGAAGACCATGACGATGTCGTTGTGCCCGTTGCCCACGGTCTCGTAGAGCACGATCGGATTCCAGGTGAGCAAGAGGACCCCGGCCGGCGCCCGCTCGGGGGCCGCTCGCCACAGCATCACGCCGATCAGCCCGCCGCAGCCCGCCAGGAAAAGCACATCCAGCAGCTTGAAGGCGATGACGTTGGAAACAACCGTATTGCCGCCCAATTGGGCTACGCCGCCGGCCAGCCTTTCCCACAGCGGCCCATAAGCGGATGTCGTGGTGGGCCAGCCGGAATAATTAGCGAAGATGTCTTGCGGGAACTGGTTCGCGACCATCACAAAGGGATCGGCATGGTATAGGCCCACTATACGCCCGTGCATGATGTTGTCAAAGATGTCGGTCGAGCCGATGGGGTATATGAACAACAGCGGCGCTGCCAATAAGAGCGCGCCCCCGATCACCACGACCCAGGCCGCGCGGCCGCGCGCCGTTCTGGCCGCCTGCCAGGCAAACCAGTACAGCGCGCCCTCGGCAAGGAGAGCCGCGAACAATACCCAGTGAACGTACCCGCTGCCGATCTGCCAGCGCTCCAGGTCAAGGTGATAGTAGGCCTGTAGCTTGAGGAGACTGAAGGGCAGGGTGAATACCCCCAGGTAAAGCGCGGCGCCAGCGATGGCGGCGATCGCCAGAGCTGCCAGCGATGTGCGCGCGGAAGCGCGTTCCCGGACGGCCGTCACCCCGCGCGCTCTCTCCAGCGTCCGTCCGCGCGTCAATTCGTCAGAGGTCACAGTGCGTCCGCCCCCCAAAATAACAGGATTCCCATCATCTCTGACATTTTAGTGGGTTATCATGATTTGAATGTAGTGCTTATTCCTTGGCTCAGCAATTGCGCCGCGTCCGAGGACATGAGCCCTGTCAGCGCGCGGTCTCGGCCAATGGGCGGAAGCTGACGGCGGAGTATATCTCGGTGAGGAAGCGCGAGGGATGCGTGGCCAGCAGGCGAGTGCCGACGAACCCGGTTTGGGCCGCCATGTTTTGCCAGGTGGCATATGAGAAGGGGTAAGGCACCCAGGGATTGCCGCGATCCACGTTGTATTCGACCACGATCAGGCGACCACCCGGTTTCAGGTAGCCGCGCACCAGTTGCAGGACCGGCGCCTTAGCGCGCTGAAAGTGGAGGCTGTTGGCCATTACCACACCGTCCAGGGGCGGCAGGTGCAGCAAGCGCGCAAAGTCTGCGCTGATATACCGGATGGCGATCTGCGGGTAGCGGACGCGCAGGACGCGCTCCTGTTCGCGGAGCGCGTCCCCATCCTTATCCACGGAGTAGATCATCCCGCCCGGGCCAAGCAGTTCGGCCAGGGCCAGGGTGAAAGCCCCTGTCCCTGAGCCTAAATCTGCCCACGCGCCGCCCGGCGGTCCGCCCTCACCCCTAAGAGGCATGCCGCCGAGCAATAAAGCCACGTGGTCGTTGTGTTCCATCAGCCTGGGATGATATTACACTCTAGCGTGTGGAACTGCCAGGGCGCACACATTTGGCGGATCGCCCCTGGGACCTAAGCTGCGGCAGATTCCGCCGCCAGCTGCGCCTCGGGCTGCTTCACCAGCTCGAGCTCGACGTTGATCGTCACCACCTCGCCTACCAGCAAGCCACCGCTTTCGAGGGTCTGGTTCCAGTTGAGGCCCCAGTCCTTGCGGTTGAACTTGGTCTGGCCGCTGAAGCCGGCGCTGGTCCGGCCCCACATGGTGCCCATGCCGGTGTATTCGACATCCAGGGTAACAGGGCGGGTGGCGCCGCGGATGGTCAGGTCGGCCGTGATGCGGCCGTGGCTCTTGTCGAGCTTCTCGACCTTGGTGCTCTTGAAGGTCGCCGTCGGGTAGTGCTCGGCGTCAAAGAAGTCGGGCGAGCGCAGGTGGCCGTCGCGCTTGGCGTCACGCGTGTTGAGGCTGGCGGTGTCCACTTCGGCGACGACGGTCGACTGGGTGGGATCAGCCTCGTTGAAATCTACGCTGCCGGTGAACTTGTCAAAGTGGCCGCGAACGGTGGTGATCATCATGTGGCGAACAGAGAATTCGATTTGCGAATGAGAAGGGTCGATTTGCCAAGACATTGTCATGCTCCTGTGTGTTCAAACTTGATGACTGTATCTTACCTGGGGCGCGTAACAGGGCGGTAAACGCCGGCGTGAACAGGAGCGTAAACACGGGACCAATTTCCCCCCGGATTCTGGCGTTCGTGATGACTGGAGAAAGGCCTACCCGCCCGCAAGCTCGCGTTCCAGCCTATCGGCCTCGGCGAGCAGCCGCTTGCGCCCGCCGTTCGCGGCGATGGCGCGCGCTTCCGCTAGCATCGCACGCGCTTCGCCCGGCGGCAGGAGCGGCACCAGCCACAGCCGGATCTGTGCTGCGAGGTGTTGCGTGCCGGCTGCGTCGGCACGCGCCAGGGCGCTGGACAGGCGATGGATGGCCAGCGCCGTTTCGCCGCAGCGCTGGGCCACCAGTCCCAGGTTGGCCGTCAGCCCGGCAATGCGCTCGGGCATGGAAAGCCGCTCGGCCAGCGCCAGCCCTTGCTCGAAGCGGCGCTGGGCCTCTTCCAAGTCGCCGGCGGCCAGGGCGATCTCGCCCAAGGTCGAGTAGATGTAAGGTTCGAAGGTCAGCACCCCGCGCTCTTCCGAGAGGGCCAGCGCCGCCTGCGCGTGTTCGGGGGCCTCTGGGTCGCCCAGCAGCAGCAGGTGATAGGCCAGGTTGTTGTGCGCCAGGATCCGGTGCTCGATCGCCTCGTCGGTCAGCGAGGCCGACGCCAACGCTTCCCGGTACAGGGCGATGGCCGCCGTCAGGTCGCCCTGTTGGGCCGCCACACTGCCCAGCTCGAACTTGGCACGCGCCAGGGTCACCGGGTCGGCGGCGCTCAGGTCCACCGCGGCGCTCAAGTGCGCGCTGGCATCCGTCAGATCGGCGCCCTCCAGCGAGAGCGCGCTGCCCCAGGCAAACTGGGCGCGCAGATTGTTCTCCGGCAGGCCGCGCGTCAGCACCAGCCGGGCGGCTTCGATGGCCTCGCGATAGCGGGATTGGGGCAAGAACGACTGCGAGAGGGCCAGCCGGGCCTCATCGGTCGCCGCCCGGTCCCCGCGCCGCTCGGCCAGGACCAGGGCAAGGCGGAAGGTTTCCGAAGCCTGTGCGTTGTCGCCGGCCTTGCCCTGCGCAGTTCCCAGGGCCATCTGAATGGCGATCTGCTCCCTTTCGCCGGCACCCACCAGGGCTTGTTCGTAGAAGGCGATGGCCTCGCGCCAGGCAGCCAGGCGGGCGGCTTCCCGGCCGGCCCGGAAGGCATAGGGCGCGGCGCGTTCGGGGGCATGACCGGCGCTGAAGTGCATGGCCAGCCGCCCGGCCACCTCGTCCAGCCGGTGGCGATAGAGGCTTTCGATGGCCTCAGCCACGCGCCGGTGTAGCAGTCGATAGCGGGGCTCGCCCATCTCGCGGTAGGCCACTTCGGCGGTGAGGCTGTGGTCGAAGGTGTAGCGCGTGTTGTCTGACGGGCGGATAACTCCCGCGCTCAGCAATTCGTCCAGGGCGTCCATTGCGGCGTCTTCCGACAGGCCGGCCGCGCGCGCCGCAACGTCGAACTCGAACTGCCGGCCTGCGGCCACCGCTGCCTCCAGCACGCGGCGCGCGCCGCCGGACAGGTGGTCGAGGCGGGATTGGATCAAGCTGTACACCGACTGCGGCACGAGAGGCTCCGCCGAAAGCGTCAGCAGGTCGAGCGAGCCATCGGGGCGCAATAGACCCTTCTGGCGCGCGTGGCTGACGAGCTCGGCCAGGATGTAGGGGTTACCCTCCGAAGTCCGCAGCATCCAATCGGCCAATGGGTAGGCATAGTGCTGGCTCAGCCGGCGGGCGATGGCGAGCACCTCTTCCTTGCCCAGCAGGCCGAGCGACAGGCGTGAAAGCGCACCCTGGCGGTTGAGCGTCTGCAGCAGTGCGGCCAAGGGCGAGCGTGGCTCGACCGGCCGGCTGGCGGCCAGGAAACCGATGGGCGCCAGGGAGGGCTGGCGCACCAGGTAAGCCAGCAGCGCCAGCGTCGAGGCGTCGGCCCAATGCAGGTCGTCCAGGAAAACCAGCAGCTGACGGCGCGACGGCCCGCTTTGCACGACGGTGGCGAGCGCCCGCAAGAACTGATTCACCCCTTCCCAGAGCCGGGACTCGTCGGCGGCCCGCAGAGAGGAGGCCGGGCCGGGCGGCGTGGCCGCCAGCTCCGGCAACAGACGGGCTACCTCGGCCAGCCAGACGGGGGAGAGGTGTGCACGCAGCCCGGCGTACAGCTCCGGCCAGTCAGGACGAGCCTGGAGATTGCGCAGCGCCTCGATGACGGGTTGGTAGGGGAGCGCCTGTTCCAACTCACGCCCCGCGCCCGCCAGCGCGAACAAGTCCGACGTGCGGATGAACTCCTCGACCAGCCGGCTCTTACCGATGCCCGGTTCTCCCTCCACCAGGGCCAGCTTGCCCGTGGCCGGCAGGGTGCGCAGTGTTTCCAGCTCGGCGACGCGGCCGGCAAAGGGCAGGCTGGAGGCGCTGTGGGGCGCAGCCGGCACGCGGGTCGCCGCGGGAGTCCCAGCCGCGCGCAGCGCCGCGGACGGACCGGCGAGCCGGGAGCCGGGACCGGGTGTTGGTGTGGCGCCATCGCCGGCCACGCGGCCGTCTGGGGCCGCCGCCCGGCCATCCGCCGAGCCCGGGATTGCGTCCCTCGTACCCGTCCGGCGCTGTGCGCTGCGCGTCTCATCCTTCAAGGCGGGCGCGTCCGTCATGATGGCGTCGTACATGCGCTGGGTCTCGGCCATCGGCGGCACGCCCATCTCCTCGTCCAGCAGATCGCGCAGGTGGAGAAAGCGGCGGATCGCTCCCGGCCGGTCGCCGGCCAGGTAATGCAGGCGCATGGCCGTGCGCTGCAAGTCTTCCTGCAATGGATCCAGGGCCAGGCCGCGGTCCAGGCAGCTCAGCGCGGCGGCATAGTCCACGCGTTCCTCATGGAAGCGGGCCAGGGCAATGAAACCGCATACGGCCAGCCGCCGGTAGCGCTCGCGTTCGCCGGTGATCCAGTTCTCAAATTCCGGCGAGTCGTCCAGGGTCACTTCCGCCAAGAAGTCGCCCCGGTACAGGTCGAGCGCCGCCGCCAGCCCGTCCACGCCGGCCGCCGGCGCGGACCCGCCGGGCAGCAGGCGCGCTTCGACCGCTAAGGCCGCTTCGAAGCTGCGCACGTCGACCTCCACGCCGGGCGCGAGGCCGACCGTTTCGTCGGCGACGAGCAGATCGGCCGGGAGAGCCTGGCGCAGGCCGTGCAGGGTCGTGCGCAGCACCTGTTGGGCCGCAGGCCGGCCCGTATCGGGCCAGAACAGCGCCAACAGGTGCTCGCGCGTCAGGCTCTGGCTATGAGCAGCCACGTAGTACAGCAGCGCGCGGCTTTTGCGCCGCGCCAGCTTCAGCGCGTTCCCATCCAGGATCACCTGTGGCGGACCCAAGAGTTGGATGACTAACATAGAAACTCATTATAAACTCATCGATCAAGGGAACAAATGTTGCCGGATGGGCGTTATCTCGGTACAATGCACAGCATGCCACCGACCACGTCACCGTCACCGACCACGCCACCGACCACGGCGTCGACCACGGCCTCGACCGTGCCGCCGGCTACGCCACGTACAGTGCGACGAACCCGCAAACGCAGAAGCGCCGGTTCTGTAGTCTTGAGCCTGAGCGCCGCTCTGTTGATGCTTGTGCTGCTGGCGCTGGGGGCCCTGGCTTTGTTTTACTTCAGCGATTTCACCCTGCCCGGCGTCCAGGCGCTGGGCCTGGAGCTGGGCGGCAAGACAACAGTGCAGGCCGCCGATGCGCTGCTGGCCGGTTGGCAGAGCCAGACCATCGCCGTGACGGCCGGCAGCCGGACCTGGCAGGCCCCCCCCAACCAGCTCGGCCTGGTGCTCGACACCGACGCCACCGTGCGCCAGGCGCACGCCCAGGGACGATCGCCGGAAGGGCTGGCACAGCTCTGGCAAACGCGCGGCCGGGTAAGCGTGGCGCCCGTCTGGAATTTCGACCCGCTGGTGGCTGAAACCTTTCTGCGCACCCTGGCTGCGGAGGTCGGGACGCCTGCCCAGGATGCCGGCCTGCGCGTGGTGGATGGCCGCGTGGAAGAGACCCCCGGCGTGCCCGGTCGGGCGCTGGACGTCCAGGCGAGCGTCGACTGGCTGCAGGGACACGCCTCGCAGGTCCTCCAAGACCGGCGCCTGAATCTACCTCTGGCGGTCGTGCCGCCGGCCATCAACGACCTCACTCCTGCCATCGCCCAGGCGAACCAGTTGCTCGGCGCGACGCACCCGGTCTACCTGTACGACCCGCTCAAAGACGAGAAGTTCACCTGGCAGATCACACCCCAGGTGATCGGCAGCTGGCTCAAGCTGCACCTCAATCCTGAGGATCCAGCGTACTTGAAATGGACGCTGGAACAGGCCAATGTGCAGGTCTTTCTGCTGGACCGCCAGAAGGAGACGCTCGGCGCGGCGCGCTTTGTGAAAATGGACGATGCCCTGCCGGCCGTCGTGAAGCTGGTGGCTGAGGGTGGCCCCGAGGTGCGCCTGCGGGTCTATCACGGCGAGCAACAGTATGCAGTGCAGGCGGGCGAGACCATCTCGAGCATCGGGGTCAAGTTCGGCATGCCTTACCCCTGGATTCAAAAGGCCAACCCGGGCCTGGGCGATATGCTGCAGGTCGGCCAGAAGATAGCCATCCCTTCGCCGGATGTTTTGGTGCCGCTGCCGCCCATTGAGAACAAGCGTATCATCGTCAGCATCAAAGAACAGAACGTCAAGGTCCTGGAGAACGGGGCGGTCAAGTGGAACTGGAAAGCTAGCACAGGCATGGACTCCAGTCCTACCTCGCCCGGGGTATTCCAGGTGCGCAGCCACGATCTGCGCGCCTACGCCGCCAACTGGGACCTTTGGATGCCCTACTTCATGGGCATTTATCAGCCGGTGCCCGGCAACGACTTCATGAACGGCTTCCACGGCTTCCCGAGTCGCGGGGGCTCACAGATCCTCTGGACGAAGAACCTTGGCGCGCCGATCACCTACGGCTGCATCCTGGTCAGCACAGACAACGCCATCGCCCTCTACAAGTGGGCCGAAGAGGGCGTCGTGGTCGAGATCAGGCAGTAGCGCCCGGCCCGTCCACCTGAAAATAGATCCGGGCAAACTCGTCCAAGGTTCTCTTTGCCAGTCCGAAACTTGCCTGCCAATGGCGAAGCCATTCCAGCAGGCTGCCCAGGCCGGGCTGTTCGGGCAGGATGTCGCTGGCGGCTTTAACCACCAGCGACGGCAAGCCGTGGAGCGCGGCCACCTGGGCGATCGCGTAGGCCTCCATCTCCACACCCAACGCCGTCGCGCGCAGGCCGCGGCGCGAGAAGGCCAGCCGGTCCACCGTCTCTACCTCACCCGTGCAGACGGTCAGCCGCCCCGCCAGCAGCCGTCCTAGCTCATGGGCGCATGGACCTGTCGTCGCAATCGCCTGTCCCCTGTGCACAACGCGCTCCGCGAGCAGCAGTTCGCCCACTGCCAGCCCCTTTCCCGCTGCTCCGCACGTCCCCAGCGACAGCAGCAGCTCGGGGTCGAATTCAGCGCACAGACGCTCCGCGGCCGTCCGTGCGCGCTTCTGGCCTACGCCGCAGATGACGACCGCGACGGTGCCCCGGCCGGTCTGCCACAGGCAGGGGCGGCCAGGGGGCGGCTCGGGCACGCAGGCCGG
The DNA here is from genome assembly GCA_017882045.1 of Anaerolineales bacterium. GTDB lineage: Bacteria > Chloroflexota > Anaerolineae > CG2-30-64-16 > CG2-30-64-16 > JADGQF01. Next base: position 13,826 of record JADGQF010000086.1, read on the forward strand.
TCTTTCCGCGCGCATGGCGATGAGCAGTCCCACTCTCGGCCCGGCCCCCGCCTGCGGCAGGTCGTCTGTGCGTGTCATGGCTAGCCCCTTTCGGCAATCTCCCTGGCCCGACCGCAGCTTAACACGGAACGCGCGGCCGGGCAACCAGGGGCGAGCTGGTCGGGGTGCCGTCAACGAATTACGCCAACGAATGAGCGAATGGAGCGCGAGAATGAAATCGCCGGGGTTCCTGCGTTTGTCTCTGTGCGCGGCGCCCGGCGCGGTGCTATAGTGCGGACATCACGCAAGGCGGGCATCACGCAAGGCGGACATCACGCGGCGCGGAGGCAACTATGCGCATCGATCTCAACTGTGATATGGGCGAGAGCTTCGGAGTGTACCGTCTCGGAGCCGACGAGGCGCTGATGCCGCTGATCACATCGGCCAATGTGGCCTGCGGCTTCCACGCCGGCGCCCCGCTCGTGCTGGACCGGACGGTCCGGTTGGCCAAGGCCCACGCGGTGACGGTCGGGGCGCACCCCGGCTATCCCGACCTGGCCGGGTTTGGCCGGCGCGACATGGCGCTGGCGCCCGCCGAGATCGAGAGAGCGACACTGTACCAGGTTGGGGCCCTGGCGGCCTTCTGCCGGGCCCACGGCCTGCCCCTCGTCCACGTCAAGGCGCACGGCGCGCCTACAACGCCGCCGCGCGGAATCCGGCCAGCGCGCGCCATCGCCCGCGGCATCGCCCGCTTCGACCCTGGCCTGATCATGGTCGGGCTGGCCTCATCCCAGGTTATGGCCGAGGCCGCGGCCGGCGAAGGGCTGCGCTTTGCGCGTGAGGCTGGGAAGCCGGCCAGGCGCAGACGGGCGCCGTCAAGGAGGCGCCGGTTTTCTACGGCGGAGAAGACGGGCCCGACCTGGCGGAACTGGCGGCGCGACAGGGGCTCGCGCCCGAGGAAGTCGTACGCATTCACAGCGGCCAGCTCTACACCGTGTATATGCTTGGCTTCTCGCCCAGTTTTCCCTACCTGGGCGTCGTGCCCGAGGCGATTGCCGCGCCGCGCCTGTCCACGCCGCGCACCTCTGTCCCAGCCGGTTCAATCGGCATCGCCGGCCGCCAGACGGGCATCTACCCGCAGGCCACACCGGGAGGCTGGCGCCTGATCGGGCGCACCGACCTGGTTCTCTTCGATCCTCAGCGCGACCCGCCGGCCTACTTCGCGCCCGGCGACCGGGTCAGGTTCGTGCCCGTGAAGGAGCGGGGCAAGCGCACTGCTCTCTACCATGCCGGCGCGCCCGCCGCCGCCTTTCGCCATCCACATCGGTGGAGGTCCTTTCCCTCGGCCTGCTGACCACCGTGCAGGACCTGGGGCGCCACGGCTACCAACGCTACGGGGTGCCCGTTTGCGGGCCGGTGGATGAGTTTGCCCTACGGGCAGCCAACGCGCTGGCCGGCAACCCGCCCGGCGCGGCGGGCCTGGAGCTGACGGTTTCCGGGCCGGTCTTGCGCTTTCACGCGGATATGCTGCTGGCCCTCACCGGCGGCGACCTGGCCTGCCGGCTGCACTCGGCTGACCTGGGCGCCTGGGACGTGCCGCTTTGGACGGCGCTCTTCTTGCGCGCCGGTTCTGTGCTCGAATGCCGCGGCCGGCGCAGCGGCTGCCGGGCTTACCTGGCGCTGGCCGGTGGCATCGTCACCCCGCCGGTGCTGGCCTCGCAGGCCACCTGTCTCTCAGGCGGTTTCGGCGGCTACGACGGGCGGGCCCTGGCCGCCGGCGCCGGGCCGGTCGCAGCTGGCGGGGCGTGTGGTGCCGGCGGAGCGCCGGCGGGCGTATATGGAAAACCCGTCCGTCCGGGTCATCCCTGGGCCGCAGGCCGGCTATTTCGGCGACGATGCGCTGCAGGTTCTGCTCACGCAGCCGTACCAGGTGAGCCCCACTTCGGACCGGACGGGATTGCGCCTGGCGGGGCTACCGCTGGTCCAGGTTCCTGCGATGCTGATAGTGAGTGGATGGATTCTCGTCTACCTTGGGGCAGCTTTTCCCAATGCAACCTGGACCAAGGTGCTCTCGTATGTT
>JADGQF010000304.1 GCA_017882045.1 Anaerolineales bacterium
CCTGGAAGCCACCGCCCCAGACGAGATCGCGCGCCTGTCCGCGGCCTACCTGCGCCGAGCCATCCCCTGCCACAGCGCGATCATCACCATCCTCGAGCCCGAGAGCGAAACCCTGCGGGCTCTGGCCGTGGATAGCGCCGCGGAGACGCGGCTAGCGGCCGGAACGGTCATCCCGGCCGGCCTATCGCGCGTGTATGGGGAAAGCCTGCACGGCCACCGCTTCTATGTCGAAGACGTCTCGCAATTGGCGGACGCGTTACCCGTGGAGTTGACCCTGCGAGAGGAGGGCGCGCGCGCGTACTTCGTCATTCCCCTGCTGGCCGCCGGGCGGTCCATCGGCGCGGTCATCATCTGGCGCGATGTGCCCGGCCGCCCATCGGCCGAACACGAGGAGATCGTCGTGCAATTGGCCGACTCCCTGGCGGTCGCGCTCCAGAATGCCCGCCTGTTTGAGCAGGTGGAGATCAGCCGCTCCCAGCTTCAGGCGCTCTCGCGGCGGCTGGTGGAGGTGCAGGAGAACGAGCGGCGGGCCATCGCGCGCGAGCTGCACGACGAAGCCGGCCAGGCGTTGACCGCCGTCCAACTGGGCCTGCACTTCCTCGAGACCGAGCGCGACCCGGACTGCCTGGCCGCCCGGATTAACGAGCTGAAGAGCACGGTCGACGGTGTGATGGAGAACCTCCATCGCCTGGCGGTCGATCTGCGCCCGGTCAGCCTCGACCGCGCCGGCCTGGTGCCTGCCGTCGAGCAATACATCGAATCCTTCGGCCGCCACTCGGGCCTGCAGGTCGATTTTGTCGCCTTTAGCCTGGACCCGGTTACCGGCGCGCCTGTCAAGACCGAAGACGCCGCCCCGCATGTGCTTCCCCCTTCGCATGGCGATTGCGGCCGGCTGGACCCGGAGGTCGAAACGGCAATCTACCGGGTGGTGCAGGAAGCGCTGACCAATGTCGCCCGCCACGCCCGCGCCGGCCGGGTCAGCGTCATCCTGGAACGCCGCCGGGCCACGCACGCGCCCGGCGAAGCGCTCGTCGCCGTCATCGAAGACGACGGGGCCGGCTTCGACGTGGAGGAGGCCCTGGCACGCGGCCGTCTGGGCCTGCTTGGCATGCGCGAGCGCGTGGAGATGCTCGGCGGCAGCCTGACCATCGAAAGCGCCCCCGGCGCCGGCACGACGGTCGTGGTCGAGGCGCCCTGCGGATAGGTTTAGATCGCGGTGCCGCGGCGAGGCCGCGGCTACTGTTTCACCAGTTCGATGTTCCTATAGGTCGCCACCTTACCTTGCAGGTCCAGCGCCTCGCCGTCGTCCGAGAAGAAAAGGCCGGGCTGCCCTTCGGTCAGGCGTGTTTCCTGCAAGAAGTCCGGGATGTTCAGCTGGGGGATCTTCTGACCGAAGTCCCTACATCTCCACGTCCTTCAGTTCCGCGCGCGTCCCACCCCATAGGCCGGTCAGCGCCATCAGGACACCGGCGCCCAGGAACAATCCCGTCACACTCAGCTTGCTCAGCAGGCCGGACGCCGCCTCGGAGACGGGCGTGAGGCCCACGTTGGTCATATAGAGCAGGTTCATCATCCGCCCCAGCATGTGTTCGGGCGTGTTGCGCTGCAGCCAGGTGATGAATAGCAGCCCGATGGCCCCGTTACCGATGCCCAGCACCAGGAGAGTGGCGAACGAAAGCAGGGTCGAGTACGACATCCCAATCACCGCCGTGCCGATGCCGAAGGCGACGATGAGCACGGTCACCAGGGGGCCGACCCGCCGCATCTTCAGGTTGCCCGACAGGATGTAGCCCAGCAGGTTGCCGCCGCCGTAGCCTGACATGATGAGCCCAAACGCGGCTGCCCCCTCAGGCAAGCGCATTTGCGCCAGGACGGGTATGCCGATGAGCAGCGGCCCAACAAAGAACAGGTTAACGGCCGTGATGATGATAAAAACCATACGCAGGCCGGGATTGCGCCAGGCAAAAACCATGCCTTCCTTGATCGACGCCAGCATGCCGGCCGTGCCCCTCGCCTCTGCTTCTGGCGCGCCTGCCGCATTTCGGGCCGTCTGCGCGCGGCTGCGGATCAGCCCCAGCGTGACCAGCGACACCGGGAACGTCAGACTATCGAGCAGAAAGGCCAGGCCGACGCCGGTCAGCTTTGGCAGGGTCGTTATCCCGTGCGGGCTGAACCAGGCGATCAGGCCGCCGGCCAGGACCGGCCCCACGAAATTCGTCAGTTGCGCGGTTCCCTGGAAAAGCGAGTTCGCCCCTTGCAGGTCCTCCTTGTCGACCAGTGCGGGCATGATCGAGCCTGAGGCCGGCAGGAAGAAGCCCGAGACCGTCCCGGAGATCAGCGCCATGGCGTAGACCATCCACATCTGGATGTGCCCGTTCAGCGCCAGCAGGGCCACCGCCAGCGTCATCACCAGGCGGATGGCATCGGACGCCAACATCACCGTGCGCGACGAAAGCCGGTCGGTGACCGCGCCGCCCACCAGCATGAACAGCGCCCTGGGTACCGCCATCAGCGCCATGACCGCGCCCAGCGCCAGCGGGTCGCCGGTAAGCTGCAACACGAGCCAGGGAAAAGCAATCATGCCGAACTGGTCGCCGAGCAACGAAGTGCCCTGACCGATCCAGAGCAGCCGGAAATCGCGCACGCGCATGGCGTTGAGCAATGGATAATCCCTCCTACCTGATTGGTCTGCCTGATGGCGCCATATTAGCACTGAAGCCGCCTGTCAGCGCTATGCACCTGGCGAGTCCTTGACCTGGCCAGCCGGCGAGTCGCATTCTTCTACCACACCTCCCGCCTTTCTCCATATTTCCTCCATACGGTTCTGGCAGACTGTAGACAGTTCGCCAAGGGAGCGACCCCGCCGGGCGGCGCAAAGGCCGCCGGCCGGAATTCGCTCCAAGTATAGTGGAGGTGTGCATGTTTCCGAGACGCTTTTTGATCGTCGGTCTGGCGGCCCTCGTGATCCTGGGCCTGGTGCTCGCCGGGGGTGCCGCGCACCAGCGCGACGCCTGGATGCAAGGCTACCTGGTAGGCCGCCTGTCGGCCGGGGGCAGTGGCAGCGGAACGGCAGCCCCGCTCCCGCCAGAAGTCTACCCGGGGCTGGGGGCGGGCTATGGCGCCTACGGCGCGTACGGCGGGTATGGCGGGCCGCACTTCGGCGGCTTCGGCCTGCTGCTGCTGATCGGCCTCGGCTTCCTGTTCTTCATGGGCGCCGGTCGCTTCTTCCGGCGCTGCGCAGGCGGCGGCTGGGGTCACCACGGGCACTGGCAAGGCCCCTACCCCGGCCACCCGGCCGAAGGCAGCCCCGAGCAGGGCGGACCCCCGACGGGAGCGCGTGCCCCTGGCGGCCCCTGGTGGGGTAGCCCCTGGCACGGTAGCCCTTGGGGGGGCGGTCCTTGGGAGGGCGGTCCTTCGAAGGGACAGACCCAGCCCGGCGCGACACCCGGGCAAAACCCCGGGCAGCCAGCGGCCGGTGGGCCCGAGCAGACCGGATTCGACCCCGGGACTGACCCCGGCTCCGAGCCCGGCCCCATCGGCCGTCGCTGGTACGCCTGAGGCCAGACACACCGCTAGCGGGCGCTCGGCGCCCGCCGCCCTTACACGGCCGCAGGGGGTGGGGGGAAGAACCTCGACGGATCTTCCCCCCACCCTCTTGCATAACCCTGCCGTTGATGGTACAAATTGGTTACGAACGGCATCCCAGCGCAAGAATCGAGCCCTGATGAACGAATCGGTCCTCGTGGTGGACGATGAACCGAAGATTACCAAACTGGCGCAGGACTATCTTGAGCGCAATGGTTTTCATGTCCTGACAGCCGGCGACGGTCAGACAGCTCTTACCCTGTTTCGCCATGAGCGGCCTGATTTTGTCGTTCTTGACTTGAATCTTCCAGGCATGGATGGCCTTGATGTCGCCAGAACACTTCGGAAAGAATCAGATGTCCCCATTATCATGCTGACGGCCCGGGTCGACGAAACCGATCGCCTGATCGGCCTCGAGCTCGGCGCCGACGACTATATCACCAAGCCCTTCTCACCGCGCGAACTTGTGGCGCGCGTGCGCGCCGTCTTACGCCGAACGCGTGCCAGCGCAGGCGGCGAGCGCCGGCCCGGTCTCGTCCGCGCCGGCGACCTGGAGCTCGACTTGAACGGCCACCGTGCCAGCCTGGCCGGGCAACCCGTCCACCTCACCCGCAGCGAGTTCAACCTGTTGGTCGTGTTGGCGCAGAACCCCGGCCAGACCTTCACCCGCGAGCAACTGCTGGACCGGCTGCACGGCATCGTCTACGAAGGCTTCGACCGCAGCGTTGACTCGCACATCAAGAACCTGCGTAGAAAGATCGAGCCCGACCCGCTCGCACCGGTCTATATCCTCACCGTCTACGGCGTCGGCTACAAGTTCAACGACGAGGTAGGGCTGTGACGCAACCCGGCGAACCAACCACTCCTCAGAACCTCCCTCCCTGGGGCCGCGGTCCCTGGGGGCGCGCTCGCCGGGGTCGAGGTCCCTGGGGAGGTCCGCCCGGCAGCCCCTGGGCGGGTGGCCGCCCGCCCTGGCGCGGCCACGGCCGTTTCCTCTTCCTGCGCCTGGCCGCCATCTTCGGCGCCATCAGCCTGTTGCTCGCCGGCTGGGTGGCCGCCGTCGCCTTTTTGCTCACCCGTCTCTTCCGCGGCGGCCAGCCCACCGCGCTGCTGGTGTGGGTGATCGCCTGTCTGCTCGTGCTCCTCCTGCCGGTCCTCGCCGTTGCCGCCACCTCGCACGCCTTTCGCCGCATCGCGCTGCCCCTCGCCGACCTGATATCCGCCGCCGACGCCGTCGCCCGCGGCGATCTCACGGTCCGGGTGCCGGTGTTCGGCCTGGGCGGGCTGGCGCGGCTGGCCGACTCGTTCAACCACATGGCCGCCGAGCTGGAACGCGCCGACCGGCAGAGACGTAACCTCAACGCCGACGTCGCCCACGAGCTGCGCACGCCCCTGCACGTCATTCAGGGCAACCTGGAGGGCATCCTGGACGGCGTGTACCGGCCGAGCGAAGAGCACATCGCGGCCACTCTCGGCGAGACGCGGGTGCTGGCCCGCCTGGTGGACGATCTGCGCACGCTCTCGCTGGCGGAGGCCGGGCAGCGGCCCTTGCAGCGCGAACAGGTCGACACCGGCGAGCTCCTGGCCGACGTGACCACGAGCTTCAGCGGCCAGGCCGAGGCGGCCGGCATCCGTCTGCAGGC
>JADGQF010000087.1 GCA_017882045.1 Anaerolineales bacterium
GCAGGGCGATCATGGACCAGCACCTGCGTGACCTGGCTGCGGGCTGGGCGACGGTCCGCTATGGCTGCATGCTGGCCGGGCTGGAGGCTGAGCCCGGTTCCCCTCTGAGATTGCCGCCGCGCTGCTCAGCGGCGAGCGGGCCGGCAACGCCCTGGCGCGCTACCTGAACGACGGCCGGCGCCCCTCTCATCTGGAAGACTACTCCCACTGGGTGCTGGAGCACTTCAGCACCTCCTACCGGCCCGGCTCCTTCCGCCGGGTGTGGGTCGCGCTGGGCCGCGGCGAATGAACCCTCTTCCTTACGCCCCGTAAAGTTCACATTGACACAATAGAACATACGTGCTATACTGAGTTTAGAACTCCCGTAACCGGCCGGAGGGAGAGACTGATGGACGCCGGCCGGCGGCGCGCGCCTGGGGCCAAGGCAATGGGATGAGGGAGAAATGATGGAGGAAGATCCTCAGTGGCGATTGAGCGGGCGCTTCGTGCCGCCCCGTGGACGAGCGCCCGACCCGCTGCGGCAATTGCTGGCGGCCATCATCCTGCAGGCCTTCGGCGATGCTCTGAACGGCGATCCCTGTGCTGCCGCCTGGATGGATGAAGTCGCGCCCCAGCTTGCGCCGTTGCTCGACCTGGACACTACCCTCTTGGCAGGCTGGCGCACGCGCCGCCTGCGCTAATTCTTATGATTGTAATCTGCCGATTAGCCAGCATATGGGAAATGTGCTTAGACTGTGGTTATGGTTGTGTTCGTAATTGGGCGATGGCTGAACTGGTGAAGGGGAGCGCGTCCGGCGAGTGCGGCCGGGAGGGCGCCTGACAGGACTACGCCAGAGCATCCGGGCTTGCCTGAGCGGGCAGAGCAATGGCGAGCAGTTGACCGTGGCCGCCACCAATCGTCGCGGGCGCTCGATCCACTGCCAGGTGACGGTCTCTGCGCTGCGCGATGCCAGCCACCAGCTGCGCGACGTGATCATGATCATGGCCGAGCGTGAAAGCTAGGTACAAGCTACGATGACCGATATTGATAGCTTCAGCCGGGATTTGGACGAGCTGCGCGCGCGCGTTGCCGCGCTGCAAGATCCGAGCAAGCAGCAGATGGCGGAGCTGACCGACATGGCTTCCCTGGCATTTGAGAACCTCCAAACAGCCCTGGAGGAGCTGCAAGTAGCCGATAGGGAGCTACGCCAACAGAACGAGCAACTCGCCGAGGCACAGATCGAGCTGGAGAAGGAGCGCGGACGCTATCAGGAGCTGTTCGACTTTGCGCCTGACGGCTACATCACCAGCGACCCACTGGGCGTCGTGCAGGAAGCCAACCGGTCTGCCAGCCAGATGCTCAACGTGGCGCAACAGGAGCTGGTGCACAAACCCCTGGCCGTCTTGGTGGCGGCGGACGATCGCCGGCTGTTTCGCACCCAGCTGAGCCAGATAGCCGGCGCGGGGCGGCTGGACGATTGGGAGCTGCGCCTGCTCCCGCGCGAGCGCGAACCGTTTACAGCGTCGATCAGTCTGGCCGCGGTGCGCTCGAGCGGCGGTACGCTGGTGGGACTGCGCTGGCTGTTACGCGATATCAGCGCGCGCAAGCGTGCCGAAGAAGAATTGCGGCAGGCCGTCGAGACCCTGCGCCGGCAGAGCGAACGCCTGCGCCTGATGCATGAGATAGATCGCGCGGTATTGACAACACGCTCGTCACGCGATATCGCCCAAGACGCCGTACGGCGGTTGTGCCGGCTACTGGGCTGTGCGCTGACCTGCGTGATCATGTTCGACTTCGAGCGCGACGAGGCGGAGCGCGTGGCCCTCGCCACCACCATCGACAGCGACCTGCTGGTCGGCCAGCGCATGCCGCTGGATGATTTCAGGATCCAGCCCGAACACGAGCACGGCCAGTTGTACGTGGTGCGCGACCTGCGTAGCCTCAGCGACCCTCCGACTATGCTGCGGGCGCTGACGGCCGAAGGCATGCGCAGCCTGGTCAGCGCGCCGCTGATGATCCAGGGCCAGCTTATCGGCGCGCTCAACCTGACCGACGACGGCCAGGGCTTGCTGGAGGCCGACAAACTGGACGCCGTGCGCGAAGTGGCCGACTCGTTGTCCGTCGCGCTGCAAGATGCGCGCTTGCTGAAGGAGTTGCACGAACGGGGCGAGCAGTTGGCCGACCTGTCGCACCGACTGCTCGAGGCCCAGGAAAGCGAGCGGCGCTCGATCGCGCACGAGCTTCACGACGAAGCCGGCCAGGGCCTGACGGCGCTGCTGGCCGGGCTCGGCCTGTTGGAGCGACAATCCGCCCCCTCGCCGGCAGCCTTGGCGCAGATCGAAAACCTAAAGGCGCTGACCTCCGGCATCATGGAAAAGTTGCACCGGCTCGCGGTGCACTTGCGGCCGGTCGCGCTGGATTATCTGGGCCTGAGCGCCGCGCTGCAGCAACTGGCCGAGTCCTACGCCGGCGACGGGCTGGCGCTCGATTTCGTCGCGCACGGCCTGGGCGAACACGAGCGCTTCGCAGCCGGCCTCGAGATCACCGTCTACCGGCTGGTGCAGGAGGCGCTGACTAACGTTGTGCGCCATGCGCAGGCCTCGCGCGCCGGGGTGCTGCTCGAACGCCGTTCTGACAGCCTGATCGTGATCGTGGAAGATAACGGCGTTGGTTTCGATCCGACTATGGCGGCGAAACCCAATAGCATGGGGCTGTTCGGGATGCGCGAGCGCATGGAATTGCTGGGCGGCCGCCTCGAGATCGAGAGCACACCCGGCGCGGGAGCCACCGTTATCGCCGAGATACCCCTCATTACACCTCAGCCTTCCTTCTGAACTGCAATCTGGCTCGCTCGCGTCGAGCTGGCCCGTTTCGCGCGCCAGCACGGGCTGATCTAGCGGCGGCGCTGGCCGGCCGTCACTGTGTAGTGCTCGTGGCGCGCAGGATCGTATCCACCGTCGCTTCCTCGTCGTGCGCGCCGTCTTCGAGCAGGGCTTGCACGCTCGGCAGGCCGCCGGAGGGGGCGCGCCGCGCGGTTGCCTGCGGCAGACCGATCAGCATGCCTTCCAGCCGGCCGCGCGCGCTCTCGGCCTGGCCGAGGATCATCTGCGCCTCGCTCTGCCGGAAGCCCACGGCGTTCAGGACCTTGGCCGCATGGACCAGGTGCTGCCGCGCGTGGGCCGCGAAGCGATAGAGGCGGAAACGCACGTCGACCTGCCAGGTGGTCCAGATCGTCGGCGCCGCCAGATCCTCTTCCCCCAGGCCTGAGAGCTCGTCGAACAGCCGGTCATGCAGCGCGACCATGCGCTCCAGGATGGCAGACAGGGGTTCGTCGGGGCGCACTTGCGGGCTGGTGGGCGGCAAGCGTTCGGCGGGAATGCGCAAAGGGAGTTCTGCGGCGCTGCTCAGCCGTTCGACGGCGTACGCCGTATGCAGGAGGTAGCGCTGGCCCGTCTGCTCGACGTGGGCCAGCACCTCGCGCAGCGCCCAGTCGTCCGGCCCCGGTGCGCGATCCAAGTCCGCGGGCGGCACGCCCAGCAGAAGCGCGCACAACTGACCGTGCACCTCGGCGGCCAGGGCCAGGATGCGCGCGGCCTCCGCCGGGCGCCAGTCCAGGGCGGCGTAGAGTGCGGCCAGCGCCACGCGCCGCCCGTCGTCGCGCTCGGCCAGGCTCAGCAGGCAATAACGCACGTCGGCCGGGCCTTGAGGCAGGCGCACCTGCCCCTCCAGCTGCTCTTCCGTCAGCCCGGCCAAAGCCTCCAGCGTGCGCCGGCGGGCCTGCCGCAGACCGGACAACAATCCAGCAATGCCTTCCATATCACCTCCAGAAAGGGTGTCTGCGACCGGGAGCTCGGCCCGGTCTCAAACCCCCTCGAACCTTGTCTCCCGGAAATCACTACCGGCCGGTAGCCAGTCTGCTGGTAGATGTCGTTCGAGGTCGGGTTGGCCAGGTAGGCCGGGCTTCCCCAACGTAAAGGCTCATCTTGCAGGCCGAGGACGAGGCCGATTATCAGCCCGTTGACGACCTCCTCGCGCTCGAGGTAGGCCAAGTTAGCGCGCACGAAGGCGCCGGCGGATTGATACACGGTCAGACGCATAGGACCTCCGATCTGGTATTGTAGTATACCGCATATTTGACAGACTCAAATGTTGCTTATATACTCTTCTCCACAACTGAATAGGACGAAACTCATCCAGAGAGGCAGAGGGACCGGCCCTGTGAAGCCTCGGCAACCGCCCTGACGTTGGGAAGCAAGCATATGGTGCGCTGGAACGCTGTAGTGATCCGCGCGCAGTTTGCAGCGCAGCCATGTCGAAAAAGGAAACGGTGCCAATTCCGGCAGATTTGATCTGGAAGATGAAAAGAAACTGCTGTTTTGGCGTGCCCGCTCATCCCCGGTCGACGGGGATTTTTGTTTGCAGGCTTGAAAGGATACATTCACGATGGCTGACGAACGTAAGCTCGGCTTCAACACCCGTCAACTGCATGCCGGCCAGGTGCCCGATCCGACCACGGGCAGCCGCGCGGTGCCGATCTACCAGACGACCAGCTACCAGTTCCGCGACACGGAACATGCGGCGAATCTGTTCGCCCTCAAGGAAGCCGGCAACATCTACACGCGCATCATGAACCCCACCACCGACGTGCTCGAACAGCGCCTGGCGTCGCTGGAAGGCGGCGTGGGTGCACTGGCGACCGCCAGCGGCCACGCGGCGCAGGCGTTGACTTTCCTGACGCTGTGCGAGGCGGGCGACCATATCGTGACCAGCAGCCGGCTCTACGGCGGCACCTACAACCAGCTGGCCTACACCTTCCCGCGCCTGGGCATCGACGCGACCTTCGTCGATCCCAGCGACCCGGCCAACTTCGAGAAGGCGATCAGGCCCAACACCAAGATCATCTACGGTGAAGTGCTGGGCAACCCCGACATCAGCGTTTTCCCGTTCAGCGAAGTGGCCGCCATCGCGCAGCGCTACGGCATCCCGCTGGTCATCGACAACACCTTTGCCACGCCCTACCTGTGCCGCCCATTCGAATGGGGCGCCAACATCGTGACGCACAGCACCACCAAGTTCCTGGGCGGCCACGGCACGTCCATCGGCGGGGCGATCGTCGACGGCGGCAACTTTGACTGGCGCGGCGGCCGCTTCGCAAACTTCACCGCCCCCGATCCCAGCTACCACGGGCTAGTATATGCCGACCTGGGCGCGCCGGCGTTCATCCTCAAGGCGCGCGTGCAGATGCTGAGGGACCTGGGGGCATCGCAGTCGCCGTTCAACAGCTGGGTGACGCTGCTCGGCGTCGAGACGCTCAGCCTGCGCATGGACCGTCATGTGAGCAACGCGCAGAGGGTGGCCGAGTTCCTGGCGGGCCATCCGTGTGTGAGCTGGGTGGCCTACCCGGGGCTGCCCAGCCATCCGGACTACGAGAACGCCAGGAAGTACCTGCCCAAGGGGCCGGGCGCGGTCCTGGGCTTCGGCATCAAGGGCGGCGTCGAGTCGGGCAAGCAGTTCATTGAAGGGCTGCAGTTGTTCAGCCACCTGGCGAACGTGGGCGACGCGAAGAGCCTGGCCATCCACCCGGCGACGACCACCCACAGCCAGCTGAGCGAAGAGGAGCTGCCCAAGGCCGGCGTCACCCCCGATTTCATCCGCCTGAGCATCGGCCTGGAGGACATCGGGGACATTCTCTGGGACCTCGAGCAGGCGCTGAGCAAGAGCGCGTAAGCGCGCGGGGCGCAGAAGCGGTTAAGGTTTATCTGAGAGACCGGGTTTCGGGGCCGGGGCGGCCGTTCCGAAACCCGGTTTCTTTTTGCCCAGCCTGTGACAGAACAGGCGATTCGTCTCGGCCGGAACTGTCCTTTTAGCACCCACATTATATCCCAGCAGCGATCCGTGCTACACTTGACGCATGCTACCGAACCTGGCTGCCCACTTGCTCAACTGGCTGCGCGCGCAGTTTGGCTCGCTGCAGCAACCGGCCCCCTGGCTGGTAGGAAGCCTGCTGCTGGCGGTCGTGGCCACGAACCTGGCCTGGCTGGCAGAGCGGAGGCCAGGCAGGCTGCGGCCGGCGCAGCGCATGGCGGGCAGGCGGGGACCGGGCGGGACCTCCGGCGGCCGAACGCTCGCAGATGCCCCGCTGCTCGCCCCGCTATTCTGGCTGGCCGGTGCGCTGTTCATGCTCCTGTCGCCGCTGGGGGCCTGGCAGCGGGGCGCCATCTCGCCTTACCTGCTGGGCCTGACTGAGATCGATTGGGTAGCCGATCTGCGCAACGGAGCCCTGCCCGCCGCCGCCATCGTTGCGATTTCCGTGCTGGGGTGGTTGGTTTACCGGCGCACGCTGCGCGGCCCGGATGGCCGCCTGGCCGGCGGTCCGTCAAGCGGTGCGCTGAGCGGTGCTCTGAGCACAGCCCAACGCTGGACCGCCCCACTGGACGCGGCGCTGCGCCAATGGCATTGGGCCTTCTACCGCGCCGCCGCCGCGGCCTGGCTGCTGGCCGGCGTGGCAGGTCCAGGCTCGGCCTCAGCCGCCGCCGCCGCTCCGGCCCTGCGCCTGCCGGGCGGGATCGTTCTCTCGCCGCCCAGCCTGGACGGTGCGGCCGCGCTGTATTGGGGCGCCTGGCTTGGGCTGGCCGCCGTCGCGTTGGAATGGCTGCTGGACCCGTTCGTCCGCCGTGCTCTGCGCACACCCGGCCGCCAGGAGGCGGCGCTGCGCGATGCCGGGCTGGCGATCGCGACCACTGCCCTGTTCACCCTGACCCGCAACTTCTGGCTCTGCCTGGCCTGCCAGGTGTTGGCGGAGACGGCTATGGCGCTGTGGTGGGGGGAGGAGCGGCAGACTGCCGCGAGATAGAGGCGGGGAGCGCCCACACAGACTACATTCCCAGCCGACGGCCTGCAGCGGGCCCTTACGGCACGGCGACCGGCGGCAGCACTACCCGGTCGCCGAGCACCTGCCCTTGCTGCATAAGCGACCAGCGCACGTTGGTTTGCCAGTTGTAGACCCCGGCCTGCAGGTAGTATTGCCCTGGAGCAATGCCGGCGGGCAGTGCGAGACGATGATACTGCACGAAAACATCGCCGGCCTGCCAGCTATTCACGGCATAGTCCAGGTGGTCATTCCCGACCAGGAAGCTGCCCTGGCCATCCAGCAACTGCAGAAAGAGGGAGAACGGCACCGGCTCTGGATGGGCAACATCGACCCGCCAGTATAACAGCGTTTCGAGGCAGTTGCATCCGGCCGACGGCTTCAGGTAGCGCGCCCCCAAGAGCGTGAGTCCACCGTCGAAATGCGCCGGCCCGCCGAGTGGTTGCGGGTCTCGGACCCCTTCCGCATCGGCGCTCCACGCGAGCGCCGTCTCGGTCATGGTGGTCAGTGCGCGCGCACGCAGCTCCTCGCGATCAGTCGTTGTATAGAATCGGTAGGCACGCGTGTTGTCCGGGAAGAAAGCTTCCTGCTCGGTGACGCCTCCACCCAGCAACTGGCCCAGCACAGGCAGGAACTCGCTGCTTTCCGCGGCTGCCAGCGCCGCATCCGATGACACGCCTGCCGGTACGTACCAGCGAGCCGTGCCGCTGCCGGCCGGGAAGACAATCGCCGCAGTGCCGCGGAACCAGCAGATGTCGTTCGGGTTCCGGCCCTGCGTGTATTCTGTTACCCATTGGCTGAGGTCGTGAGGATAAGGCGTTGAGACGCAATTGCGCCCATCGGTGGGCATAGCGCGCGCCGCCTCGGCCAGTGTGGTGCGAAAGAAGAAGCGTGTGTCCGGGTTGGCAGGCCAGTGCAAAAAGAAATCCGTGATCTGGCTCTGCGCCGCCCAGGCAAGCATGCCGGCCACGAGGACCGCAGGCACCACACGTGGCACCCGGATGCGGGCTGAGAGCTCCACCAGGACCGTGGCACCCAGGGCTACCAGCAGGTAGGTAGCCGGCAGGCTGACGACGCTTCGCAGATTATTGGGCCCACCCAACGAGAGCGCGGCCGGCAACAGCCCGGCCACCACCCACACCAGCAGAAGCGGATACGCCGGTTTGCGCCAACGCCAGCATGAGATGCCCACCCCAACGTAGAACAACAGCGCCAGGCTCAAGGGCAGTAGCGGCATGTTGGGTATGTTGTACAGGCCGAACTGATCGCCGCGGCCGCTGAAGCTAGCCAACACCATGAGGATGTTCTGCCCCAACGGCACCGCTTTACCCCTGGTGGCTTCCTCCACAAGAGGCGCCAGTTGCTGGACGCGCTCGCGCGCGCTCGGCTGGGTCAGGAAGACCATGGAAAGCGGCAGCAGGGCCAGTCCCGCCGTCACTCCATACCATAGCAGGGCGGACCGCTTCGCGCGCAGGAGCCCACGGTGCCACAGCGCCAGATAGCCAAAAAAAAGGGCCACCGCCCCGATGGCGGCCCAGCCACCCAGGTAGGCGTAGCCGCTAAGCGAGAGAACAAGCCCTGCCGCTACTACCCAGTACCAGCGCGTGGGCCGCCGAACGACCCGCCAGAGCAGATAGATGGCCAGCGCAGACAGGGGAGGAACCAGCGTCCCGCGCAGGCCGAGGCGCGACATGACCAGGGGCCAGAAGGATATGGATACAGCAAACGCGGCGAGCAGCCCAACGCGACGGTTGAAGAGCGACCGGCCAACCTGGTAGGTCAGAGGCACTGTCAGCAGCCCGGCGGCGACGGCCAGGAAGCGTAGGCTCCAGAGGTTGATGCCAAACAGATACAGCAGGGGCGCCTGAAGGTACGCCCACAGGGGCTCGCGACCCTTGAACCCGCCGCTGGCATAGAAGTACAACTGGAACTTACCTGCCAGGACCTCGTAACCATGTAGCGCTTCGGTCACCTCATCATGCTGGATCCCGCCTGGCACACTGCTGAACGCAGCCACGCGCAAGAGCCACCCAGTGATCAGTATCAAGAAAAGGCACGCTCGGTCGAAGTGCCTGCGCACCTGGCTCAGAAGCGCGCGGGGGAAGGTCTGCTGCATTGTTGTTCCTTCGCTACCGATCTCACAGGCCGGCGCCCAGGGGCCGGCCTGATTCTTCCGCCCGAAGTCTAGCACGACCTGTGATTGTGGCCAATTCGAGGTGAAAGGCGGCATGGTTGAAGCCCGCCGGCCGGGGTCGTTCTCTCGCCGGGCAGCCTGGATGGCCCGGCCGTCAGGAAGCGGCGCTGCACAGTGCCGACCTGGCGATCGCGACCGCCGCCCTGTTCGCCCTGACGCGCAACTTCTGGCTCTGCCTGGCCTGCCAGGTATTGGCGGAGACGGCGATGGCGCTATGGTGGGGGGAGGAGCAGCGGACTGCCACAGGCT
Organism: Anaerolineales bacterium; assembly: GCA_017882045.1. Classification (GTDB taxonomy): domain Bacteria; phylum Chloroflexota; class Anaerolineae; order CG2-30-64-16; family CG2-30-64-16; genus JADGQF01. Next base: position 9,292 of record JADGQF010000087.1, read on the forward strand.
AGAGGCGGGGAGCGAAAGCGGGAGGCGCCCGGGAGGGGGGCTATTAACGACAAAGGGACGAACGCTCGGAGCGTTCGTCCCTTTTATTTTCTTGCCTGCCCGCTGAGCGGGTGGCGCCGGCCGGTTTAGATCAGAATGCCGAGAATGATCATGATCGCGAAAGTCGCGACGGCGATGATCCCCAGGCGGCCCAGGTCCTTCGGCACGTAGTGGTATTCCTGCATCAGCGGGACCTGGCTGCGGCTCAGCCCACTGGCTCCGACCGAGACAGCGCGCCGCAGAGGCGCAGCAGCCGGCGCTGCAGACACAGCAGCAGGGCGCCCGTTGGCGGGAGCTTCAGCCGTGGCCGGCGCGGACCGCGCCGACAGGCCATCGCCATAGATGCGCGGCGTTCCGCTGTGCGGGACTCGTCGGTGAGCGGTCTTTTTCTTCGCCATGAGTATAAGGACTCCTGCAATGATCTTTTGTCCGGCAAAACAATGTTAAGTATTATAGCGCATCGCCCGGCCGGCGTCCAATCCTGTATCCGGTCTTAACCATGATTTTGACTGGATTTAGGGATTGGCATGATTCGCAAGAACGGAGGCCGGTTCATCCTGTCCATCCTGTCCATCCTGTCCATCCTGTCCATCCTGTCCATCCTGTCCAGGCCGTCCGTCCGGTCAGGGGCGGGCGTGCCGCAGGCGGCCGGTCACCCCGTTCGCCAGGTCCACGACCTCTTTGACACCCCAGATGCGCAGAACCAGCGTGTAGAAGGCGGCGCCGGCGCCCGCCGCGACGGCGACCAGGGCGAGTTGGCCGAGGAAGCCGCCGGGCAACAGGCCCACCAACCGTTCGGCCAGGGCCCACACCAGCAGCCCCATCGCCAGGGCCGCTGCCCCGGCTTTGAACAAGGTGCCCGGCACGCCGTGACCTCCCACGCGCCCGACGCTGCGCATGAGCAACGCGGTCATGATCAGGGCATGGGCAGCCTGCTTGACTGAGTCGGCCAGCACCAGGCCCAGGAAACCGAGCGCCGGCATCAGGCTCAGGGCGGCGATGAAGTAAAAACCGACCGCCACGACGCCGACGATGGCCGGCGTGCGCGTGTCTTGCCGGGCATAGAAAGTGTAATTGAGCAGGAAGTCCACCCCGGCGAAGGGCAGGCCCAACAGGTACAGTCGCAACGCACTCGCGGTCATGCCGGTATCGGCAGCGGCGAAAACGCCGTGTTGGAACAGCAGGCGGATCACCGGTTGGGCCAGCGCGAACAGGCCGGCCGCGGCCGGAATGAGCAGCACCATCACCAGACGCAGGCCGCGGGCAAAGATCCAGCGGAAGCCGTCCCAGTCCTTGTCGGTCGCCCTTTGCGCCAGGCTGGGCAGCGCGGCGAGCGAGACGGCCACCGGCACCAGGCCCAACGGCAACTGGATCAAAGTAGTGGCGTAGCGCATCCAACTGACGCTCTGCACACCCAGGCCCGAGGCCCAGCGCCGGTCAACCACGATCTGGATTTCGGCGACGATGAGACCGAGGGCGATGGGGATATAGAGGCGGCCGATGCGCCGCACCGCCGGGTGCCGCCAGGCAGTCGAGACGCGCAAGCGGAGATCGCGCAGGCCCGGCGACATGACCGCCAGTTGGGCCAGGCTGCCGGCGACCACCCCCAGGGGCAGGCAGTAGATGCCCAGCTTGCCGGCTAACAACGGCGCGGCGAGGACGATGCCCAGGTTGAAAACAGCGCCGCTGACCGCGGTATAAGTGAAGCGCTTGAGCGAGTACAGCAGCCCGGTCACACCGCCGGTGAGCCCGAACAGCAGGACGGCCGGGGCGATGATGCGCAGGCAGCGCACGAGCACCTGTTGCAGGGCCGGGTCGCTGAAGTTACCGAGGAGGTTGGCCACCGGCACAGCAAACAGCTCCAGCGCCAGGACGACGCTGCCCATGACCAACGCAATGAGCGTGAGGACGGCGCTGGCGACCTCGGCCAACTCGGCGCGCTGCTCGGCGCGCGTGTAGCCGCTGAAAACGGGCACCAGGGCCGCGCTGAGCATGCCGCCGACCAGGAGATCGAAGATCATGGTCGGCACATTGGCGGCGACAGTGAAGGCGCTGAGCTGGCCGCTGGCGCCAAAGTAATAGGAAGTGATGGTGTCGCGCGCGAGGCCGATCACCCGGCTGGCGATATTGCCGAAACCCAGGATGCCGGCCGAGCGGGCCAGGCCGGCCTCGAAGGCGGGGCTGCGGTTAACGGGCACGGGGTCGACCGATAGGGTATCGGCTGCGCCGCCAACGGGAGAAACGACGAGGCCGCCGGGCAGCTCATCTGGGATGACGGATTCACTCATATCGGCGCGCATTATAACCGCGAAGCTGCGAATAACGCCAGTAGCCCTATGTTATTTTAAGAAAGCGGCGGTGAGACTTAGCCCCCGGATGCGCCGGACTAGCAGCGCGATCAGCAGGGCGGCCAGCAGCAGCCAAACGGCGGCAATGACGGCACCGGCTGCCCAATTGACCGGCTTGCCCGGCGCGGTCGCGGCCTCCGCACGCGCACGCGCGTCCGCGAGCACCGCGGGCGGCATGAGCTTGAGCGTCAGGGCGATGCCCAGCGGCACGATGACGAGGTCGTCGAGATAACCCAGAACGGGGATGAAGTCCGGGATGAGATCGATGGGGCTGAAGGCGTAGGCTACTACCAGCCCGGCGACCAGGCGGGCATACCAGGGGGCGCGTGGGTCCTTTAGGGCAAGGTACAGGGCGTAAGTGTCGCGCCTGAGTTGCCGTGCCCGCTGTTTCCAGGCCGAGAAAGTGCGATCCAACCGGCGCTCCTTTCGAACCTAGCGTCGAGCCTAACGTCGAGCTTGCCGGCTATGGGCACGCGCCCCGTGCGCCCCGGCGGCGCCACCGGCGGCAATCCGTTCGATCAGCGCGGAAGTAGAATGCCCGGCCACATAGGGCAAATAGGCGATCCGCCCGCCATAGGCCGCGACCAGCGCTGCCTCCGGGGGTTGTTTGCCGCCGGCCTGGCCCCAGTCACCACCTTTGACGTACACGTCCGGGCGCAGGGCGCCGACCAGGTCGTTCGCGTCCGTGCCGTCGAAGACGACCACCACATCCACGCAGGCCAGCGCGGCCAGCACCTCGCCCCGCTCCGCCTGCGGCACCAGGGGGCGGCCCGGCTTGAGGGCCGCGGTCGCGGCGTCGCTGTTGAGGCCCACCACCAGTGCGTCGCCCAGGGCGCGCGCCGCCTGCAGGTAGCGCACGTGCCCGACGTGCAGCAGGTCGAATACGCCGTTGGTGAAGACGACGGACAGGCCCGCGCGGGCCTGATCGGCCCGCCAGGCACGCGCGGGCTCAAGGGTTAGTACCTGGCCCATGGGAGCTCCCTCAACACTACTACCGTGTGCATTTCGTCGGGCGGTTGAAACCGCTGCAACGGGCTGCCAAGTCGATCTGCATCGACTCCGGACGCCTGCGCCCAGTGCGCTGGCCAGATCCAGTCTCCGAAGGGAGACTTCGCCGGCCGGTTGCAGCGACCTCGGTCGCCTGGCTCCGGCAACTTCAGAACGACTAAAGGCGCCTACGCCGGCGACACAGGCGGCGCGGGCGACGCGGGGCTGGGTCAGCGGGTTAGCTCGGCGACGAGTTCCTGGGGCGTGACGGCGACGTTGCCCAGGCGGCGAACGACCACGCCGGCCGCGGCATTGGCGAGATGGGCGGCGGTGTGCAGGCTGAGATGCGCGGCAAAGGCCATCGCGAGCACGGCGATGACTGTGTCCCCGGCGCCGGTCACGTCGTAGACCTCGGAACGATTGGCCGCCGGCAGGTGCTCGGCGTGCCCGCCCTGGGCTTGCAGGCTCATGCCCTCCGGCCCGCGCGTGATGACGAGCATCCCGGCGTGCAGGCGCGGCAACAGGCGGGCCAGGGCACGCTCGTAGTCGGCGTCGCCGGCCAGGGGCAGGCCCAGCTCGCTTTCGGCCTCCGCCCGGTTGCACTTGATCAGGCCGAAGCCGGCATACTTGGCCAGGTTGCCCTGGCTATCGACCGCCGTCCACACCCCGGAGGAACGCGCCTCGGCGGTGATGGCCTCGACGATCTCAGGCAGCAGCACGCCGCCCCGGTAGTCGGACACAACCAACACGTCGACCGTCGGGACCAACACGACCAGGCGATCGAGCAGGCGGGCCAGCGTCTCACCCTCCAACGGCGTCCGATCCAGCCGGTCGACGCGCGCCAGGTGTTGCGGGAAGCGCAAGGCATCGCGGAAGGCCACCAGCCGGGTTTTCAGCGTCGTGGACCGTGCGCGGTCGATGACCACACCCGAGGTATCGACGCCGCTCTCCTGAAGCTGGCCGACCAGGGTGTGCCCCGCTTCATCGTCACCCACCAGGCCGGCCAGGACCGCTTGCCCGCCCAGGGCCACCACCTGGTGCGCCGGGTTGGCGGCGCCGCCCGGAACCGTGGTGCGGCGGGTCAGCTCCACCACCGGCACGGGCGCCTCGCGGCTCAGGCGCTCCGTCCTGCCCTCCAGATATTCGTCCAGGAAGAGGTCGCCGAGCACCAGCACGCGCCTTCCGGCGAGGCTGGCGACCAGGGCGCTGGGATCGTTGGCCGGCGGTGGCGTCATTCGGCCGGCCGGCTGGCTTGACTGCATAGAATCGCCTCTCGACTTTACGGCGTCTGCGGATCGGGCCGGCTGCGCAACACGCGCCACACGAACTGCGGGATGGTGAGCTGGCGGCGCCAGCGCCGGGGCTGGGTGACCAGCCTGAAGAGCCACTCCAGGCCGAGACGCTGCAGCCAACGCGGAGCACGGCGTTGCACCCCCGCGATATGGTCGAAGGTCCCGCCCACGCCCAGCATGACCGGCACCGCAAGCTCCTGGCGGTGCCGGGCGATCCACAGGTCCTGGGCGGGCGCGCCATAGGCCACCAGCAGCACGTCGGCGCGCGCCTGGCGGACGCGACCGACGATCCCCGGCGCTTCGCCCTCGGCAGGCGAACCGGCATAGACACCGGCGATCTGCAGACCGGGATATTGGCCCACCAGGATGGCCGCCGTGCGCTCGGCGACGCCGGGCGCGGCGCCGAGCAGATAGAGCCGCCAGCCCTGGCGCGCGGCGCGCGCGGCGATCAACGGCAGCGAGTCGCTGCCGGTGACGCGCTCGGGCAACGGGCGGCCCAGCCGGCGGGCGGCCCACAGCAGGCCCACGCCATCGGCGATGCACAGCTCCGCCCGCTCTAGCACCTCGCGGAAGGCCGGGGCGCGCTGGGCCAGCATGACGAACTCCGGATTAGCCGTGGCGATCTGATGCGGCGTGCCTTCGCCGATCATCTCCGCGATGCAGTCCAGCAGCGCCGGATAGGTGAGCGCGTCGATGCGCACGCCGAGGATGCGAACATGATGGCTGATGCGGGCTGAGGGATGCGTGAGCGTGATGGCTACTTCCTTCCGGCTTCTTCCAACACGGCCAGGGTCTCGCGCGCGCACTTCTCCCACGAGAAGCGCTTGACGTTCTCCAGGCCCTTGCGGATGAGGTCTTGGCGCAGAGCCGCGTCGGTCGCCAGGCGATACATGGCATCGGCGATGGCGTCGACGTCGTGCGGATCGACCAGCAGGGCCGCATCGCCGGCCACTTCGGGCAGAGATGAGTTGTTAGCAGTCAAGACGGGCACTCCATAAGCATGCGCCTCCAACACAGGGAGGCCAAAGCCCTCATAAAGCGACGGGAAGACAAAGGCCAGGGCGCCGGCGTAGAGCGCCGGGAGGTCGCCCTCGGCCACGTAGCCCGGAAAGAGCACTCGCCCGGCCAGTCCCAGCGCGTTGGCCTGGGCGAACAGGCTATCATACAGCCAGCCGCGTCGCCCGGCGAGGACCAGTTGCACCCCGTCGAGCTCCGGCAGGGCAGCCAGGCGGGCGAAGGCCGCCACCACCCGCTCCAGGTTCTTGCGCGGCTGGAGGGTGCCGATATAGAGGAAGTAGGGGCAGGCAATGCGCGGCTCCTCCTCGCCAGCGCCCCGCAGAGGGGGCCGGGCAGCGGTAGCTTCCCCCACTCCCAGGTATACCACGCGCACCCGGGCCGGGTCGACGTGGTAAGCGCGCACGAGGTCGTTCCTGGTGGCCTCCGAGTCGGCCAGGGTCAGGGCCGCGCGGCGAGCGTTCCTGGCGGTGGACCAGGCGAGGTAGCGGCGGTCGGCCGGCCGATGAGCCTCGGGATAGTAGAGATAGCCCAGGTCGTGGACAGTGACCACACTGCGCCGGGGATGGAGCAAGGGCAGGACGTGGGCCGGGACGAAAAGGACATCCGGGGGCTGCAGCAGCATCTCGGCGCTCAGGCGCAGGTGCGTCCACAGGCGCGGGAAGGGGATCGAGCGCAGCTCGACGTTGGCCGGCGCCAGTCCGTCCCAGAAGAGCCCGGCGGGCGGCGCTCCGTTGGTATACAGGCGGAAACGGTGCGGCGAGGGGAGCGCGAGCAGCGCGCGGATCAGGCGCAACGAATAAGTCTCGGTGCCGGTACGGCGGGCGCCGGTGGCGCGGCTCGCGTCAATGCCGATCAACATGGCCAGATTATAACTCAATGGCGGGCAGAAAGGCGAAGCCGGCTG
>JADGQF010000305.1 GCA_017882045.1 Anaerolineales bacterium
ATGGCCTCGCGCATCGAGTTAACGTCGTTGATGTCGCCGGGCGCCAGGTGCGCGCCCAGCGCGACCAGATCCGCCAGCTTCTCGGGCGAGCGCGCGAGCAGCCATGTGTCGTAGCCCCGCTCGATCAGCTTGCGCGCGACCCGGTTGCCGATAAAGCCGCTTGCACCGGTTACAAATGCTTTCATAGTCCCTTCCCTGCCTGGTCCAGTAGCACGCGGATCTCCAGCGGCTCGCCCTTGGCGGCCTCCCGCCTCAGCGAAAGCGCCTTATGCGGGCAGTGCGTCACACACACGCCGCAGCCCATGCACCGGGCTTCATCCACGTAACTCTTGCCATCGACCAGGGAGATGGCCTCGAACTGGCAATGCTTCTGGCAGGTCCCGCAGCCGCCGCAGAGCCCGGCATCCACCTGGCTGACGTAACCCGACGCAGTCAACATCGGCGTGCCGTTGCGCTGGGCCTGCATGGCGCCGCAGCAGCAAGAGCAGCAGTTGCAGATCGCATAGAAGCGGTCGAGCATCGCCTCCTTGAAGAAGGCGTGGCTCACGTGGCCGCGTTCGTGCTCGGCCCGCAGGATCTCCACCGCCTCATCCTGGCTGATCCAGCGCGCCTTGTCCGGATGGTGCTCCCAGACGAAGGCGGCGAAAGGCTCGCCTACTATCAAGCACACATCCAATGGCAGGCACGGCTTGGCCCGGTTGGAACGGCACGGGCATTGCAGGGCGATGATGTGATCGGGATTCTTCAGGATCAGATCGCTCGCCAGGTGGTAGGGGATGATCTGTTCTAGGTTGGGCAACGTCACTTCACGGTCAACCGTCACCAGTTGGGTGGCTGCTTCGAGGGTCACGACCTTGCCGTGATAGGTGTCGGCGAAATGGATCGGTTCCCCGGCCTCGCCGCGTCTCTGAGGAAACAGGGGACCGAGCAGGCGGACCAGCGGCGCGATTATCCGCGCCAGCGGGTGCTCACCCGTGCCGATCCCTATGTAGAGGTAGGGCCAGCGACCGTAGACGTAGCCGTGCAGCCTTTCGACGAGCGGAAAGTTCGGAACTCGCCGCGCTTCCTGAAAGAAGGCCCGGGTCGAGGGAGCGATCAGCTTCGGCAAGTGTCTGGCTGGCATCGATCGTCCTTTCGTTGTGACTGGTCTTGTCTTTAGCCGCGCATTCTAGCACAATAGGCGGCACGCCAGAAGACAGCCCGCTTCCCTTTCGCGCAATTCCTGGAAGATGTCTTGCTGTCGGACCGCCCACCCCTGCGTATACTGCTCTGTGCGTGTTCGGGTCCGCACTCTTCCCGACTTGTTTCGCATTGCTGGGCCAAGGAGATACCAAGATGCCTGCTTTGTCTGCACTTTCCCGCACCCTGGCTCCGCTGATGGGCGCCGGCCTGGGCCTCCTGAGCCGGCGCCGCCTGCCCAAGATGGCAGGCCGTCTGTCCCTCGCAGGGCTTCAGGCGCCCGTCGAGATCATACGCGATAGTTGGGGAGTGCCCCACATCTACGCAACCAACAACCACGATCTGATGTTTGCGCAAGGCTTCGTGCATGCCCAGGACCGGCTGTGGCAGATGGACTTCAACCGCCGGTTGGTCGCCGGGCGGCTGGCTGAGGTGCTGGGGACGGTCGCGCTGCCCGTGGACCGTTGGATGCGCACGATCGGCATGCGCCGCGCGGCCGAGCAGGACGTGGCGGGGATCAGCGCAGGCACGCGCGCCGAACTGGAAGCCTACGCCGCCGGGGTGAGCGCCTATATTGCGCAGGGTCCTTTACCGATTGAGTGCGCCCTGCTGCGCTACCAGCCCGAGCCCTGGGTTGTGGCCGACACGCTTTGCTGGGTCAAGATGATATCGTGGAGCCTCTCGGTCAACTGGGAGACCGAGATTCTGCGTGCGCAGTTGATTGCCCGCCTCGGCAAGGACCTGGCCGCCCAATTGGAGGTGCCGTATCTCGATCGCTGGCCCCTGATCCTGCCGAACGGCGGAGGGAGAAGAGTCGACCGCGACGCCGCCCTTGACAGCGCTGAGGCTGCCCGCCCTTTCGCCGGCCCACCGGCCAGCGCCGGCCTGGGCAGCAACAACTGGGTGATCGCCGGCTCCCACACCGTCAGCGGCAAACCCTTGCTGGCGAATGACATGCATCTTCTGCTCAGCGCGCCCGCCATCTGGTACGAGAATCACCTCAGCGATGGCACGTGCAACATTGCCGGCGTGACCTTCCCCGGCTTGCCGGGGGTGATCGCCGGTCACAACAGCTACGTCGCCTGGGGCTTCACCAACGGCTTCTCGGACGTAGAAGATCTTTTCATCGAGCACCTGCGGCGCACCGCCGACGGGCGCGTGCAGTACGAGTTCCGCGGCGGGTGGTTGGATGCGCAAGTCTTCCACGAAGAGATCCGGGTCAAGGGGGGACCATCTGTTGTGGAGGAGGTTGTGGTCACCGGTCACGGGCCGATAATCAACAGCCTGGCAGCCGGTGAGCTCGGCGCCGAGCAGCCGTTGGCCTTGCGCTGGACGTCGTTGGAACCGGACAGCATCATCGAGGGGCTGCGGGCAATCAATTGCGCGCGTAACTGTCTCGAGCTGCGTGAAGCTTTCCGCTTCTGGACGGCGCCTGTGCAAAACGTGGTCTATGCAGACGTGGAAGGCAACATCGGCTACACCCACGCGGGCAAGATACCGATCCGGGCCCGGGGGGATGGCCAGGTGCCGGCGCCCGGCTGGACGGGCGAGTACGAATGGACCGGCTACATCCCCTACGATGAGCTGCCCCACCTCTATAACCCGCCGCAGGGTTACATTGTCACCGCGAACAACCGTGTCGCGCAGGAAGGCTACCCCTATTTTCTTGGCCGGGAATACTGCCAGGGCGACCGGGCGGAGCGCATCACAGAGCTTCTGCGGGCGCGCGTTGAGCAGAAGATCGACATCGCCTACGTACAGCATATGCAGTTTGACCAGGTTTCGACTTCGGCGCGCTTCGTTGCCCGCTGCCTGGCGGATCTCGCGCCCGGCGGGGCGGCCGAGGCTGACGGCGAGGACTCGGACCTGGCCGCGGCCATCGCGCTGATGCGTGCCTGGGATGGCCGCCTGGCGCCGGACAGCCAGGCCGCGGCCATTTATGAGGTCTTCATGCGCCGCATGCTCACCACCATGCTCTCGCCCAAGCTCGGCGACCTGACCGTTCGCTATATGGGCAAGGGACCGACGCCCGTGCTGGCGGAGGCCAGCCTGTACGGCGAGCGGGCTTTCGAATGGGTGCAAGGCATCCTGGCCCGGCCGGCCGCGCCGTGGTTCGACGGCGCGGCCGGCCGGGACGCAGCTATGCGTGCCGCGCTGCGCCAGGCATTGAAGTACCTGCAGGGCGCGTTGGGCTCGCGACGCGAGGATTGGACGTGGGGCCGCCTTCACAAGCTCACGTTCGGGCACACGCTGGGGCGGGATGGGGCCCTGGGCGGCTTCTTCAACCGGGGACCTTACCCCATCGGCGGCGACGGCAGCACGATCTGGGCCAGCGGCTCCAGTGACCACGATCTGAACAGCCCGCACGTCGTCGGCCCGCCATTCCGCTTCATCGCCGACCTGGGCGATCTGAACAACTCGCTGGGCCTGCTGGCCCCCGGCCAGTCAGGCAATCCGGCCAGCCCGCACTACGATGACCAGGTGGACGCGTGGTTCACGGGCGCTTACCATCCGCTGCTCTGCGAGCGGCGGGCGGTCGAGCAGGCCGCCCGGGCCACGCTCTGGCTGGAGCCGACGACTTAACTCAAAGCGAACGCGCCCGGTGCGCATGACTCAACCGAAGGAGTTTCATGTCTCGCGACGGTCAATCCGAACTCGACAACGCAGGATCTGAGGTTCAGCTATCCTCTTTTCAGGCTGCCACGCACATCTTCTTTGGCCCGGGGGCCGTCGGCAAGGCCGGCGAGATCGTCCAGAAACTGGGCATCGCCCGGGCCCTGGTGGTGACCGATGCGGGCGTGCTGCGGGCGGGCATCACCGGTCACGTCTTAAACGCCCTGTCGGCAGCCAACGTGAACGGCGTTGTGTTTGACGCGGTAGAACGTAATCCGGCCATCGAGACCGTTCAGCGGGCCGCCGCGCTCTACCGGGCGCGCGGTTGCACGGGCATCGTCGCCGTGGGCGGGGGTAGCGTCATCGACGTCGCCAAGGGAGCCGGGGTGCTGGCGAGTAACCCCGGCGAGTTGAGCGCTTATATCGGCGTCGGCAAGATCGGCGAGGCTCTTCCGCCCCTGGTGGCCATACCCACCACCGTCGGCTCGGGCAGCGAAGTCACCAACTTCATGCTGATAACAGACCGGGCGCAGCGCAAGAAAGTGCTCGTCGGCAGCCAGTTGCTCGCGCCCGACTTCGCGCTGCTGGATCCGGGCCTGGCCCTTACATTGCCCAAGGATGTGCTGGCCGGCACCGCCATGGGCGCCCTGGCCCACGCCGTCGAGAGCCTGACCTCAGTCTTTGCCTCGCCGTTCAGCGATGGGCTCGCGTTACAGGCTCTACGCCTGATCGCTGCCAACCTGGGGGCTGCCCTCGCATCGCCCGCCCTCGGGCCCCGCGCTGATCTGCTTTACGCGAGCACCCTGGCCGGCCTGGCGCTCTCATCTGCCCGGATCGGCCTGGCGCAGGCCATGGCGCAGGCATTGGCCGCGTGTCACGACACGCCGGTTGGCCTATCAACGGCGATCCTGCTCCCGCACGTCATGACCTATAATCTACCGGCTGCCGAGCACGCATTGGCCCTGGTGGCGGCCGCGCTCCGTGCGGGCGATGACGTGCTGGGCGCGGCGGACGCGCCCAACGCCGTGCGCCGGCTGGCGGCTAAGGCTGGACTGCCGGATGCGCTCGGCGCCCTGGGGGTTGACGAGAGCTTCATCGAGCAGATGGCCGCGGACGTCGCCCAGACGGGCAGCGCCCAGGTGGTCAACCCACGCCGTCCGACGGTTGAGGATCTCGTGGCCCTGTATCGGGCCGCGCTCTAAACAAAGGGGCCTTGAGTAAGAGGAGAAGCAAGCATGGCAAGGATCAAGCTCGTCGAGATCGTAGATCACCTGTCGCCACAGTTGCGCGCGGCCCTGGATGAGGCCGTGGAACGTACGCTGCCCGGCGTAGAGGTGGACCATGCCCAGCTGTATCGCGAGTTCCGGCGGGCCCT